>CANSJB010000023.1 GCA_947647115.1 uncultured Clostridium sp. | reverse complement strand
TTTATTTTTGGTTACTATTTATTCTTTTCTCTCATTTTTATACCCTTATGCCAAACTGCTATTTGACATGTTTTTTTATTTGTTATATACTTAGCCTTATGAAGGAAATAGTTGTAAATAATAAATATAATGAAAAAAAATTGAGTAGTTTTTTATTAGATACTTTTGATGGACTTTCCTTAAATACACTTTACAAAACATTTCGTAAAAAGGATATTCGTATTAATGATATTAAGATAAGTCAAGATACTATTTTGCATGTTGGTGATGTTGTTAGAATATACCTGACAGAGGAACAGTTGTACCAAAAGACTAATATAGCAATTTGCATTGTATATGAGGATGAAAATATTGCTATTATAAACAAACCTGTTGGCATTGAGGTTACTGGTGAACATTCTTTAACAACTGCTTTAATGCAATATTATAAAAATCTCTATAGCAATGATATTACTAAGGAAAATCGTATTTTTGTAGCACCTTGTCATCGTTTAGATAGAAATACAACAGGACTTGTTTTATTTGCTAAAAATGAAGAATCTTTATGCATTTTATTAGATAAATTTAAACATCATGAAATTGAAAAACATTATCATGCCCAAGTAGTTGGGATTCCTACTAAAAAACAAGTCACTTTAACAGCTTATTTATTTAAAGATGCCAAAAAGTCTTTGGTATATATTTCTGATACTCCTAAAAAAGGATATGAAAAAATTATTACCTCCTATCTTGTAATAGCAGAAAATAAAAAAGAAAATACCAGTATCTTAGATGTTACATTGCATACTGGTAGAACACATCAAATACGTAGCCATTTGGCTCATATTGGTTACCCTATTTTAGGCGACCGGTAAATATGGAAATGGCCAAATAAATAAAAAATTTGGCTATTGTGTGCAGCAACTTTGTAGTTATTCTATCAAATTTAATTTTTCTACTCCTGCTGGCTGTGTTCAATATTTAAATGGTAAATTAATAGGACTAAATAAAATAGGAAAGTTGTAACTACTTTCCTATTTATTTATCTATTTTATTATTTCTTCAAATTCTTCACTAGAAATAACTTCTTTTTCTATTAAAACTTGTGCTACCTTGTTTAGTTTGTCCATGTTATTAGTTAGAATCGTTTGTGCTTTTACATAAGCATTATCTAACATAATTTTAACTTCTGCTCCAATAGCATCACCAAATTTATCACCAAGTAGTTGTAATTCATATGGGTCTTTTTCTGTGTTAATAGAAATTGGACCTAAGTTTTCACTCATACCATATTTTGTAATCATATCTTTTGCAATTTGAGTGTCTACTTCTATGTCATTACTTGCTCCTGTTGAAATATCATTTAGTGCTACTTTTTCAGCAGCTCGTCCACCAAGCAGTGCAATTAGCTTTTCTTCCATTTCTGTTTTTGAAATATAATATTTATCTTCATTGGTTTTATACATAGTGTATCCACCTGCTATACCACGTGGTATAATAGAAACCTCTTTAATGTCTTTTTGTGTTTCTAGCTGGCTACTTACAATGGCATGACCTGCTTCATGGAAAGCAGTTAATTTTTTGTCTTTTTCTGGTACAACTCTACTTTGTCTTTCTAAGCCCACTGTTACTTTTTTAATGGCATTTTCTATATCATCATGTGTAATTGCCTCATGTTTTTCAATGGTTGCAATAATAGCTGCCTCATTTAAAATATTAGCTAGTTCTGCTCCTGTAAAACCTGCTGTATCACCTGCTATATCTCTTAAGTCCACATCTTCTTCCATCTTTTTGCCTTTGGCGTGAATTTTCAAAATTTCTTCTCTTCCTTGTATGTCTGGAAGTGCTATTGTAATTTGTCTATCAAATCTACCTGGTCTTAATAAAGCTTTATCTAACATTTCTGGTCTATTAGTTGCAGCTAAAACTATAATGGTAGCTTCTGTATCAAACCCATCCATTTCTACTAGTAATTGGTTTAGTGTTTGGTTATTTTCAGTTTCTGCTCCACTACCGCTTGTTCTTCTAGAACCTATGGCATCTATTTCATCTATAAATATAATACATGGCGCTATTTTTTTTGCTTTTTCAAATAGTTTTCTTACTCTAGATGCTCCTAAGCCTGCAAACATCTCTATAAATTCCGAACCACTCATAGAAATAAATGGTACATTTGCCTCTCCTGCAATAGCTTTTGCAATTAAAGTTTTACCTGTTCCTGGCTTACCACAAAGTAACACGCCTCTTGGAATTTTAGCACCCATTTCATAAAATTTCTTAGGATTCTTTAAAAAGTCTACTATCTCTAGCATTTCTCCTTTTTCTTCCTCTAAGCCTGCTACATCATCAAATTTTATTTTAGACTTTGTGGTTTCTGCATCATATACTTTTCCTTTATCTCCTAAGCCTTGCATTTTCATTAGGAAAATGAATAAAACAACAATTAAAATGGTTGGTAATAATGAAAACATATATTGCATAATGATAAAAATAACATTTTGCTCTTTTTGTTCTAATTCAATGATATTACCTTCTAATTTTTTTTCTTGTATTAATTCTACAAAAGCTTGTGTACTTGGAATAATGGCTCTTTTTTCTTCTTCTTGTCCTTTTAGTTTTACTTTAATAGAAGTACTGTTTACAGTCATTTCTACCTTTTCAACAGTTCCTTCATCTATTTGTTTAATTAAGTCTGTATAAGCAATTTTGTTATCTGCTTTGTCTTTGCCATTATTAATGATAAAAATTGCAGCTATTACAATCATAATTAGTAATATGATTGTTGCAATTAAACAATAAATCATATCATTTTTTTGTTTTTTCTTTTTGGGGTCTTTTTGTTCACTCATCTTTTTCCATTCCTTTCTCAGTTTTGCACTATTTTTCAAAGCCTATATTAGCTTGTGGCTCTGGCTCTTGCTTTCCTTTTGGTAGCTTATTACCATTTTTCTCTTCTTTTGACTTTCCCTCTTTTTCCTTTTCTTCTTGTCTTTTCTTTTCGTCTTCTTTACGTAATCTTTCTTTTTCTTCCTCTTCTTTTTTCTCTAGTTCTTTTCTTGCAATTTCTTGTTTTACCTTTTCTTGCTCTGCTATTATTTTAGAAAGTTCCATTTGTCTTTTAATGATGTCTGCTTTCATCATTAATATAGCTGTAATGATATAAATACATGAAATTGCCATATACATAATATCAAAATAACTAATGGTATAACCAGTTAAAATATTTAGTACTGCATATACTATATTTAATAAGATAGGCAGTGTTAAACTATAAGCTGCTATATTATAAGCTGCTATATATCTTAGTCTAATATGTGTGCATATACCTACTATATAAGCAATTGCAGAATATAAAATAACATCTAGTAATGTGGTTGCTAAAAAATTGATAAATATTCCAATATAAAGTGCAATAAAAAATGCTACATAAAATTGATAAATTTGATTTCCTCTTAAAAAGTTTATAATATCACTTTTTTGTATGTTTACAATATTAAATTGGTTACTAATATCTGTTAAAGAAATAGATGTTTCTGGTCCAATGCCATTTACTTTAAAATAAATGGCATCTTTTACTATAATAATACCATTGGCATAGTTTTTAATTTGTTCTTTATAAGAATTAATTTGTTCTTGTGTTAAAGTATTGGTATCTATAATAATTTGCCCATTTAAGTAGTTTTCTTCCTCTATTATAATTGGTTCTTGCTTAGGCTTGTCCTTTGCTGCAATCAAAAGCTGCCCTTGTTGAAACTCTAAAGTTTGTATATTATTTTCTATATAATCTGCAACCTCTTGCGTAACTTTGTGAAAACGATACGTAATACTAAGTGTTACAAAGAAAGCAAAAATTAACATTAAAATTGCTAGGTAAGTAATTGCTTTTGTTACCTTTTGCAGCGCTAATTTTTGATATTCTTCTAGGCCTAATATGCTTGTTTTAATTTTTTTCCAAAATGACATTTTGCTTTCTTCTTCCACTTTTTTCCCTCTTTTCTATTGTTATGTTATTGTTTTTCTACTGTCATCCCTTCTTTGGTATCTTTAACAGTATACCCTTTTTGTTTTAAAATATCTCTTATTTCATCTGATAAATTCCAATTTTTATCGGCTCTTGCTTGTTTTCTTTGTTCTAATAATTTTTGTATTTCTTCTGGTAATTCTATATTTTTATTTTGAGCTAAATATTGTTTGCTATTTTTTAAGTCTAACCCTAGTACTTCGTCAAATTTTAATAACAATTGTGCTATTTGATTTGACTGTTTTTGGCTACGCACTAATTCCCATACAATTCCCATAGCAGCTGGCATATTTAAGTCATCATTTATGCTACCCAAAAATTTGTGTTCATATTCTTTTATTTTTTCATCTTCGATTTTATCGGTTCCTTCTTGTTGTTTTATAAAACCTTCTCTTAGTCTAGCTAAAGCTTTTTGTGTAGCTAAAGCTGTGTCAAATGTAAAATTTAATTTTGTGCGATAATGTGCTGTAAAACAAAATAATTTATAGGCAAGTGGTTCTATTCCCTTTTCTTGCAATTGGTCTAATGTATAAATATTTCCTAAAGATTTTGACATTTTGCCACCATCTACTTGTAAAAACTCTACATGCATCCAAAACTTAGCTGGAACTTTGCCTGTTAAGCCTTTACTTTGTGCAATTTCATTTTCATGGTGTGTTGGTATATGATCTATACCACCTGTATGAATGTCAAACTCATCTCCTAAATATTTTCTCCCCATAGCAGAGCATTCAATATGCCAACCTGGATACGATAAGCCCCATGGGCTTTCCCATTTCATAATATGATTTTCAGGAGCTTTTATCCAAAGAGCAAAATCATATGGATTTTTCTTTTCTGTATCTACATCAACCCTTGCACCAGCTATCTGTTCTTCTATATTTCTATTAGATAACACAGGATACCTATCTAATTTAGAAATATCAAAGTAAATACCTTTACTCGTTTCATAGGCATATCCATTTTTTATTAAGCCTTGTACAAATTCTAACATTTCATTAATATGGTCTGTTGCTTTTGCAATAATTTCTGGCTTTTGAATATGGAGTCTTTCCATATCTCTAAAGAAAATATCAGAATAATATTTTGCAATTTCATAGGGGTCTTTATTTTCTTTTCTTGCTGCTTTTTCCATTTTGTCTTCCCCTTCATCTGCATCTGATTCTAAGTGTCCAACATCTGTAATATTCATTACATGTTTTAAGTTATAGCCATTATATTTTAATACTCTTCTTAAAGTATCCATAAAAATGTAAGCTCTAAAATTACCTATATGAGCATAACTATACACTGTAGGTCCGCATGAATACATGCGAACCATATTTCCTTCCAATTGTTTAAATTCAGACTTTTGCTTTGTTAAGGTATTATAAAATTGAATTTCCATATTTTTTCAAGTTTAAAACTTTTCCTCCCCTTTTCATTTTTTAGGTTTGTTCATTTACAGGGTCATCTATAATATCATTCTCATCTACTGTATTATTATCATCTATGATATCATTTGGCTCTTCCACATCATTTTCTGGTGGTGGTTCTGGTGGTGCTACCTCTATTTTATTTACTGTAAGCACAATGGTAACTCCCTTTTCTACTTTTGTTCCTTCTGCTAAACTTTGTCTTAATACTTCTCCATCTCGTTTATCAGAATGATTTTCATATATAACTTGTATTTGAAGTCCTGCTAATAGCGATTTTGCTTCACTTTCTAATTTTCCTACTACCTTCGTAATTGTAATTTTACTACTTTCTTCTGTATGGACTGGGCACTCTTCTGTTGGAACATCATAACTGCTTTTACCTTGAGGCCACCAGCTTACATTTTGCTCTTTTTCTGGTTTTCCTATATAAGTCTTTTCTTCTACTTTTGGGCAAAAACCTTTTGATATTTTTCCTGTTTCTTCACATATTTGTAAATTTACATGTCCATCACATTCTTTTGGTACAGTTCCAGTTGCAAAATATTCTGTGTAAGTATTTTTACATTCGCTTGTTGCTGCTTTTCCTGACTGTCTACATACTTTTGCAGTTACTACACTAGCTGGTCTTTTAAATCTTTTTTTATCTAAGTCTTTATGAACTGTTTTCATTACATTTGCCCAAATACTTCTTGCAGATGACTGTTTAGAATATGGTATTTTCCATGCATCTCCTGTTCCTTTTCCAAAGCCATACCAAGTTGCTGCAGCATAATATGGAGTATAACCACATAACCATTTATTATCATTTTTATCTGTTGTACCAGTTTTAGCAGCTACATCCATTCCAGAAATAGCACATGGACTTGCAGACCCTTCTGCTCCTCTTACAACATCTATTAAAATATTAGAAACAATATAAGCATTTGCCTCTGATATAACTCTTCTCGTTTCTTGTTTTGGCTCTAATACAGTTTTACCATTTGAATCTACTAATTTTGTATAAAAGGTTGGTTCAATATAAACACCACCATTTGCCAAAGTAGCATAAGCTGCTGCCATCTGTAGAGTACTAGAACTGTTTTTAGTACCACCAATAGCAAGTGTAATTGAATCTTCTTTTTCATTATATGTATCTAAACCAAATTCATGTAAATATTTAATAGAAGTTCCAAGTCCTACATTGTTCATAATCTTTAAATTTACCACATTAGAAGACCTTTCAATTGATTTTCTAACAGTACATAAGCCATAATAGCTACCTACGTTTTTTGGTAAATAATTTTTACTAAAATAGGTTCTAACATCATCATACACAGTAGATGCTGTAATTACTTTTTCTTCTAAACCTGGAGCCACATTGGCTAATGGTTTAATAGAAGATCCTGTTTGCCTTTGGGTTACTGTTGCATAATTTGTATTAGTTCCTTGATCTTGCTTTAAGTCCCCACCCATTGCTACTACTTTACCAGTAGAATGTTCTATAATTGTCATACCAGCATTGGTTCTAACTTCTACTTTTTTATTTTTATCATTTTCATCTTTTTCTGTAATTGTTTTTGTTGTTACATAAGTATCTTTGGCAAGCTCATTAATTAAAGCATTTTGAACAGATGTTACTTGTGTTGTATATAACTTATACCCACCTGATTTAATGATGGATTTTGCTTCTGAAAAACTAATATCTTTTTCCTCTGCTAAATCTTTTGCTGCATTATTTACTGCTTCATTTACAAAATAAGATGTTGTTCCTATTTCTATTTTTCCCTTTTTAAATGGCAAACCTTTATCTATTTTCTCAATTGCTGCATTATATAACTTTTCTGCCTCTTCTGGGTTATCACTAATTCTATTTTGTTCTTTCATATAACCTAGTACTAATTTGGTTCTTGATTTAATTAAGTCTTTATGGTCGTTTTTAGTATCATATGGATTATACATATTAGGAGCATTATTAATTCCTGCCAAAAAAGCACTTTCTGCTAAATCCAAATCCTTAGCAGATTTGGCAAAATAATATTGTGCTCCATATTCAACACCATGTAAGTCATTTCCTCCTATGAAAATAACATTTAAATATTTTTCCATTATTTGAGATTTTGTTAGCATCCCTTCTATTTGATAAGCCCTTGACATTTCACGTATTTTTCTTTCTGCACCTGCTACACCTTTATCTTCATCATCTTTCATAATGTTTTTTACTAATTGTTGTGTAATAGTACTACCTCCACCTACATCAGAACTACCTTTATGTAAAAAGTAGCTTACTGTTGCTTTTGCTGTCCTTAAAATGTCTACCCCTGAATGCTCATAAAACCTTTTATCCTCTATTGCCACATAAGCATTTACTGTATATTTTCCCATTTGGTCAATTGGTATTACCTTTCTATTACCATCGCCTTCTTCTACACTCAGTACTGCTATTATTTTATTATCAGAATCATATACTTCTGTATTACCATTGGCAATTAGCTCTGACTTTGTAATAGCCCAAGTATCACTAAAAAATATTCCTGCCACCATTCCAACAGCAGTTAGGCCAAGTAGCATAATCAATACAAAGAATATTAGTATTACTTTTTTTAGTTTAGAATGTTTCTTCTTTTTTCTGCCTTTTTTTGTTTTACTTTCTCTATCTTCTATATTGTCTTTATTTGTTGTTTGTACTTTATATTTTTTTGTTTTATCATTACTTCTTTTCCCTTTTCCCATCAAGATACCTCCTTGGCTAAAATTTTACATTCCTATTATATAATATATTCTAGAAAATTGAAAGTATTTTAAGAAATTTTTAATGGTTCTAATTCTTTTAAGCTTCTCAATAGCTTTATTGTTTTGCCAAAATTAAACACTTCTATTATATTACTAGCTTAATAGTTTATCATTATAAAAAATTAGGAATCTCCTAAAAAGTCGATTCCTATTATTTTTAAAAATGATATTTTCTTATCCAAATATTCCTTTTTTCTTAACGGGTGGCTGTTCATTCATTGTTTTTGCAAGTTCTAATAAAAGTGTTCTTTGCTCTGAAGTTAACTTTTTAGGTACTTGCACTTGCACTGTAAATACAAAATCTCCTTGTCCTCCACCATTTAAACTTTTAAAGCCTTTACTACGAATTACAAACCTTGTTCCTGTTTGTGTTGCATCTGGTATACTATAAGTCACTTCTGTTCCATCTACCATTGGAATACTAAGCTGTGCACCTAATGTTGCTTGTGTAAATGTAATTGGAATATCACAAAGTACATTATTTCCCTTTCTAGTATAAATTTTATGTCTTTTTACATGAACTACTATATACAAATCTCCTTTAGGACCATTATTTTCTCCAGGTTCTCCTTCGCCTCTTAATACAATAGTTTGGTTATCATCCACTCCTGCTGGAATTTTTACAGATAATCTAACAGGATTACGTACAACTCCTTTTCCCTTACAGTTTTCGCATGCTTCCTTTATAACCTTTCCTGTTCCATGACAATTGGTACAAGTTCTCATTGTTTGCATTTGACCTAAAATAGTAGTTTGTACTTGTTTTATTTGACCACTTCCATGACATACTGTACAAGTTTCTGGATGAGTTCCGTTTTTTACTTCCCTCCCCATTGCAAGTACTACAAGTCTCCTTACGATTAATGTTAATATACCTCTCTGTTCCTAAAAAAGACTCCTCAAAACTAATTTCTAAATCATATTGTAAATCCGCTCCCTTTTTAGGACCATTTTGCCTATTTCCTCTAGCTCCTCCAAAGCCTCCTCCAAAAAAGGTAGAAAAAATATCACCTAAATCACTAAAATCACTAAAGCCATCAAAACCTGTAGAATATGTATAAGTACCATTACCACCAAAAGGACCTCCACTACCACCAAAGCCTCGTGGTCCATCTGGTCCAAATTGATTATACATTTGCCTTTTTTGAGGATCTGATAAAGTTTCATATGCTTCATTTACTTCTTTAAATTTAGCCTCTGCTTCTGTTTTATTTTCTGGATTAGCATCTGGATGATATTTCTTAGCTAAGCGACGATATGCTTTTTTTAGCTCATCATCACTTGCATTCTTATCTACACCTAATACTTCGTAGTAATCTCTTTTGCTAGCCATGTTATCCTCCTATTTGTCATTTTAAGGACGTTCTTTATTTTGACACTTTTGTCATTTTAGGGACACACTTTAAAATCATAATCCATTTCAGGACTGTCCCCATTTTGACAATTTTGTCAAAATAAAGAACGTCCCTAAAGTGACACAAAAGTGATGAAATTATTTATCTTCTTCTACTTTATAGTCTGCATCATATACATTGCCATTTTCATCGCTATGTGGTTCATTTTCTCCTGCATTTTCTGCATTGCTAGCTCCTTCTTCTCCTGTTTGACCACCAGCAGCTGCTGTTTGTTTATATAATTGTTCTGTAATAGAGTAGAAAACAGTTGTTAATTTTTCTGTCGCTGTTTTAATAGCTTCTATATCTGTTCCTTCTAATGCCTTTTTAACATTTGCGATTTCTGTTTCTGCTTTTGCTTTTTCTTCTCCACTAATTTTGTCGCCTAATTCTTCTATCGTTTTTTGGCAGTTATATACTAAGCTTTCTGCATTATTTCTAGCTTCTATTCCTTCTTTTCTCTTTTTATCTTCTGCGGCATGTGCTTCTGCTTCTTTTACAGCTTTTTCAATGTCTTCATCAGAAAGGTTGGTGCTTGCTGTAATAGCTACTTGTTGACTATGTCCTGTTGCCATATCTTTAGCAGATACATGTACAATTCCATTAGCGTCAATATCAAAAGTTACTTCTATTTGTGGTACACCACGTGGTGCAGCTGGAATTCCTGTTAATTGAAATCTTCCTAGTGTTTTATTATCTGCTGCCATTTCACGTTCTCCTTGTAGCACATGAATTTCTACACTTGTTTGCCCATCGGCTGCTGTTGAAAATACTTGTGATTTTTTAGTTGGAATAGTTGTATTTCTCTCGATTAATTTGGTAAATACACCACCTAATGTTTCAATTCCTAATGACAATGGTGTTACATCTAATAATACTAAGTCTTTTACATCTCCAGATAATACACCACCTTGAATTGCTGCGCCTATAGCAACACATTCGTCTGGGTTAATTCCTTTATCTGGTTCTTTTCCTGTAATTTTTTTAACAGCTTCTTGTACAGCTGGCACTCTTGTAGAGCCACCTACTAATAATACTTTGTGTAAATCGTTTGCTGTAATTCCTGCATCTTTCATTGCTTTTTCTACTGGTATTTTAGTTGCTTCTATTAAATCATGGATTAATTCTTCAAATTTTGCTCTTGTTAAAGTAATATCCATATGTTTTGGTCCACTGCTATCAGCTGTAATAAATGGTAGATTAATTTGTGTTTGTTGCATTCCAGAAAGTTCTATTTTAGCTTTTTCTGCTGCTTCTTTTAAACGTTGCATTGCCATTTTATCTGTTTTTAAGTCAATTCCATTTGATTTTTTAAATTCATCTACTAAATAGTTTATGATTCTATCATCAAAGTCATCACCACCAAGTTTTGTATTACCATTTGTAGCTAAAACTTCAAATACGCCATCTCCAATATCTAGTATAGATACATCAAATGTACCTCCACCTAAATCATATACCATGATTTTTTGGTCTTGATCTTCTTTGTCCATACCAAATGCTAATGCTGCTGCTGTTGGCTCATTAATGATTCTTAATACTTCTAAGCCTGCAATTTTTCCAGCATCTTTAGTTGCTTGTCTTTGGCTATCACTAAAATAGGCTGGTACTGTGATAACAGCTTGATTTACGCTTTGTCCTAAATAATTTTCTGCATCTGTTTTTAGTTTTTGTAGAATCATAGCTGAAATTTCTTGTGGAGAAAATTCATCTGATTCAATTTTTACTTTTCTATTGGTTCCCATATCTCTTTTTATAGATATTACCGTGTTATCTGGGTTTGTTACTGCTTGACGTTTTGCAATTTGTCCTACTAGTCTTTCCCCATTTTTTGAAAATGCAACAACAGATGGTGTTGTTCTGTTTCCTTCTGCATTTGGAATTACAACTGGTTCTCCTCCTTCCATAACTGCTACACATGAGTTTGTTGTTCCTAAGTCAATTCCTATAATTTTTCCCATAATTTTTTTACTTCCTTTCTTTGTCATTTTAGGGACGTTCTTTCTAGTGACACTTTTGTCACTTTTGGGACATACCTTTAACTTATTTTTATATTTTAAAAATTAAAATCTATTTAATTGGCTACTACTACCATAGAATGGCGTATGACTTTATTTCCTATTTTATAACCTTTTCTAAATTCTTCTTTTATTTCTTTTTCTCCCAAAGTTTCATCTGTGACAGCACTTACAGCTTCATGGAGTTCTGGATCAAAGGTTTTTCCAATTGTTTCTATTTGTGTTACTCCATTTGTAGTTAAAACATCTTGAAATTGTTTTAGTACTAGTTCTACACCTTGTTTATATCCTTCATCTTGCGTAACACTTGCTACTGCCTTTTCTAGGTTGTCTATCACTGGTAAAAAATTTGAAACAATATCTCCCATAATAGAGCTATACATTTCTTCTTTTTCTTTGATACTTCTTTTTTTATAGTTATCAAACTCTGCTGCCACTCTTTTTAACCTATCTTCTGTTTCATTTAATTGTAATTTTAAAGTTTCTCTTTCTTTTGTTATTTCTTCTATATTATTTTGTTCTGCTTGTACTATATTTTCCTCTTTTGTTTGTTTTTTTTGTTATTCCCTCCACTTATTATTTTAAATAACTTTTTTATTTAGTTGTCATTTAATTTTTTGCTAATATACTTCATAACAGAAATTACTTTTGAATAGTCCATTCTTTTAGGTCCAATAATTCCAATTGTTCCTAAGTCTTTGTCCTGATATCTATGTTTAAAAGTAATGATACTAAAGTCTTTTAGTTTTTCATTTTCACTTTCATCTCCTATATATACATTGATATCTTTAGCAAAGCCTGTATTTAAAATGTCTATCATAATTTCTTTTGTGTCTATTAGATTAATAAAGTTTTTGGCTACTTCCATACTTTTAAATTCTGGCAATTCAAAAGCTCTTGTAGTCCCTTCTAAATATAGTTTTGTCTCTTCATGAATTACCCTATCTAATTGCTGCATAACTGGTTTTATCATATTTAAGCTATCTTTCATTTCTGAAAAAATGTATTTTTCTAAAGGCTGTTCTATTAAAGATAAAGGCTTTCCTTTTAATTTGTTATTAAACAAAAAGTTTAATGTATTTATTTGCTCTTGTGTAATATCTTCATTAAATTTGATAATGGTTTCTTTAATAATGCCTGTATCGGTTAAAATGACTGCCATTAGCATTCTAGTTCCTAATAAAACAAATTTTATTTCTTCTATGTTTTGCAGGTTTGTTTTTGGTCCAACAGATACAGAAGTATAATGAGTAATTTCAGATAAGGTATTTGTTGCAATTTTAGTTAACTCTTCAATTTCATTTACTTTTGTTTCTAGTTTTGATTGGATATATTTAATTTCCTCTAAGCTTAAATTATCTTCTTTTACTAGTTCATCTACATAAAACCTATATCCTTGTGCAGATGGTATTCTTCCGGCTAGAAGTATGTGGTTTATCTAAATAACCGATTTTTTTCTAGTTCTACCATTTCATTACGAATAGTGGCACTACTGCAGTCCAACTTATATTTTTGTACAATAACACCTGAACTGACTGGTTCTGCTGTGTTAATATATTCATCTACAATGGCTTGTAGTATTTTTTTCTTTCTTTCATCTAACACATTTTTCACCTTCTTAACCACTAGGATAGGTCATTTTAGCACTCTATGTTTTTAACTGCTAAACTTTATATATATTATCCCCATTTTTAGCAATTGTCAATACTTATTGCTAAAAACTTATGTGAATTTTTTGTGAAGTACTTTTTTGGCAAAATAAAAAAACCCTACTTGAAATAAAGTAGAGTCTCTTCTTAATATTTTAATAAATTAAGCTACTAGTTGCATTGTTTGAAGTATAATATTTAAAACAACTGCAACAACATCAACAACACCTACAATAATACCTACAATTCCCATCCATCTGAATTTTTCTGTGTCTTTATTGAATTTTGCAAGTCCTGTTATACCAGTAATTAATGCTACGATACCACATGGTAAACCTGCAATAATAAGACCTACTAATGCAAAAATAAAGCTTAACAGACAAGGTGTACTTACCTTTTTACTTGTTACACTGCTTCCTTGGTTACAATTAGCTTGCTGTGTATTTGTGCTTGGCTCTGCTGTTTTAGTTCCCATTTCTTTGATTGGGTTGTTATCCTCTTCCATTTTCTTCTCCTCCAATACTTTTTTATTTCAATTTATGTTTTGAATAATCAAATTATACATAAGTTTTAAAAAAATTTCAATAGTTTTTTGATTTTTTATACAAATTCTTGCCAAACAATATTAGCTAGGTCTATTCCTTTATTGGTAAGTTTAATCATGTCTTCTTCAATTTGAACTAACCCCTGTTTTGTTAATTTTTCTAGCTCATTATGATACAAATAAATTGGGTTTGCTACAAATTTACTTTTAAATTCACTAATACAAACTCCTTCTAGTTTTCTTAATGATAATAACATATATTCTTTTTGCTTTTCTATCATAGTTTGTTTTTCATGAAGTCTTTTATTTTTTTCTGGTGACCTTTTTTCCCAATTTTGAATATATATTTTTAAAGAGTCTATATTAGAATAACGCATATGATTTATATAAGAATGTGCTCCTGCTCCAAAACCTAAATATTCTTTTTGTCTCCAGCAGTCTAAATTGTGCTGTGACTGAAAACCTGGCTTTGAAAAATTAGAAATTTCATAATGTATATAGCCATTTTCTTCTAATATTTGCTTTGCCTGCCAATACATTTTTCTTTCTAATTCTTCTTTTGGCAGTTGTAGTATTCCTTCTTGTAACTGTTTTTGCAAATAAGTTTCTTCTTCTACAATTAAGGAATATATTGCAATATGTTGTGGCTCTAAAGATATAATTTCTTCTAAAGAATCTTGTAATTCTATAAGTGTTTGATTTGGAAGCCCTATCATTAAGTCTACATTAATGTTTTCAAAGCCTGCTTCTTTAGCAAAATGATAAGCATCTATAAAATCATAGTAATTGTGTATTCTTCCTATCATTTGCAGCAAATGGTTATGGGTAGATTGAAGCCCTATGCTTAATCTGTTGATTCCTACTTTTTTATAATCTTCTAACTTTTCTAAAGTAACACTTCCAGGGTTTACCTCTATTGTAATTTCTGCATTTTGAGCTATTTCAAACTTAGTATAAATTTCTTGCAATATTTGCATAATATAGCTGCTTTCTATATAAGATGGTGTGCCTCCTCCTATATAGATGGTTTTTACTACTAACATAGCCTCTTGTGCATTTTTCTTTGCCTCTTGTTCTATTTCATTTAACAAACTTTTAATATATCTTGGAACCCAACTTTCCTTTTTAGCTTCTGAGTAAAAGTCACAATAATAGCACTTTTGCTTGCAAAATGGAATATGTACATAAATTCCTATATCTTGTTGTTTCATAGCTTTCCTCCCTTTTACTTTAATTTGTTATACTCTTTTTTCTTGTGCTATTTTTTCAATTGTTTTTAATCTATGGTTTACCCCGGATTTTCCTATTGGTTTTTCTAACATTTGGCCTAGTTCTAGCAAAGAAGCTTCTGGGTTTTCAAGTCTTAATATTGCTATTTGCCTTAAAGATGGTGACAAATTCTTAAGTTCTCCTATTTCTTGCAAATAGGAAATAGCTTTTATTTGTTTAACTGCTGCATCAACAGTTTTATTCAAATTTGCTGTTTCGCAATTCACTTTTCTATTTACATTATTGCGAATATCACGCAATACACGTATTTCTTCAAATTTTAACACAGATTGATTTGCTTGTATAAAAGCTAAGAATTTAGAAAGAACCTCTCCATCTTTTGTATATAGTGAATAGTTATTTTTCTTTTTTAATATTTTAAATGATACTTGATACTTTTGTAAAATATTTTGTACCATAATTGCATTAGCCTGATTTGAAAAAAGTATTTCTAAATGGTAATTGCTTTTTGGATTATTAATAGAACCTCCACCTAAAAATCCTCCTCTTACATATGCTTTTTCAAGATTTTCATTATTTTGCATTTTTTTATTTATCACTTCTTGATTTAAAATAATAGCATTTGGTATATATTCTAATTCTGGTAATGCTAACTTATTTAATGTTATGCAAAAGTTCTTGCCATTTACTTCAATGGCATAGTTTTCACCTACTTGTGTGTTACTAATTAGCTTTCCAAAACGATTAATATTATACTGACTTTCTGTTGCAAATTTTATTTTGTTTTTTTCTAAGGCAACATGGTTTGTAGAAAAATAGCCTAATAACTCATATTTTACAGTTTCTTTATTGGCTAAATTGCTTAATTTGCTTAATTCTTCTTTAACATCACTTGAAAAAGACACTTTTTTCACCTACTTTTTATTACACTTGACAAGTTACCTAAAAAACTAATTACTACTAACTTTTTGAAATATTAGCACTCTATCATTATTTCCTAAATCTTTTATTGGTTTTTTGGTAATTAATTTAAAATTTGTTTTCCTAGTTTCCCATAGATTTCTAATTTGATTTGCCTGATTATATCCAATTTCTATTAATAGATATCCATTTGTTTTTAAAAAGGCAGCACTATCTTGTAAGATAGCATGGTAAAATCTAAGTCCGTCTATTCCACCATCTAAAGCAATATGTGGTTCATTTTGTACTTCCTTACTTAACACTAAAATATCATCAGTTGGTATATATGGTGGATTGGATATAATAAAATCAAATTGTCCTTGTATGTTTTCAAAAAGATTGGAACATACAAATTGCAATTGGTTTTGCACTTGATTCTCCATAGCATTTTTTTGAGCTATTCTGATTGCTTCTTTGCTTATATCACTTGCCACAATATTCGCATTTGGCAAATATTTTGCCATTGAAATCCCAATTGCACCACTTCCTGTACAAAGGTCTAATAGATATGGTATCTGTTCTTTTCTCATGGTTTGTTTTACTAATCTTATCGCTGTTTCTACTAGAACTTCTGTATCTGGTTGGGGTATTAACACCTGCTTATCTACATAAAAACAAAGCCCCATAAATTCTTGCTTATTTGTAATATATTGCAGTGGCACTCCTTGTATTAGTTTTTGCAAATTTTCTTCATATTGTTTTTGTTTTTCTTTTCCTACTTCTTCACTACTATTTATTACTAATTGTTGTGTATTTTGTTTTAATGTATGTTCCAATAACTTTCTTGCTTTTAAATGGGGTTCTTGTATTAAATATGTACTTAAGGTATTTTCTCCCAAAAAGAGTAACTGTTTTTGATTCATCTTTTTTCCTTTTTCTTCCATACTATTATAGCATATTGTTTATGGAAACTCAAGAGGAAGCCTAAGAATTATTCATAGTTAATTTTGTATTCCAAATTTCGACATTTTACATTTTTTTAAGCATAAAAAAATACCCAATATATCTTATTGGATATCTATTATTATCTTATTGTCTTCTGCAAGAGCCTTTGCTGTTAAATAAATGGC
>CANSJB010000022.1 GCA_947647115.1 uncultured Clostridium sp. | reverse complement strand
CTTCCATTTTCGTTTAAGGTGAAATTTTTGCACCTTAAAGATTTATATTCTTCATTAGTCAATTGAAAACAATAATATTCAGGAAACCTTTCTATATTATTTTTAACATTTCTATTAAGATCTTTAGTTGCATATTCAAAAAGTCTCGCCACATCACTATCTAGCATTACTTGTTTACCTCTTATTGTGTATATTAAACTTTTTATATCTTCATTTGTTAATTCATTTTGAATTGCTAATTTATTTTCTTCCATTGATTCACATCCTTTTCTTACTTTATATATTCTAAAACATTTGTTCTTTATTGTCAAGATTTTTACAATTTTTAATATTAAAATTTATATTATTGAAAAGATATAAAGCAACTTTATTTTGCTGTGCTGAATCCATTTCCATGATTTTAGCTGAAACAAAAATTATATAAGGATAATTTGCAAAGTTAATAGTTGTTGTTCTGTATTCTATATTAATTTCTTTTAACAAGTTATCAAAACATTTATACATTTCTTTTTTATCATATTCTAAATTTGTATGACTATAATTATCACACATACATATTGCTAATCTTAATTTGTTTTCTAAGTCCATATCTTTTATCATTTCTATTACATAATTTATTTTTTCATCATTCATAATTTTCTATTCCTTTCGATTTTAATTTGTGGGGGTATGGGGTGCAAATCCCATATTGAAATTTGTGCGGGAGTACAAATGCAGTGCTTGCTAGGACAAGAATTTTTAAATTCCAAAAAATCGCATTTTTTCTTGAGATATTTTTTATTTCACTTTTTATAAAATTTTCAAATCGCTTTATGCAATTTCTGATGGAACTCTTGGTATTAATGTTAAATAATCTACTAGATTTTCGTCCTCAATATATGGACAATTTATAATTCCATTTTCATAAAAATTCTGTTTTAGCAATTCATTATATATTGTTAAAGTAGCATTATCATATTCATTATTTGCGATTTTTGTATTAAAAAACACAAAATAATCTTCTTGTAATTTTTCTAATTCTTGTTTGTTAATTGCTTCTTTATAATGAAATCCAATATTGTTATTTTTCAGTATTTCATATAAATAATTGATGTAGTCTGTACTACTTTTTGATATAAATTCTTCTGTGAGTTTTATATTTGTTATTTCAATATTGTAGTTTTTATCTCTTTTAATTTCGATGCAATCTATTAACCTTTTAATCAATTCTTTCTTTGATTTTCTATTTAAACTCTCAAAAATAAATGAAAAACTTAATTTGTTTGTGAAAATAAATTCATCATTTTCGGTAGAATAATCTAATTTTTTTAATAGTTCTATTGTATATTCTTTAAAGTCATTATTAGGATCAATTTGCTTTCTTTTTTTATTTAAGTTTTCTATTTCTTTCTTGATACTATCATTTTTATTGTTAATAGTTTCAACATTTAAAGTAGAATCTAAATATAAATCTACTAATTTTTTCTCTTGCATTTTTAGCTTGTCAATAGCTTTTTCTATATCTTTAATATCCTTTGTTTTGGTTGAATTACATACTATAATTTCGTTATCCATATCATACATATACCTTGTTAATTCATTTAAAACCCTCGACAATTTTTCCTCAATTTTATCTGAACTATAATGTATTCCTTTTGATTTGCAATTAGGATTTTTGCAAGTTAAATGATAATATACTTTTTCTTTTGGTGTTCCACTATACTTAAAAGAGTTAGTAGAAGATAAAATATTGCCACAAGTAGGACATCTCATAATACCAGTAAATAAGTGAATATGCTCTCCATAATTTGAATGCTTATTTCTTTCTAAAACTTTTCTTGTGATATTCCATGTTTCAATATCTATAATTTGCTCACAGTAATTCTCAACTCTTAAAATATCTTGTGGTTTTCTACAATATTTACCATATTCAAATATTCCAATATAAATAGAATTAGTTAGTATTTTGTAAACTCTATCACTTGTCCATTTACCTTGTTTTAGATAAGAATTGTTATCTCTCATAGTTGTTGCAATGCTTCTTGTAGAATTTCCCTGCTTACATAGTTCAAATATTTCTTTAACTACTTGTGCTTCAATATGTTCTACTTCTAAATGACCCGTTTTGCTATTTCTAGTGTAGCCATAAGGTGCTTTACTAGGGTGTATATGCTCAAGAGCCATTTCTTCCATAGCACGTTTTGTTCTTGCTCCAATTTCTTTTCTTTCTCTTTGTCCAAATACTAAATTCATTCCAAAGAACATTTCACCATTAGCAGTAGAAACATCATAAGGCTCCAAAATAAGTTCTATTTTAACATCATGTTCTTCACAATAATTTAAAAGCCAAAAGCCATCATAGTTATTTCGAGTAAGTCTATCTACTTTAATAGCAACTATTACTTCAATTTTGTGTGATTTAATATCTTTTAAAAGTCTTTGCATTTCTGGTCTCATTAAATCTTTTCCAGAATGTCCTGCATCATTGTATACATCTACAATATCGTAATTATTCTTTTCACAATATTCTTTTATCATTCGTAACTGTGAATCAATAGAATAGCCATTATCTCTTTGGTCATCTGTTGATACTCTTACATAAACTCCACATCTCATAAAATATTACCTCCTACATTACCTGTGAATTTTCTAAAGTTTTGTATACCAAAATGGTTGAAAAACTTTAAAAATTTTTATCCTCTCATATGTTTGCTCAGAAAAGTGCATTTTCGCCCCCCTAGTTTAAGAAAAAATTTTGAATTTTTTATTCTCTCATATGTTTCCTAACTAAAATGCATTTTTGCAAGCTTAATTTCAAAAATTTTTTATAAAATTGCAAAAAGAAGGTTAAATATTTAATTTTATAAGAATTTGTTTTATTTCTTTAAGATTATACTTTTGTTTATGTTCTTTAATATAGAATGACTTATTAGCTATCTCATTTACTTTATATTCATAAATAGTAAGAGTATATGGATATACAATTAAATATTCAGTAGGCTCAATAAATTGTAAATTAGTAGACTTTAAATGCTTAATTTTGCCATTTCTAACTGTATAATAATAGTTTTTAATAATTTCCAGTATTTCATCATTTGGCTTTAGTTCTTGTAGTACTTCAAATCCAAACATAAAAAATGCCCTCCTTTCTGGAAAGAGAACATTGTAAATTTAGATATGAAAAAACAACCTACAAACTTTATAGTTCGTAAGTTGCTATAAATTGGAGCTTCCAGCCGGAATCGAACCGGCGACCTCAGCCTTACCATGGCTGCGCTCTACCTACTGAGCTATAGAAGCATATGATTTGCCAAAGTGCACTTTGGCAAATATTTATGATTGTTCTTCTAAAATTTCTTTAATGGCCTTTTTACGAATTCTTTGTATGGCATTATCAATTGATTTAACAGGAGAATCTAGTTTTTGGGCTATTTGTACATAACTATTTCCTTGAATATATTGATTTAATACCTGCTTTTCAAAATCGCTTAAAGTTTTATCTACTGTGTTTTCTATCATTTCATAATATTCTTTTTGAGTAATAGTATCTAATGGGTCTTCTATTAAATTAGTATTTAATATTTCCAATAAATCCGTATTACTATTATTACCATCTTCTTCATTATCATAAGCATTCATATTTAAAGATAAATATGAATTTAATGGTTGATGTTTTTGACGGTTAGAGGTTTTTATTGCCGTTATTAATTGCCTATCAATACAAATATTAGCAAAAGTTTTAAAGGAATTTTGTTTTTCAGAATTATAACTTTTAATTGCTTTAAAAAGCCCAATTAGTCCTTCTTGTTCAATATCCTCTTTTTCCGCCCCAATCATATAGTATTTGCTTACTTTCATATTAACCAAGTTTTTATAACGATTAATTAAATGTTCTAATGCACATTTATCATCCGTTTTTATTAATTCAATTAAGCCCTCATCTGTTATATTGCTATAATCTGTATTAGAGGAATAATATACATTAGGTTTGCTCATATACTAAAGCTACCTCCTATGATGTTGTACAGCTTATAGATGTATTATATATACTTCGTATTTTCATGTCAATAGAAAAACAAAAAAAGTTGATATTTTTTTTGGAATGTGCTATTATTTTTCATAATTAATTTTGAAATAAAAGAGAAAGAAGTGGTATTTTTATGGCTTTTGACGGTTTTGTATTAAAAGGTGTTACAGCTGAACTAAAAAATTGTTTGCTAGAGGGAAAAATACAAAAAGTTTATCAACCTAATAAGAATGAAATTTTATTAGGAATTTATTGTAATGGTATTTCCTATGCTTTATGTATTAATGTCTCCTCTAATTTTTATGCTGCTTATTTAACAACTTCTAAAAAGGAAAATCCTTTATCCCCTCCTAATTTTTGTATGTTCCTTAGAAAATATTTAATTGGTTCTAAAATAGCTAGTATCTACAGCCTTGGTTTAGAACGAATTATGATTATAGAACTGAATGGAACAGATGAAAATTATATGCCTACTACCCAAAAATTAGTCATTGAATTAATGGGAAAACATAGTAATATTCTTTTATTAAATGAAAAAGATATTATCTTAGATAGCCTAAAACATTTTTCTTTAGAGAATGGTTCAAACCGTAATATTATGCCAAAATATCAATATGTTTTTCCAACTTCTTGTAAAATAGATTTAGAAGATTATGCTTTATTAGAAAATAATTTACCCAAAGATATTAGCCTATCTAACTTTTTTGCAAATGAGTTTATTGGGGTAAGTAAACAATTAGTAAGACAATGCATTAGTAATTTAGCGATACAAGATATTTTAAATTTAGATAATTATAACACTGTTGTAAAATATCTTTTGGCTTTAAAACAAAATTTAGATAATGGTAATGCCAAATGTATTTATTTAGCCGATTCTAATGACTATACCTTAACTTCTTGTTTTGAAACACAAAATTTGCAAATCAACTTTTTCTTAGATGATTATTATACTAAAAAAGAAAGTGAAGAACAATTCATTATCTATCATAATCAACTTTTAAGTTTTATTGCAGGAAAGCTAAAGAAAATTTCAAAAAAGCTGACTGGTATTGAGGAAAAATTAAAGGAATGTGCCCATTTAGAAGAATATAAATTATATGGTGAACTAATTACAAGTCATTTATATGAAATTTCTGATACACATTTAGAAACTATTACTTTGCATAATTATTATACTAATAGTCCCATTCATATTCCTTTAGATATTGCACTGTCTCCTGCAGATAATGCAAAAAAATATTTTAAGAAATACCATAAGTTAAAAAATACCATAGAAATTGTGCAAGAACAAAAAATAGAATTAGAAAAAGAAATTACCTACTTAGAAAGTATTGTTTATGAAATACAAGCAGCTCAATCAATTAATGATTTAAATTTAATTTATGAGGAAATAGAGACTTCTTTTCTGATAAATCGCAAGCAACAAAACAACCATAAAAAATTTAAAAAGAAAAAACTAACAAAAGAGCAAAAAATGATAGAACCTATTGTAACTAATATAGATGGCTTTAAAGTTTTAATTGGTAAAAATAATCATCAAAATGATGAATTAACTTTTAAAATAGCTAATAAAAATGATATTTGGTTCCATGTAAAAAACTTGCAAGGAAGTCATGTTATTTTAGTAACAAATGGGAAAACACCCGCACAAGAAACTCTCAATAAATGTGCAGCAGTTGCAGCTTATCATAGTAAAGCTATGCAATCTTCTAATGTCCCTATTGATTATACATTTGTAAAATACGTAAAAAAACTAAATAAAGCAAAACCTGGCATGGTTATTTATACTAGTCAACAAACCATAAATGTAAACCCACAAAAAGAAACCTCCACTTAAGTGAAGGCTTCTTTTTTAGAGCAGTTGCTCTTTTGTGTCGGGGTTACGCCGCCGGATACACAAGCCCATCGAGGCACACGCGGCTGCACGCAAAATCTTTACTCAAAATCTGTGCTACCTTATAGCGGTTGTAGGTCGCTATGCCCGCCAGCCGGGTAGGTATCGCATAGACGGTATCCTCTTCCTCGTTGTAGGAAATGCTGTCGAAGCGCAGGCCAAAGGAGGCAAATTTCCGATTGAGAATTTGGAGGTCGAGGGATTCAAAAATGATGATATTCTTTTTCATGTAGTAAATACCCCTTTCAAATTAAGATACTCTTATTATAACACAATTTACATAAATAGTCAAACTCCTTTTTAAACAATAGCATAAAACCAATTCTAAACATATCAATACTTACAAACTTTCTATTTCAGATATTCCCGTCTTATACTCAACATTTTCCATATGCGGAAACATTTCTTTTATTCTTTTAAAAGTAAGCATACTATGTCTTGGTTGTGGATTTTTATCATGAGCTGTTAATAATTTTTGAGTATAACAATTCTCAGCTGTTTTAAATAACAAATAACGATTCCTTACATAAGTAAAATAAATTTGATAACCATCTTCTAAATTCTGATTAAATTTTTCAAAACTGTATTTTTCATCCATATTTCTTACCCTTTTATTTTCAATATTGTTTATTTTAAAATAAATCTCAAGCTTTTTTGCATTTTTATTAATAATATGATATAATATTTTGGTATGAAAAGCAATAGCTTTTTTTATATAAAATTTCATTTTTGAAACTAACAGAAGAAGGAGAAAAAGCTTTATGAAACTATTTCGGACAGAAACTGTACAACTTAGTTTAGCACAGACCCCTGTTAATGCATTAGAGAGAATTTATATCCAGTATATTCCCTGTCCACCGGAAGCTGTACTGCTTAACGTTTCTGCTGGAAAGCAATTTCTATTTCGTTGGGAGGATGTTGCCATTCTCCATTTTCTGCCAGAGGGTAAGAAAAACAAATATTACCATACCCTTGTTTCGCGGGACGACGTTTTAAATGGTCGTGCTACGCCTGCTGATGTAGCCTCTTATCTGGCTACTTTAATTCTTTGATTTCTAAAAGTATGGTCTTAAAAGTTTCAAATAAAAACACAAATAGCTGGTATGACTATGCCAGCTATTTGTATATTTTTTATTTAGTCATATTTTTAAATTCTTCCTCTGAAATAATAGTTACACCTAATTCTTGTGCTTTTTTCAACTTACTACCTGCCTCTTCTCCTGCTAAAACATAATCTGTTTTTTTAGATACAGATGAAGACGTTTTCCCGCCAAAGTATTCTATAATTTGACTTGCTTCTTCTCTTGTATAATGTTCTAAACTACCTGTTAATACAAATACTTTACCATCAAAGCGAGCATCTTCTGATTGTTTTTTTAGTGCTTTCATATTTACACCAACTTGTTTTAGCTTTGTTAGTAAATCTTTTGTTTGTTCTTGCTTGAAAAATTCACTAATCGTTTGTGCTGTAATTTCGCCTACATCATCTATTATACATAATTCTTCATAAGATGCATTTTCCAGTTGTTCCATTGTTTTATAATATTTTGCCAAAGTTTTAGCAAGCTTTATACCAACATGTCTAATTCCTAGTGAATTAATCAAACAATATAAATCTTTATGCTTGCTTTTCTCAATAGCATTCATCATATTTTGTGCAAATTTTTTGCCATTTTTCTTTAAAGATGCTATATCTTCAAAAGTTAATTTGTAAATATCTGCTATATTAGAAATTAATTTTTTTTCTATTAATTCTGCTATAATGGCTTCTCCTAAACCATCTATATCCATCGCTTCTTTAGAAGCAAAATGAATAATACTTCTATATAATTTAGCAGGGCATTCTATTCCTATACAGCGCACCACTGCTTCTCCTTCTTCTCGTACAGCTTGTGCACCACAAACAGGGCATTGTTTTGGTATTTCAAATATTTTTTGTGTACCATCCCTTTTTTCTTTAACTACTCCAACAACTTCTGGTATAACATCTCCAGCTTTTTGAATAATGACTCTATCTCCGAATACGAATATCATTTTGCTTAATATAGTCTTCATTATGAAGTGTTGTTTTTGAAATTTTAGAACCTGCTACATATATTGGTTCTAATATTGCCATAGGAGTAATAGCTCCTGTTCTTCCTACCTGACAGATAATGTCTTTTAATAAAGTTTCTTTTTTTTCTGGAGGATATTTATAAGCAATTGCCCATCTTGGTGTTTTAAAAGTAGTTCCTACTTTTTCTCTTAAAGTCAAGTCATTTACTTTTACTACTGCTCCATCAATACCAAAGGTTAGCTTTTGACGCATAATACCTATTTGTTCGATAGCTTTTTTTACTTCTTCCATATTGCTACATAAAATTTTAATAGGGTTTACATGAAAACCTAGCTCTTCTAAATATAGTAAGCTTTCATAATGTGTTTTAAATTCATAGTTTTCGGCCTTTTGCACATTAAAGATATAGATATCTAAAGGTCTTGTAGCTGTTATTTTACTGTCTAATTGTCTAAGTGACCCTGCTGCTGCATTTCTAGCATTGGCAAACTGTTCTTGCTCTTCCAATAATCGGTTTTCATTTAATTTATCAAATTCTTCTTTTCCAATAAATACTTCGCCTCTAATTGTAATTGTTAATGGCTCTGATAGTTCTTTTGGAACTGTTTTTATTGTTTTAATATTGTCAGTAACATCTTCTCCTATAATTCCATTACCACGAGTAGCTCCCCTTATTAGCTTCCCATTTACATATTCTAAGCTAGCAGATAAACCATCTATTTTAGTTTCTACGACATATTCTAATGGTCTATCATATTCTTTTGCTGCTTTTTGCATCCTTTCTTCAAATTCTGCAACCTCCTCAAAAGAAAATACATCTTGAAGGCTTTGCATTGGCACTACATGTGTTACCTTTGGAAAACCTTTTTTTATACTAGCACCTACTTTTTGGGTAGGTGAATCATTTTTAATTAATTCTGGATATTCCTTTTCAAGTTGTTTTAGTTCTTTCATAAGCATATCATATTCATAATCACTTACTACTTGTTCATCATCAAAATATTTTTGTGTATAATATTTTAATAGTGGTACTAACTCCTCTACCCTCTTTTTAGCTTGTGTAAGCTCCATTTTCATTTCTCCTTATCACATACTCATTTATTTAAAACTAGAAAAATAACTACTTTATTTACATACTCTCTTTAAATAAATCTTTTCCGCCTTTTAAATATTCATATCCTGAAAAAATCGTCGCAACTACTGATACACTCATTATTAGTGTTACTAATAAATTAATCACAAATTCATATCCAACTAAATTCCCATTAAAAATAGTTCCATATGCATTAGGGTCTAAAAATGCTAAGATAATGGCAATCATTTGAGTAACTGTTTTTAATTTGCCCCAAAAGTTTGCTGCTATAACACTACCATTTTGTCCAACAGCTACTAATCTATAGCCTGACACAATAAATTCCCTAAAAATAACAATAACAGGAATCCAAGCTGGCAAATGGTTAAATTCTACTAACATTATCATAGCAGTTACTACAACAATTTTATCTGCAATAGGGTCTAAAAACTTACCAAAAGTTGTAATTTGATTTTTTGACCTTGCTATGTAACCATCTAGTTTATCTGTTAAAGCAGCTATAATAAAAATAATATCAATTACAATATATTCTATTGGAATGCCCCCTACTTGCTCTTGTATATTAAAAAATGGTATAACTACTATGATAGGTACTAAAAAAATTCTTAAAATAGTCAATTTGTTTGCTAAATTCATTTATTTCTCCACCTTTATTTTATAATGTTTGATATTAATATATATATATCTTAGTCTAGTACATTATATCTAAAAGTGTAAAAAAAATAAATAGTTTTTTACTTTATTTTTTATTTTCTACAATTTCTACAATATCTGAAATATAATCTCCGATTACTGGAATGTTTAGTGTTACAATCTTTTGAAGTATCATTAATAAAATAGCAGTTAAAATAGTAAAACCTATTCCTATGCCGATTCCTTTTGCTATTCCTGTGATTAAATTTCGTATAAGAAGTTGTTTTTTATTTCCTAGCAATTCTACTAACTCTATTACATTATTTCTAGCTAATACAAAATTTAATTTTTCTATGTTTTTTAATAATTGTTTTTCTAGTTTATTTTTCTTAAACATAAAAACCTCCACCTATTATTAAGATGGAAGTTTTTTTTATTTTTATACAGTTTTTATTAACGAATGAAAGGTTTAAGCTCTTGGATGAGCTTTTTGATAAATATCTTTTAAACCAGTATCTTGAAATTGCATATAAACTTGTGTAGATGAAATATCTGAATGTCCTAGCATAGATTGGATAGATTTTAGGTCTGCACCATTTTGCAATAAATGTGTAGCAAAAGAATGTCTTAATACATGTGGTGTAATATCTTTTGTAATATGTGCTTGTTCTTTATAGTATTTTACTATTTTCCAGAAGCCTTGTCTTGTTAATCATTTTCCATTTACATTTACAAATAATGCTTTTTCTTTTTCATTTTTTATTAAAACTGGTCTTGCTTGTTCTACATATTCTTTTAATGCTTTTAATGATAAGGAACCTAATGGAATATTTCTTTGTTTATTACCTTGCTTGCAAATAGCAAAGCCTTCTTCTATATTAATATCTTCTATATCTAGGGAAATAATTTCAGTTACTCTCATTCCAGTAGCATAGGCAAATTCTAGCATTGCTTTATCCCTAATTCCTTTTAAGTCAACATCTTTTGGTTGGTCTAGTAATAGTTCTACTTCTTGTGAAGTAAGAACACTTGGAATTCTTTTTTCTACTTTAGGTGATTGTATGTCTTCTGTTGGATCATGTTTTACTTTTCTATTACGTATTAAAAATTGATAAAAAGATCGTAAAGATGCTAAGTTTCTAGAAATTGTGGATGTCTTTTTCCCTAATTCTTGTAAATAAGCCAAATACTCCTTCATATTTTCTTTGTTCATTTTAACATAGTTGATTCTATTTTTCTCCACATATTCTTCAAATTGTATAATATCTCTCTTATAGGATTGTAATGTGTTATCTGATAATTTTTTTTCATTTTGAAGAAATTCTAAAAAAGCTCTAATTTGTTTTTCCATTTTAAGATCCCCTTATCTTTATATATTTTTTTATTGCATTCTAACAATATGTATCAATTTACGTAAACCATATATGTTATATCAAAATATTTCGATTTTGTAAATAGATTCTTTCCAAAAAAATGAAATTTTTAATTATAAATAGGAAACACAGTAGGTTAATAATGTCGTTGATATATAAGTTTCTACAAAAGCTGCTGCTATTAATACTGCTAGTATAATGAGTGAAAATATAGTATGTCTAAAAATTTCAAATTTAATATTTTCTTTTCGCTTATCCTTCATAATTGACTTATACAATTTGATTCCACTTACTGCTAATGCTAACATACAAGGAATAAAAATTAAGTTTTGTAATAACATACTACTTACAAAAAATAAAACTCCCTTTCCTACTCCCCATATAGCAATACTAGAAGAAACCGTATAGCCAAGGCAAAAACCTCTAAAGGCTACCATTCCAAGCATAATGGGAATTCCTATAACAGTAGAGCCAACAAACCACATAAAAATAGTAAAAGTTAAGTTATTTCCTATTGTTTTTCGTAGTAACATGCCATTATCTATTTTAGAACCATCTTTAATAGCTTGCGTAAAATCTACTAAATACTCTTGCACTTCTTGTTTTTGACTTTCTTGCATATTATTTACAAAAAATACGCCTAAAACAATACCAATTAATAGAATAATGCATACTAATACATAAGCTCTTATATTTTCTTGTAAATGTTTTATCACCAAATTTGTAATTTTAGATGTTTTCTTAGGTGCTACTCTCATTTTATTCCTCCTATGTCATAGCTTTATACTATACATAACTATGTTGGTAAAATGAGTTTTAGAACTTTACTTAGCAACTTATTTTTCCGTATACACCGCCACCACCAGATTGGATAGCTACTTTTCCTTGTCTTGCTGCCACAATTGTTTTAGCAATTTTTGTACCAATTACTGCTTCTATGTCATCTTGTGATAATTTATGTAAAATGTTCATTTCTGTTTCAAAATGGTTTAATAATTTATCAATCGTTTTGGCACCTAACCCTGGTATAAAAGTTAATGGCACTTGATAAATGTAAGGTGGTCTTGTTTTAGGACTTTTGCTTTGTTCTTTGTCCCTAATCGTTACAATTCTGTCATACACTCCCATCGTAATATTTTGACTGTTACAAGTTGGGCATTTGGTAATCGGTGGCATACCTTCTATTGGTTTATCACATTGTTCACAATAAGTTCTGTGATATTTTCCAAGTTTTGGATCTAAGCCATAATTTGTAACTACTTTTCTACCATCTTCATTTTTTAAAGCTTTTACTAGTTCTTTAAAAGAAATAGCTTCTACTAAAATTTTATTATATTCTCTTGCAATCTTAGGAAGAGAATGTGCATCTGAATTTGTTATAAAAGTTTTAGTTTCTAACTCAGAAATTTGGTCTGCAAGTTCTGTATCTGAACTTAAGCCAAGTTCTATAGCAAAAATTTTATCAAACTTTTCTTTGAAAATACGTTTTAATCGACTAGTACAATTTCCATAAAAGCTTTTGTGAGGTGTAAAAGCATGGGCTGGAATTAGAACTCCATGATACTTTTCTACAATATCTACCAATTCATAAGCAGATAAGCAAGCTCTTTGTGAACTTAAAGTAATATTATGGATATATTTACTCATTTCTTTGGAAAAGGCTTTTATATCAGCTAAAGTCGGAAAATAGCATAAATTATGAGCACTACCAGTTTTGCCTTCATCATTTACTTCAGATGTTTCTATTTCACTTCCTAAAATAATGCAAACTTTTTCTTTATAAATAATGCCTCCATCTTCTATTTCATAAGCTTGTCCTGTTTTTAAAAAGTTTTCTATGTCTTGTATGACATAAGGTGATGCACAATCTATAATACCAACAATTTGAATTCCTTTTCTATCACTACATTCTTTTGCAATATTGGCAAAATTTAAACTTCTAGCTCCTGTTATTTTAATGGGTTTTCCATCTTCAGACCTTCCTATGTGTACATGTAAATCTGCAAACATTTCCTGCATTTGTTTGTTCCTCTTTTCTTTCCATTATTTCCAAATTAATAAGCTGTTTTATAAAATAGTGTCTATTTTAATAAACAGCTCTTTTTCTTTTGTTACTTCTTTTTATCTTCCTATGTTTTTTATTCTCTTTTGTTTCCAATTTTAAATAGTTCTATCTTCATCTGTATCTTTTTCATTTGTAACTTGCCTTATTTCATCATTTGTAGCTTGTATTGGTTCTTTGCTTTCATTATATAATGGACGCCATAATCCTTGTTCTAGGTCTTGCCTAATTTCATTTCCAGTTGGAATATAATTACCTTTATTAGAAACTATTTTATCTTTTTGTTCTTTATAGTTTTGGATAGTTTCTTTTATATTTGGATACAATAATGCTACTTTTTTCACACAGGTAACATCATCATCATTTCTAACACTTACATCATTAAAGGTTTCTTGTACCTTTTGTAAAATACTTTTATTCATACTAGTACCTCCTGCATTTCATTTACAAATTCTTTAAAAGGTTCTAAATACTCATTTTCTTTTCCTTTTAAATTTCTATATTCTAATAATACTAAAGCTTCGTCTATTTTAAAAGCAATTCTTTCTGGTCTATTTAATAACATTCCTCCAAATTGGTCTACTAGCTCTAATACATCACTTTCTTTTTCCCTTGGGGTACTACCACTATAACGGTTAACTTCTTCACAAATTTTACAAAATCTATCACTAAAGCCAAGTTCACTTAAATACATGGCTCCTTCTTTAGCATAACCTTTTATTTTACTTAAATCTTGTGGAGTATCTGTTTTTTTGCAATTACATAATAAACAGGCAGTTAAAACAATATTTTCATCTAAGTTAAGGTCTGTATTGTCTAAAAATAGCTTTGCTAAAAATGTTTTAAATATAACAGATTTATCAAAAAACACACCTGTTTTTTTCTTTAAATAATGCATTATTTCCATTTTTCTTATCCAGTCAGTTTCAGATAAGATATAATCTGCAAAAGTTTCCATACATTACTCCTTTCAACCTATTTATAATATAGATTATATTTATGTACAGTTTTATTGCTTTTTTTCATGCATTAATTATATTGTATTCAGTGTAACAATTCAACATTGTTACAAAAATGTTATGAAATTGTAATATTCTCGTAATATTAGTATAGTTTTTTCATGATTTTTTTTATTTGTTCTTCTATATTGGTTATATCTTTATTATTTATAATATGATAATCACATTTTTGTTGATAAAATTTATCTGTTTGTTGTGCTTTTATTCTATTTAAAGCTGCTTTAGCAGTCAGTTTATCTCTTTTTTGTATTCTATCTATTTGCAAATCTATATTTTGCGCTATTACTGCAATGGTAATTTGGCACATTTTTTCTAAATTTGCTTCTAATAGCAAAGGAGCATCAATAACAACTAATGGTGCTCCAGCTCTTTTTACTTCATTTTCAATTTCTTTTACTATATATTTAAAAGTACAATGATTTAATTTAATTCTACTAGCTGCATTTTGATAGATAATCTCTGCTAGTTTTTTTCTATTTAATTCACCAGTCTTTGTCAAAACTTCTTTTCCAAAATGTGCTACAATTTCAGCTAAATACTGTGTATTATTTTGAGATAATTGTTTAGCAATTTTGTCAGCATCAATAATTTGTGCTTGATAGTTTTTTTCTAAAATTTCACATACTGTAGTTTTACCTGAGCCTGAGGCTCCTGTTATTCCTATTACCATTTTTTATCACTTTCTTGCATAATTTTTGCTTTTTAAACTTTCTATTGTTACAATTCTATTGGTGTAATCTAAGTTTGACCATGAATCTTGTTCATAGCCTAGTGTATATACATTACTTGCATAAATATCTAAGTTTAACATATCTTTTAAACTTTTGCTTTTTTGACTTTTTAAAAATTCCTTGACAGAAGTAACTAAGTTTAATTTTGGGTTTACATTCATCATTTGTGAAAGAAGTGCTTGCCCTTTCGGACTATATCCTAAAACTCTTGTATAAGGAATGGTTTTTTTGGAAGTTTCCATCATTTTTTTAGTAATGCCTAATAAAGCATAGACTAAAATTCTTTGTATTCTAGTTTGGGTATATCGTTTTGATTTTATCATATTGACTAAATCTATAATATTATTGCAAGAATCTGCTGCATTTTTAATAGCATTTTCTAAACCTTCTGAAACATCTGGTAAGTTTTTTATTTCTTCTATTGTCATTTTTCTTAATACATATATAATTTCTTTTTGAAAGTTAGATAAATCTAAAACATAATGCCCTTTTTGTAATTCTTGTCCTAATAAAACATAAGAACTATTAGGAACTACTTTTCTAATGTCTTCAAATTGCTTATTTGCAATCATTTTTCTAATTGCGGTTGCACTAGCAAAGTCATCGACTATCATTTCATCATGATATAATACTTTTTGTCTTTTAATACCAATTGGTATTAAGGTACTTTTTTGCTTTTTTAATGCCTTCAAATATTCAATTGCTAAAATATTGTTGGCACCAGACAAAACATTGGCATATCTTTTTACATCATTTAAATAAACTAATAAAGCGTTTTCTCGCGCTTTTGGAAAAGAGGCGCCTTTGCCTAATTCATGGTTTAACATGGTAATATATTCTTTTGGTTCTTGATATAGTACATTGGCAATATTATTTAAAGTAGCTATGTCATTGGCTTCCATCCCAAAAGAAACAGTATCTACAATGCCTAATGAATTTAAAAGTTTAATGGCTCCTTCTGCAAAGTTTTCTGCACTAGAGGTAGTATAAATGGTAGGAAGTTCTATGACTAAGTCTACTCCATTTAATATGGCCATTTTAGCTTTTGTCCATTTGTCAACAATAGAAGTATTGCCCCTTTGTACAAAATTGCCTGAAATAACACAAATTACATATTCTGCTTCTGCTTTTTGGATAGATTCTTGAATATGATATACATGTCCATTATGGAGTGGGTTATATTCTGCAACAATTCCAAGTACCTTGCCCATAAATAGCTCCCCCTTTATTTTACTTTTTATTGACTTATTTATTCTTTCCTTGATATAATATCATAAAAGATTTTTTTTGACAATAAGGAGTTTTTGGAAAAATGGATGAAGTAATTATTTATACAGATGGTGCTTGTAGTGGTAATCCTGGTCCTGGAGGCTATGGTGCTATTTTAATGCTAGGAGAGCATAAAAAGGAAATTTTTGGTAGTAAAAAGAACACAACTAATAATGTAATGGAACTTACTGCTGTGATAGAAGCTTTAAAGCTATTAAAACGTCCTTGTAAAGTACAATTGTATAGTGATAGTGCTTATGTTGTAAATGCCTTTTTACAAAATTGGATTGCTGGTTGGCTAAAAAACAACTGGAAAAATTCCAATAAAGAAGAAGTTAAAAATAAAGAACTTTGGCAAGAACTAATAGAACTTACCCATATTCATCAAGTTACTTTTCATAAAGTTAAAGGACATAGTAGTAATGAATATAACAATCGTTGTGATGAGCTTGCCAGAAATGCTATTCAAAATGTAGAATAAAAGGTCTCTAAAGTAGAATTACACCCCAAGTGTTAGATTTTTTTATCTAACATTTGGGGTGAATTTTAATTTGCAAAGAGTCTTTTTCAATTATTTATTTTTATTTTTTCTATTTTTTATCTTTTCTTTTGCAAGATTTGCTCTTTCGTTAATATCTTCTCTTACTTCATTTGCTTTATTGGTTATTTCTTCTTTTACCTCTTCTGTTTTTTGCTTTATTTTCTGACTTTGCTCTTTTAAAACTGCTGTTAATTTCGGAAAGGCATTCACTAGTCTCCTATTTAAAATAGATTTTCCTTTTAGAAATTCTTTTACTTTTTGTGATAATTCTTCTGTACTATCTTTTGGATTTTCTTTATCAAATTTTTTGGTAGTAGAACTTACATTTAAAATAACTTTTAAAGAAATCATGTTATCTACTACAAATAAAGCACCTATTAATATAGCAATATAATTTAATGTTTCTGCTGATAGTTTTTGCAAATTATTGAATATAAATGGGTTTACTATATAAATCAGTAATACTCCTAAAATGCCAAATGGTATAATGGTTTCTAAACAAATTCTGCCATTAATATTATATTTATTTTGACTATAGTCCCACCATCTAGCATGAAATAACTTTTCCATAATATAACTGGTAAGATATTCTAAAATTGCACAAACTACAATAGCCACACAAAATAAAGCTAATGGATGTTCTGCTAAGTTAGTTAAACCAAGAGTTATAAAAAGTCCTCCTACTCCATAAATAGGACAATAAGGTCCTATTAAAAATCCCCTGTCTGCAAATTTGTGTTTTTGAATTAATTGCAAGGTTACTTCCATAATCCATCCACAAATAGCAATTAT
>CANSJB010000021.1 GCA_947647115.1 uncultured Clostridium sp. | reverse complement strand
TGATAGTGTTTTGAAAATGTTAGCTAAAAAGAAGAACAATGTAGAAGTTGTTATTTTAACGTCAGATAAAAGTAATATTGACACTTTAGACATCAAAAAGTTCAATAAAGAATATCCTATCTTAAAAGTTGCTAAAACCAATAAATTTCATGATAGATTTATTATTATAGATAATAAAGAAATGTATCATTTAGGAGCATCAATAAAAGATTTAGGCAAAAAATGTTTTGCAATAAATAGAATTGAAGATATAGAAATTATAGAAAAAATTATAAATTTGTAAATACATAAAAAGACAATAATGCAATTGGTTATAATTGTAATATTGTCTTCTTTTAATAATTATATATTAAAGAATATTTTTCCAAAAATCTTGAGTACTAAAACTCAAGCCCTTTTCACTTTCAGTTAACCAAAATTTATCTTCTTCAGATGTTTCTCCTAAACTATTCAAATAACCGATTTGCAATATTCCCATTGCATTAGCAAGATCATAAAATAATGGAAAACACTCTAGTTCATAATCAGTTAATTTATTATACTTTTGATATTCTTCTAATATCATTTTTGTACTTGATATTGTTTTATCAATACTTTCTGGATTTAGACATAAATTACAGGAAGTTACTGCTAAGTCAACAATTCTAGGTAGATAGTTAGATACTGCAAAATCTATAATCCATAATTTATTACTTTTATCTTTCATAACATTTGAACTAATAATATCTCCATGAACAAAAGATGTAGGTAATTTTTCAAACTTCACATCTGCAATTTTATGTGCTAAAGATTTAAAGATTTCATTGTATTTATTGTCTAGATATTTTCCTTTTTGTTCATATTCATTTACAAAATTAGTTATTGTCCATTTATCATAGATGAAATCAGATTCTAATTTTGCATTATGAATATGAGCCATTTGTTCAATAATATTTTTAATTTCTACTTGAGTTGGTATTTCATTTAAGTCATAAAAGCTCTTTCCATCTATATATTGAAATACGCATAATCTAAATTTTGTATCATTCAATACTATTTCGCATAATGTACTATTATCGCAATTATATACTTTTGGAGTATTAATATTTAGTGAATTTGCTAATTCTATTCTATCAATATACTTTCTTACATCTTCATAAGTTCTGTCTTTATTAAATATTTTTACACAGAATTTGCCTATACTAGTTGTCAATATAAAATTAAAATCTTCATATCCTACTAGGATTAATTTTTCTGATATATATTGTCCTAAATTGTATTTTTCACATATTACTTTAGATAAATCAGATAACTCTGATTTAAGATTTATTCTATCGTAAAATTCCTCTAACATGGTCCGACCTTCTTCCTTTATTAAACTATTGCAGATAATATTTGTGGAATATACATTATTGATATATCTGCTCCTTTATCCAATAAAAATTCTAGTATCTTTTTAGCTTTGTTCCATTTTTGAGATTTATTATCTTTACTCTTTTGTAATTCTAAAATTTCATCTAATTTTTTTAGCAATTCACTCTTGTCTGAATCACTCAAATATGTATTATTATCAATATTTGATTTAATATCTTCAACACTCATATTTAAGCTTACATTATTTGAATTAGTATTGTTGTTTACAGTAGAAATTGTAATTCCTGAAGATTTTGAATCATTGTATAAATCTGGATTATCAACTCTGTTTAATAAATATTCTAATTTTGATTTTATTATTTTTATATTTTCTATCTCGTTTGTTTCATATCCAGGTACACTGGCATAAGCAATTATTCCTTTGTTAAAACTCGGATAATCCATTATATATTTTCCAAGTAAAGCATTAACTTGAGCATTTGTTGCCATATTTTTACTTATATAGTCATCACACAATTCGATATCTTTTTTTATCATTGTTTTAAATTTACTCATATTGTTCCTCCTAAATTTCTAATAAAATTATACAATAAATAATTAGAAATTTCCATACTACCATTGAAATTTAATACTAATTCATATATAATACCTTTAGAAAGAGAACAAGAGAGTTCGTAACTTGTAAGAATATCGCTCCAAAGTCGAATTATGACAAAGTTTCAAAAGTAAATTGAGATTTTGTCATTTTTTGTATATAGAAAATCAAAAAAGTCTTGATTTTCCATAAAAAATATGCTAATATATATATGAGCGGTATCCAAGAAACTTTCGAAGCCTTGGGTCATTTTTTTATATATAAGGAGTGCTAATGAAAGAATATAAATCATAGGAGATGAAGTTAAAAGAATTAGGAATAAAACAGAAACTGACAAAACCACATACACCAAAACAGAATGGAAAAGTAGAAAGAAGTCATAGAAAAGATCAAGAAAGATTTTACTACAATAAAGTATTTTGTAGTTTAGAAGACTTAAGAAATAGAGCAAAGTATTGGATAAAAGAGTATAATAATTTTGAAATGAGACCATTAGAATGGATGAGTCCAATACAGAAGTTAGAAGAATTTAATAGTAAATTCAGCAATTCACTTGTAATTTTATGTAAAATATGATATTATATTAAAGTAAAAATATTCGTAGCTATGCGAACTACAATAAGAATAGCAAGTTAGTAAATTCTCGAAAAACAATTGTTAGGAGGAAAAACTATGAATGAAAACTTTGTAAGCAGACAGCAACTTTCATTACTTCCTGAACGGATTTCGCAAGCTGAAGAAACAGGCGCAACACATGAGTTGTATAGGTATTTGTGGGATAAGTTTGAGAAAAAGGCATTTAAACCTATGAGTATTATGATTGTAGGCGCAGGAGGTTCTTATCCAGCAGCACTTGCAGCTGCACACTCAATTCGTGATGAAATGCGTACTCCTAATGTGGAGGTCGCAACTCCACAGACAGCTATACAGACAATCGAGCAGTTTAGTGAGATTTTGCACTGTGATTGGCATCCAGAATATGATGTGGTAATAGGAATTTCATATTCTGGTAAGACACCTGACATCAAAGCTGTTTCTGAAGTATGCACTAGCAGAGGATATGCTTTTGTTCTTTTAACTGGAGCAGATAAAGAAGAACTTAAAGAATTGTATCACGAATATGAGTTTTTAAAGATTATTTCTTATTTCAGTGCTAAAGATACGAGTGGCAAAGAAAGAGGAATGATTTCAATGTTTTCTACTCTTATGCCCGCAATTATTTTTGACGACTATATTATTTCGTCTGTTCGCCCACCTATACACTACTTCAGGGTATATCAAAAAGATTTAGAAAATGGGGAAATTTTCGTATCCAATCTTAACATTACTGATATGGCAAATTCCATCAATAGAGCTCCTATTATTCATGTTTTTTATGAATGGGCAACTTTACCGACGGCAGCTGATATTGAAAGTAAATTTGTTGAATCAGGAATTGCAAATGTTGTTCTTCATGAGAAGAAAAACTTTTCGCATGGTCGCTATACTGCACTTTTTAAGCAGGACTTTGCTTTAGCAATTAACTTAAACTGCTATGATGCAGTGGTAGGAATTTCACTGGAACCATCAGAAGTTCATATGCTGTATAAACATGACTATGATAGTCAGATTGCTAAATTCTTAAAAAGAATATGCGAAAGCAAGTCGGCACATTACGTTGAGATGGGAAATACTCTACAAAAACCTGCTCAATGGAATATCAAAGAAATGAGCAAACTTCCGTATTTAATTACTGCAATAGGTGAAGCATTAAATATTGACATTTCAAAACCACTTACACCTTTCCCAAAAGAAGCAATTACTTTATATGATTACAAAGGAGAGTTCTAAAATCTAAAAAATGTAGAGTAATATTCTTATTTTACAATATATTAGATTTTACGTCACTAGTTTTAAACTGGTGACGTTTTTTAATAAATCAATTACTAATACTCTTGTAATATCTTTTTCAATTTTCTAAAAGTTTTTATAATTTTATTACAATTCATAAAAAATATGCTAATATATATATATGAGTGGTACTCAAGAAACTTTTGAAGCCTTGAGTCATTTTTTATATTATGTGGAGGTAACATTGAAAGAATATAAGAATGATGCTCATATTGATTTAGTACATAAGTATAATATAAAAAACAATACTAATGTTATAGAATTGATAAATCCATACCATATAAGTTATATAAGTTCATTACAATATAATACATTAAGATATTTTTATAGTGTTTTAGAAAAAATAGATGTTGAAAAAAGAGAAGAATTATTAGCTGATACATATTACCTTTTTACAAAAATTAAAAGTAAAAAACCAATGGATTTGAATTTATAATACAAATAGTGAAAAAAGCAGAAAAGATTACATTAGAATTGCATTAGAAAAATATTAACTTAAAATTGAAACGTCTGAAATGCTTGAAAATATAGGGGTTTAATGTTTACAAAATATCAATTGAACTGGCTGCAAGCTCCAATTTATAGCAACTTACGAACTGATATAAAGAGTCTTGTATTTTTTATTTTAGTATTGCAAAATAAAAAATGTTATGGTACTATATAGACGCAGTAAGAAAAAAATACAAGGCTTTATATGATTAACTTAAGTAAAATCAAAAATCGACTGTAATGAGTCGCTTTTTTAATAAACAAGGGGATGAAAAATTGAAACACCAAAAACAAGAAATGAAAAGAAAATTAGATAATCCTACTAAGTGGGCAATATTTGTAATTAGTTTTTTAATCTTATTGCTAGGTTCTTATCTAGTAGCTGTTAATTCAAAAGAAGTAACAAAAGTAAGTGCTACTCCAAAAGAAACAACCAGCACTCGTTTAGAAGATAAGATAACTAATACACAAATACAAGTAAACATTAATGATTTAAATGATGTAACTAATAAAACAACAAATGAACTAGAAAAGATGAATGAAAAAGAACTAGAAGAAGCTAACAAAAAAGGTAATACAATCAATACAACGACTAGTACAAAAAAACAAAATAAATATTATATTAAAGTAAATTATGGTGCCCAAGTGGTTAATGTATATACCTATGATAAAAATGGCAAATATACAGTACCTGTAAAAGCTTTTGTATGTTCTACTGGTACTGAAACTCCACGCTCAGGAGTATATAAAATACCAAGCAAAATACTTTGGTGCTATATGTATGGAGATGTATGGGGGCATTATTGCAGCCAAATAGTAGGAAATATTTTATTTCATTCTGTACCTTATTTAGAAAGAAATAATTATACTTTAGAATATTGGGCATATGATAAACTTGGCACAAAAGCCTCTATGGGATGTATCAGGCTTACAACAAGGGATGCTAAATGGATTTTTGATAATGTAGCAGTAGGTACTAGTGTAGAATTTTATTCTAGTCCTAATCCAGGTCCTCTAGGAAAACCATCTGCAAAAAAAATATCAAATGCACCAGGTAATTTAAAATGGTGGGATCCGACAGACCCAGATCCTAAAAACCCATGGAAAAACTATAAACCAAATAACAATTCTAATACTAATACAAACAATAACACAAACAATACTACTGGTAATAATACAACCAATAATACAACTACAAATAATATCACAAACAATACAGTCCAAAATGAACAAACCAATGATACTACAAATGAAAATTTGCCATCAGAGAATAATGAAGTAGTAGATGATAATAACACACAAAATAATGAAACAGTAAATGATATACAAAAACCTAATGAAAATACAAATACACAAAGTAAAGAAGGATAATAAAGATATTAAACAAAAAGGAAAGGGGATATTTATTATGAAAATGGGAATTGTAGGTCTTCCTAATGTAGGAAAAAGTACGATGTTTAATGCTATTACAAAAGCAGGGGCAGAGTGCGCTAATTATCCATTTTGTACGATTGAACCAAATGTAGGTGTTGTTGCAGTACCAGATGAACGACTTGAAAAATTGGCTAACATATATCACCCACAAAAAATTACACCAGCAGTAATTGAATTTGTAGATATTGCAGGACTAGTAAAAGGAGCAAGCCATGGAGAAGGTTTAGGTAACAAATTTTTATCACATATTCGTGAAGTAGATAGCATTATAGAGGTGGTAAGATGTTTTGAAAACTCTAATATTGTCCATGTAGATGGCAATATTAATCCTATTCGTGATATTGAAACAATTAATTTAGAACTTATTTTTGCGGATATAGAAACAATTGAAAAAAGACTAGACTCTGCAAAGAAAAAATTAAAAGCAGACAAAAAATATCAAACAGAAATTGACTTGCTTGAAAAAGTAAAACAAGCCTTAGAACAAGGAAAACCAGCAAGAATATTAAATTTAAATGAAGAAGAACAAGAAATTTTAAAAGAATCCTTTTTGTTAACAATGAAGCCAGTTTTATATATTTGCAATGTATCAGAAGAACAATTAACCAATATACAAGAAGACGAACCAGTAAAACAAGTTATAGAATATGCCAAACAAGAAAATGCACAAGTTATTCCTCTTTGCGTCAAAATAGAAGAGGAATTAGCAAGCCTTGAAAAAGAAGAACAAAAAGAAATGCTAGAAGCACTTGGACTGAAGGAATCTGGACTAGATAAAGTAGTAAAAGCAAGCTATGATTTATTAGGTTTAATGTCATTTTTAACAGCAGGAGAACCAGAAGTAAGAGCATGGACCATAAAAAAAGGTACAAAAGCACCAAAAGCTGCAGGAAAAATTCACACTGATATTGAAAGAGGGTTTATTCGTGCAGAAATTGTTTCTTATGATGACTTAATTAAAGAAGGTTCTATGAATAATGTAAAAGACAAAGGACTGATTCGTTTAGAAGGAAAAGAGTATGTTATGCAAGATGGGGATGTGGTTTTATTTAGATTTAATGTATAATCAAAACTACAATTTTATAAAAAAAATGTAAAAAAATGAAAAAATACTTGACTAATAAAAAATGTAAGTATAAAATATGGATGAAATAGAAAAAACATGTATAATTTTTCTATTTGTACAAATAATAAATATCAAAAGAAAAAGGAGTTTAAATTATGAAAAGTCAAAAATGTATTTTAGTATTTATGCTAATGATTATCTTTGTATTAGTAATGGCAAACTTTGTACAAGCAACAAATGAAATTGGATTAAATATAATAGGGGGAACTAATAGTAATAATACTGCTGGAAATAACGAAAATACAGCACCAATTGTTGGAAATACTGGTAATGACAATGCAGCTACAAATACATTACCTCAAACAGGTGTAGCAGGAGATACAGCATTAGTAGTTTTTGCAGCAATATGTGTATTATCTGCAGCATATGCATTTGTTAGAATCAGAAATTATAAAAATATCTAAAATGAAAGAGACTTAAAACATATTATCAAAATATATAAATTTGTTTAAGAAATTTTATATATTAAAAAATGCTATATATTTATTTGTTTTATAAAAAACTGATAAATATATAGCATTTATTTATGAAAGAAAACTTTATTTTTCTTTTGCCTTAATAATTGTTCTTAAGCCATTTACATTATTACAAGTAATTAAAGTAATAATTTTATTATTTCCGACCTCTTGCGAAGTACAAGACAAATCATTTGCTTCTACTTCATATTCATCAAACACCAAATAAGTTATTTTTTTGCCACTTAAATCATAAACTTCAATGGAATCATTTTTAGATAGTTCAGATAACCTACTAAAAAATTTATTATCTACATAATTATGACCAGCAATACACAAATTACCGAATTTCATTTGGCATAGGACCTGCAAACCTACATAAAGAGATTTTTAATAAATCTGCATTACTTTCAGATAAAATAGGATAATTCAAGTTGATTTTTGGAATTTTTATCATGCCTATTACAAAAGGATTCTCTATAATTGTAGTTTGTTTTTTGACTTCCTTCAAATTAGTTGGTTTATTTTGATATAGAGTAGTTAAAGTATAGTTATTTAATAATTCTTTTGCAAGTTTTTCTTGTTTATTAGAGTTATAAATATTATAATAAAGAATAATTAAAAATATAATAGCCACAAAAGCAGAAATGAAAAATTGCAAAGGATATTTATTTTTACGTAAATAATTTTTGATTATAGTAGTTTTCTTTAAAGGCAATTTGTCATCTTCATAATCAAGTTCAAAAACTTCATTACTAAACTCAACAGTAAAGCTATGTTTGTGTAAAGCCTCTAAATTAGGTTTTTTAATAATTTGATTCATTTTAACACACACCTTTAAATACACGAAAAATGAAATATATTGTTCTTTTTATGTTAGTATTGTCATTTATTTTAAAAAATATTTATCAAAACTTAATTTTATCTTAAATTTTTTTTGAAAAAAGATGTACAAATGAATAATCTATGATAAAATAGAACAAGAAATTTAAGATTAAGGAGAGTGAAAAAATTGCCAGATTTAAAATATAAAAGAGTATTATTAAAATTAAGTGGAGAAGCATTAGCAGGAGATGCTAAACATGGAATTTGTGCACAAACAATTCGGTAGAATTTGTGATAAAGTAAAAGAGTTAATTACATTAGGAGCTGAAGTTGCCATTGTAGTTGGTGGAGGCAACTTTTGGAGAGGCATTTATGGACATCAAATGGAAAGAAATACCTCAGACTATATGGGAATGCTTGCTACTTGCATGAATGGGTTAGCTTTGCAAGATGCTTTAGAAACAAGAGGAGTTTATGCAAGACTTCAAACGGCAATAGAAATGAGAGAAATTGGAGAACCTTTTATTCAAAGAAAAGCCATAAAACATTTATCCAAAGGCAGAGTTGTTATATTTAGTGCAGGAACAGGGCATCCTTATTTTACAACAGATACAGCAGCAGCTTTAAGGGCAGTAGAAATAGGAGCAGAGGCAATCTTAGTTGGAAAAACAATTGATGGTGTATATTCAGATGACCCAAAAGTTAATCCAGATGCAGTAAAATATGATAAAATTAGTTATTTAGATATTTTAAATAAAGATTTAAAAGTAATGGACTCTACAGCAACATCCTTATGCAAAGATAACCATATTCCATTAATTGTATTTGGTATTGATGAGCCAGACAATATGGTAAAGGCAATTTTAGGACAAAAAGTAGGAACCATTGTAGAATAAATTAAAATAAAGGAGATTAAAAAGATGATAAACAATGTATATGAAGAAAAAATGAATAAAACAATTAGTGTATTTGAACAAAATCTATCAGAAATTAGAGCAGGTAGAGCAAACCCAGCTATATTAAATAAAATATCAGTAGATTATTATGGAGTATCAACACCAATTAATCAAGTAGCTGGTATTTCTGTGCCAGAAGCAAGAACTATTTTAATACAACCATGGGATGCTAGTATTTTAAAGGAAATAGAAAAAGAAATTTTAAAATCAGACATAGGAATTAATCCAAATAATGATGGAAAAGTCATAAGATTAACATTTCCTGAATTAAATGAAGAAAGAAGAAAAGAAATTGTAAAAGAGATTAAAAAAATAGCAGAAGAAACAAGAGTTGCAATTCGCTCTATCAGAAGAGATGCTATAGATGAAGCAAAACAATTACAAAAAGATTCAACTATTACAGAAGATGAGCTAAAAAATGAAGAAGATCAAATTCAAAAATTAACAGATAAGAAAATACAAGAAATAGACCAATTATTAGAAAAAAAAGAAAAAGAAATTATGCAAGTTTAAAATAACTTTTAAAAAAAGAGAGGAAAATATGGAAAATAAGGTATTGCCAAAGCATATTGCTATTATTATGGATGGAAATCGCAGATGGGCCAAAGAAAAAGGGATAGAAACAAAATTAGGACATAAGCAAGGGGCAGAAACGCTAAAAGCAATTGCAAAATATGCAAATGAGATAGGAATTGAATATTTAACAGTCTATGCCTTTTCAACCGAAAACTGGAAAAGAACCAAAGAAGAAGTAGGAGCTCTAATGTTATTGCTACAAAAATATGTAGAAGAGTTCTTAAATGATACAGCACTAGATAATATTAAAGTAAATGTAATAGGTGATATTACTAAATTAGACAATGGACTTCAAAAGAGTATTGAAAAAATTATGCAAAATAGTAAACAAAATACTGGTCTTACCTTAAATATTGCTTTTAATTATGGGGGAAGAGATGAAATTACAAAAGCTGTTAAGAAAATAGCAACTGGTGTAAAAAATGATAGTATAGAAATAGATGAAATAGATGAAAGTTTTATTGCTAAGTTTCTTTATACAGCACAGCAACCTGACCCAGATTTATTAATTCGTACAGCAGGAGAGCAAAGAATTAGTAACTTTCTTTTATGGCAATTAGCTTATACAGAATTTTTATTTATTCCAAAATATTGGCCGGATTTTAATAGCGAAGATTTGGATGAGGCAATTAGTATTTTTGAAAATAGAAACCGTAAATTTGGTGGCAAGTAATATTTAAAGTTAAAAAATTGGAAAGGAAATGAACAAATGAATGTAAAAAGAGTTATCTCCGGTTTAGTATTATTTCCCATTGTAGCTATTTTACTGATTTTTGGAAACCAATATGTAGTAGATGCAGCAATTGCAGTAATTGCTCTTATGAGTATACATGAATTTTATAAAGCATTTCGAACTAGCAAAAAAGCAAATCCAATTAGCTGGATAGGTTATGTTGCAGCAATTATGATAGCCTTTATTCATGTATTACCGATTGGTTGGATATTAAAAACAATCGGCATATTATTACCAATTGCTATATTATTATTATTTTTATATGTTATTGCTACCAATTTAAAAACTACCATTAAAGATATTGCAGTTACTTTTTTTGGAATTTTTTACATTGTTATATTTTTAATGTATATTCCGATTATTAGAGAAAATCTGCCAAATGGTAACTTTATTATTTGGTATGTATTTTTTACTGCCTGGGGTACAGATATTTTTGCCTTTGTAGTAGGTAAACTATGGGGCAAACATCACTTTACACAAATTAGTCCTTATAAAACAATAGAAGGATGCATTGGTGGTATATTAGGTGCTATTTTGTTAACAAGCTTATATACATTAGCATGTAGACTTGTTTTTAATATCGACTTTCATTACTTATTAATGGGCTTTATTTGTTTTATACTAAGCTTAATTAGTCAAATAGGGGACTTAGCAGCTTCTAGTATCAAAAGATATACTGGCATAAAAGATTTTAGTAATTTAATACCTGGGCATGGTGGAATGTTAGATAGAATTGATAGTATCATTTTTATAGCACCATTTGCTTACTTTTTGTTTATGATAATTTAAAATATATTAAAGATAAAAAGGAGAATGAATTTGTTTTCAGTTTTAATAGCATTATTAAAAATTGTATTTATATTAGGTCTTTTAGTTCTAATTCATGAAGGTGGTCACTTTATAGTGGCAAAACTATGTAAAATTAAAGTATTAGAATTTGCTATTGGATTTGGACCAACTATTTGGAAAAAGCAAGGAAAAGAAACAAAATATGCCTTAAGGTTAATTCCTCTAGGAGGCTTTGTTAATATGGAAGGAGAAGAAGAACGTTCAGACAATGAGGGTTCTTTTAGCAAGGCAAGTATTCCAAAAAGAATTGCTGTTGTAGTAGCACGGAGGGTTAGTAAACATTGTTTTTGCTATTATGGTATATTTTATTTTAATGAGTTTTTTAGGAGACAATGCCTCTAATATAGTAGATAAGCCAATACCCAATACTAGTGCACAAATAGTTCGGCATACAAAGTGGAGATAAAATACTAAAAATTAATGGAAAAACAATTCATTACAAAACGGATTTTGATAATGCTATGGCCAAATCAAACGGAGAAGAAATAGAAGTTATCATACAACGAGGAAATGAAGAAAAAGTATTTCATTTTAAACCAATGGAAGAAAAATATAACTATACAGGTATTGCCATTTCTGGTAAACAAGAAGATACCACTAAAATTGCAGCAATTGCAAGCAAAAGCCCATCTAGTAAGCAAGGGTTAGAAGTAAATGATATAATCGTTGCCATTAATGATATAACTGTTAAAGATGACAGTATAAAAATGGTAGAGGAAATAAATAAAAATATAGGAGAACCTATTAAATTTACAATTGAAAGAGAAAACCAAACAATAGATATAGAAATTGTACCAGAAGTAAAGGCAAATTATTATATGGGTGTATACTTACAAAAAGCCGAAAATAATTTTGGAAATAATGTATATTATGCATTTTTTAAATCAGGAGAATTTGCTTTTTCAGTAATAGATAACATAAAACTACTATTTACCGGCAATGTTTCCATTGACCAAATGATAGGACCTGTAGGAATAGGGGAAGTAATTACACAAACAAATGGTTTTGCGGATTTTATTTATATTTTAGCTGTAGTTTCTATTTCACTAGGCTTTACAAACCTTTTACCATTTCCACCATTAGATGGAGGTAAAGTAATTATATTGCTAATAGAGGCTATTAGAAGAAAACCTTTAAAAGAAAAAACAGAAATAACAATTCAAATGATTGGGTTTATGCTACTAATTGGGTTAGCTGTTTTGGTTACTTATAATGATATTTTGAGAATATTTTAGTTATAAAATAATTAGGGAAAAGTTGCTATTTAGCCATTTATATAAATAATTAGGGGTGTAAAAAATAATGGAACAAAAGCAGCAATTTAAAACAGTAAAACAAGTATTTAAAGACTATAATTCCAATAGCTTCGCATTAAGCGAAGCTGCTGTTGCATGTGTTAATATCTATAAAAAAGCAAATAAATTAGAAATTAAATTAAAAGTTGTATCTTCTATTTTAATAAAAGATTTAACTGATTTTGAAAAGTACTTAAGCAAGCGATTTGCCTTTAAAGAAATTGATATTAAAATAGAAAATGATAGGCAAAATGAGGGTAGTGGCAATGAGGAGGATAAAAAAGTAGAAACACAATGGGATGAAATTGTAGAATATATGGCATACAAACATCCATTAACAAAAGCACTATTAAAAAATAGTACTATTCAAATTGAAGATAATAAAATTATTGTAAATTTAGCAAGAAAAGGAAAGTCTATATTAGAAGCAAGAGGCTTTGAAAAAATATTAGCCCAAAAACTAAAAGATTTGTATCATAAGTCCTATGTTGTAACTTATAAAGAAGAAATCACAAAGGAAATGGAAAAGCAGTATCAAGAATATGCAAAACAGTTAGAAAAACAAGCCATAGAGCTTGCACAAAAAGAAGCAATGGTATATAAAGAAGAGCAAAAGGCTGAGGAGAAACCAAAAGTGGAAAAAACATCATCTCCTGTCCAAATGCCAGAAACTTCATTACCTCCTCCAGAAGAAGAGGAAGAAAATTCACCACTTATTTTAGGAAGAAGTCTAAAAATAAAAGAGAGCCTATCTAAAGTAAGCGATTTATCAGTAGATAGTGGAAAAGTATTATTAGACGGAGAAATTTTAAATACTGACTCAAGAGAGCTAAAATCAGGCAAATTTTTAGTTACTTTTGATCTTTATGATGGTTCTAGCACGATTACTTGTAAAGCCTTTATAGAGCCAGATAAACATAGTAACCTTATCAAAAGATTACAAGGTGCAAAAGGTGTAAAGGTAAATGGAACAGCACAATTTGACCCATTTTCAAAAGAATTAGGTGTTATAGTAAATGTTATTATAGAATCTACTGGCTTAAAAAAGGAAGTTAGAAAAGATGAGGCAGCAGTAAAAAGAGTAGAGCTACATATGCACACACAAATGAGCCAAATGGATGGAATGACAGCTGCTAAAGATTTACTAAAACGTGCTGTAAAATGGGGAATGAAGTCAATTGCTATTACTGACCATGGTGTAGTACAAGCCTTTCCAGATGCTCATAAATATTTAGAAAAGGATCATCCAGACTTAAAAGTAATTTATGGTGTAGAAGCATACCTAGCACCAGATAAAACACCAAGTGTTTCTTTTTCAAAAAATCAAGTAATAGAAGATGCTACTTACTGTGTATTAGACTTAGAAACAACAGGGTTTTCTTTTAGAACTGAAAAAATAACCGAAATTGGTATCATGAAGGTAAAAAATCATGAAGTAATTGATGAATTTTCTACTTTTGTTAATCCACAAAAACCAATACCACAAAGAGTAGTAGAAGTAACAAACATTACAGATGAAATGGTAAAAGATGCACCTACTATAGAAGAGGTACTACCAAAAGTTTTAGAATTTGTAGGAGATAGTGTTTTAGTTGCTCACAATGCAGATTTTGATATTGGATTTTTAAAACACAATTGTGCAGAACTTGGTCTAAAATTAGGGAATACTTACCTAGATACATTACGTTTGGCAAAAGATTTATTCCCAGAATATAAAAAATATAAATTAGGAATCATTGCAGAAAACTTAGGAATCAAAGTAGAGGTAGCTCACAGGGCTTTAGATGATGTAGATACTACAGTAAAAGTATTTAATGTTATGCTTGGTATGCTAAAAGAAAAAAAGGCAGTTACTTTAGATGATATAGATACTGTATTGAGTGGAAAAGCAGATTATAAATCCTTGCAAACTTACCATGCCATTATTTTAGCCAAAGACTATGTAGGACTACGAAATTTATATAAATTAATTTCCCTTTCTCATTTGGACTATTTTTATAAAAAACCACGTATTTTAAAATCTATCTATAAAAAATATTCAGAAGGCTTAATATTAGGTAGTGCTTGTGAAGCAGGAGAATTATATAAGGCAATTATTGCAGGGAAAACAGATGAAGAATTAGAAGAAGTTGCAAGCGATTATGATTATTTAGAAATTCAACCAATTGGCAATAATATGTTTATGGTAAGAAATGAAACAGTTGCCAATATAGAAGATTTGCAAGACATTAATCGTAAAATAGTAGCGTTAGGAGAAAAACTACAAAAACCAGTTGTAGCTACTTGTGATGTCCATTTTATGGATCCGCAAGACGAAATTTACCGTAGAATTTTAATGGCAGGTCAAGGATATGCAGATAGTGATGAGCAAGCACCTCTTTACTTAAGGACAACAGAGGAAATGTTAAAAGAGTTTGAGTACTTAGGAGAGGATAAAGCCTATGAAGTAGTAGTAACAAATACCAATAAAATTTCTGATATGTGTGAAAAAATAAGCCCTATTTCACCTGAAAAATGTCCTCCCTATATCGAAGGATGTGAGGAAACAATTAAGGAAATTGCTTATCATAAGGCACATGAACTTTATGGAGAAGAATTACCAGAAATTGTACAAAATAGGCTAGATAAAGAGCTAAACTCTATTATATCTAATGGCTTTTCTGTTATGTATATTATTGCCCAAAAATTAGTATGGAAATCTAATGAAGATGGCTATATTGTAGGCTCTAGAGGGTCTGTTGGTTCTTCGTTTGTTGCTAATATGACAGGAATTACAGAAGTAAATTCACTTCCCCCACATTATAGATGTCCTAATTGTAAGTATTCTGATTTTACAGATTACAATGTAAAAAATGGCTTTGATTTACCAGATAAAATTTGCCCTAAATGTGGCGAAAAACTTGCCAAAGATGGTATGGACATTCCTTTTGAAACATTCCTTGGATTTGATGGAGACAAAGAGCCTGATATTGACTTAAACTTCTCTCGGTGAATATCAAGCAAAAGCACATCGCTATACAGAAGTTATTTTTGGGAAAGGTACTACTTTTAAAGCAGGTACTGTAGGTACTGTAGCAGATAAAACTGCTTTTGGTTATGTAAAAAAATATTATGAAGAGAGAAATATACCAGTTAGTAATGCAGAAGTATTAAGAATATCACAGGGATGTACTGGTATTAAAAGGACGACAGGTCAACATCCAGGAGGTATTATTGTTGTACCAAAAGGAAGAGAAATTTATGAATTTACTCCTGTGCAACATCCTGCAGATGATCCAAACTCAGATATTGTAACTACACACTTTGATTATCACTCTATTGACCAAAACCTATTAAAACTAGATATTCTAGGTCATGATGACCCTACCATGATACGTATGCTTTTTGACTTAACAGGAATTGATCCAACCAAAGTACCACTAGATGATAAAGAAACAATGTCTATTTTTAGTTCTACAAAAGCATTAGGAGTAACACCAGAGCAAATACGCTCAGAAGTAGGCTCTTATGGCATACCGGAATTTGGTACAAAATTTGTAAGAGGAATGTTAGTAGATACAAAACCAAGCACTTTTGGTGAATTAATTAGTATATCTGGACTTTCTCATGGTACTGATGTATGGCTTAACAATGGACAAGAATTGGTAAACCAAGGTATTGTTACATTAAGTGAAGCAATTGGATGTAGAGATGATATTATGATATATTTAATTAAACAAGGGTTGCCACCAAAACTTGCTTTTAAAATTATGGAGTTTGTACGTAAAGGAAAAGCCTCTAAAGACCCTGAAAAGTGGCAAGAATTTGAAACTACTATGAGAGAATATAACATACCAGAATGGTATATTGGGTCTTGTAAAAAAATTAAATACATGTTTCCAAAAGCACACGCAGCAGCTTATGTAACAAATGCCTTTCGTATTGCTTGGTTTAAAGTACATAAACCAGTAGCTTATTATACTGCCTTTTATACTATTCGTGCAGATGAATTTGACAGTGATATTATGTGCTATGGTGTAGAAAGAGTAAAAAATAAAATGAAAGAAATCGAATTGCAAGGAAACAGTGCTACTACAAAAGACAAAAACATGTATGCTATTTTAGAGTTAGTACTGGAAATGTATGAAAGAGGAATTACCTTTTTACCAATTGATTTGTATGAAAGTCATGCTACTAAATTCAAAATGGAATCTGACACAGAAATAAGACCACCATTAAATAGTATTCCTGGTCTGGGAACTGTAGCAGCAGAAGGAATTGATGAAGCAAAAAAAGAAGGAAAGTTTATGTCTATTGATGATATGAAGATTCGTTCTAAAATAGGAAAATCTGTTGTAGAATTATTAGAAAAAGTAGGCTGTTTAAAGGGAATGAGTCAAAGTAATCAAATGAGTTTATTTGGATAATCTTGCTTAAAGTTACATAATGTGATATAATAATATGCGAAATTAAATACCATAGAAAAGAGCTTAAACTTAACTTTAAAACAAGCTCTTTTTAGTCGTAAAAGGAGATATAACATGAAATTAACTAAGCAAGAAAGAAAAGAGATTGAAAGTAAAGTAGTAGATATGGGAAAACAAGGGATGACCCCACAACAAATAGTAGAGAATTTGGATTATGTAATCTTAAGCCCAACAGTATACCAAATATTAAGAAAAAATAATATAGCTACCAGAAGGACAGTATTACAATTGCTATTTGAACAAAATCAACCAGAAGAAGAGATTGCTCAAACTACCAATTGGACAATGGAGGCAATTAGAAATCTAAGACAACAAAGAGAAATAGGGAAAGTACCCCAAGAAGAAGAGATTACAAGTAAAGTAGTAGATATGGGAAGACAAGGGATACGCTTACAACAAATAGTAGAAAGTTTGGATGGTGCAATCTTGACTCCAGAGGTATACCAAAT
>CANSJB010000020.1 GCA_947647115.1 uncultured Clostridium sp. | reverse complement strand
CCACATTTCATCTATTATACCAGTATGACTTATTTTAAAAAACAAAATAACCATACTTTATAAACAAAATTTTATAAAATATGGTTTATATTTTTACTATTTATTTGTTGATTCAATTTTAATAAACTATCCTTCTTGCTTTTTTGATTTTACTTTAGATGTATAAGTAGCTGATGCCATTAGCATTCCAAAAGTTCCAAATAAAAATATAAAATAAACAATAGCAACTGGAGATGTAGATTTTATCCCTTCAACATTTGCATATAATTTTTCATTTGATAATAGTGCTTTTACGCTCTTTCCCTTATAATATCCAGAAAGTCCATGAACATTTTGTAATTCATATTCTTTTCCATTATATTCTACTTTTACTTCATAAAATGTTGTTCTATTTTTCGTATTTTTATTTACAATTTCTTTGGTAGAAGTACTTGTAACTATTGCTGTAACTTCTTCATATTGCACCTCTGTTTGATTCATTAAAAACCAAAAAGCAATTGTTAAAATTAAGAAAATACCAGTAATACTCCACATAAGTGCCACTTTATTTTTCATAACTTTGTTCCCTCCATTTTCTATAAAATTATATTACCTTTTTTTATTATATATCACCTAAAACTAAAGCTTTTTTAGGACAAAAATTTGAACATTTGCCACATCTAATACATTTATCGTAATCTATTTTAGGGGCTTCAAACTCCTTTTGTGTTAATGCTCCTACTGGGCAGATTTTTACTGCTGGACATTTATGGTTTTGTGGACAATTTTCTATTATTATATTTAGTCTTTTTTCCATTTTTCTTCTCCTTCTTTATAACTCTTTTGCCATTTTCCTAATTGCGTTTCCTCTATGAGAAATTTGGTTTTTTTCGTCTTTTGTTGCTTCTCCAAATGTTTTTTTGTAAATCATTAGAATAAAAGATACAATCATAGCCAAACTCTTTGCTGCCACGTTCTTCTGGTATAATAATTCCCTCTATATTTCCTTCAAATGATTGATAACTACCATTTGGCTTATATACTACAATACAACATACAAATTCTGCACTTTTATCTTCTTTTTCTAGTAATGCTTGTTGTAACTTTTGCCTATTTGCTTTATCATTGCTATGGCCACCTGCATATCTAGCACTATAAACTCCTGGTGCTCCTCCTAATGAGTTTACACAAAGTCCACTATCTTCTGCCACTACAATATATTCTAGTTGTTTTTCTTTTAAGTATTGATGTACTGCCTTAGCTTTAATCAGTGCATTTTCTAAAAAAGTTTCTCCTGTTTCTTCTATTTCTTCATCATATCCAATATCTTTTAGAGTAATAATATCATAATCTTCTAAAATTTCCTTAAACTCTTTTACTTTATTTTGATTATTAGATGCAAGTACAATTGTTTTCATAGTTATTTCTGCTCCTTTTTTTTATTTTACTATATCATAAAAGCAGATAGTTAGCAATATTTCTTTTCTAGCTTTTACACATCTTTAATAGATTATTTTATCTTGCTTTTTTCTAAATTCTTCAAAGTCTTTTATTGTTTCTTCCCTATCAATACATTTAAATTCTAATATAGCACTATCTTGCTTTCCTTCTGATAGTTTTGTTAAATAATCATAAATAGCATCATCTCTAAAACCAATACTTGCTGCATCTTCTTTTGTATTTCCATAATATACTTTTTTGATATTAGCCCATATAATCGCAGCTAAACACATAGGGCATGGATAACAAGATGTATATAATTCACAATCGCTTAAATTATAAGATTGAATGGTTTGACATGCTTGCCTAATTGCCACTATTTCAGCATGTGCTGTTGGATCTTTATGGGCTATGACTTGGTTAGCCCCTTTACCAATAATGACTCCATTTTTTACTATACAAGCTCCAAAAGGTCCTCCTGCATTTTGGGTTAAATTTTGATTTGCTAATTTTTTTGCTTGTTCCATGTACTGATTCATCTTCTTTTTCCTCCCTCTTTTTTATATCATATCATAAACTATCTATTTTTGCCAAAAAACATTCTTTGTCATGTGAATAAATAATTCCTATTGCTTGAAGATAGGAATATATAATAGTAGAACCTACAAATTTCATTTTTCTTTTTTGTAAATCTTTTGAAATATCATCTGATAGTTTGGATGTGGTTTTTCCTATTTCATAAAATGTATTACCTTTTGTAAAACTCTTTAAGTAGTTATAAAAACTGCCATATTCTATTTGTATTTTTTTAAATATTTTACTATTATGAATAGCAGCATTTATCTTCAATTTATTTCTGATAATCTTCTCATTTTCTAATAACTGCCTTACTTTTTTATCTTGGTAATGATTTATTTTATCTATATCAAAATTGTCAAAAGCTTTTTTAAACTCTTCTCGTTTATTCAATACACATTCCCATGATAAACCTGCTTGAAAAGACTCTAAAATTAGCATTTCTAATAAATATCTTTCTTCAAAATTAGGTTTGCCCCATTCTTCATCATGATAAGTTACATATTTCTCATTTTTTAAATTACACCATTTACATCTTACTTTTTCTTCTGGTTTATCCATACAAGTTACTCTCCTTTTTCGGCTTAGAAAATTTAGTTATATCTACTTGCTCTATTTTTAACAATTGTATTTTTTTATCAATACCTCCTGCATAACCAGTCAGATTTCCATTGGTTCCAATTACCCTATGACATGGAATGATAATAGATATGGGGTTATGACTAACTGCTCCTCCTACTGCTTGTGCTGACATAGTTTTCTTTCCCATTTGTTTGGCCACTTCTTTGGCTATTTGACCATAAGTGTAAACCTCTCCATAGGGAATTTTACATAGTATTTTCCATACGTTTTGTCTAAACAAACTTCCCTTTGGTGCAAGTGGAAGTTCTGTAATCTTGGGTTTTTGCATGTTAAAATAGCTATCTAACCACTTTTTAGCTTGCATTAATATTTTATCATCATCTTTTAGAATCGGTTTTTGTTTTAGTGTTTCTAAAAAATATTTTTGTCCTTCTATCCATAAACCTATCATATTCTTTCCATCACATACCATTGTAATTTTTCCTACTGGTGAAAAGTAATTCGCTTTGTAATACATAAAATCTCCTTAATGCTTTTTTTCTAAACAAATTATTTTTGCTCCTATATTTTTAATAAAGGTTTCATCATGTTCTACTAATAAAAGGGTTGGCTTATATTTTATAATGACTTCTTCTATTTGTAGTTTGGTTAAAATATCGATATAATTAAGTGGTTCATCCCAAATATACAAATTAGCCGCTTCTGAAATACTCTTTGCTATTAATACTTTTTTCTTTTGTCCTTCACTCATTTGCTCTATATTTTTTTCTAATTCTGTAGCAGAAAATCCCATTTTAGAAAGCATTGCTTTAAAAACACTCTCTTCTACTTGTTGCTGCCTAGCAAAGCTTTTCAAACTTCCTTTTAGCCCTTGCGTACTTTGTGATACATAAGATATTTTTAGCCCATTTACGATTTTTAGTCTTCCAGTATAATTTATGTTATTTCCTATTATTAATTTTAAAATGCTAGACTTACCAATCCCATTTTTTCCTGTAATTGCAATGATATCTTGATTGTTTATTTCAAATGATATTTTATCAAATATAGCTGTCTGCTCATATTGTATCTGCAAATTATCTGCAACAACAATTGGAGTTTGTTTTGACTGTATTGGTGTCATTTTCAAAGCATCATTTCTATCGATATTATTTAATAATGTAGACTTTTCATCTATAGCTTTTTCTATTCTTTTTTCCATTACTTTTGACTTTTTCATCATTTTAGCTGCTTGATGTCCTACATATCCTCTATCTATACTAGAGCCAGAATTAGTTGTATTATATTTTGATTTTTCTACTTTATCAGACCAATTTGCTGTACTTTTTGCAGCGATTTCTAGCCTATGAATATCCTTTTTTAATTTTTCATTTTGAGTTATTTCAAAATTATCCTGATTTTGTTTGTTTTTCTGCCAAGTTGTAAAATTTCCCTTTTGTATATCAATGTTTGTATTATTAATACAAATCATATGATCTACCACACAATCTAAAAAGTTTCTATCATGTGAAACTACAATAAAACCTTTTTTTTGCTTTAGGTATTCTATTAAATGATTTCTTGTTTCTATGTCTAAATGATTAGTAGGCTCATCAATTAATAAAAAGTGATTCCTTTTTAAAAATAAGCTTACTAATAATACTTTTACTTGTTCTCCACCACTTAGTAAATGGAAACTCCTATAAAGTGCTTGTGTATTTCCATGCAATAAGTTCCATTCTTTTATAATTTCCCAATCTTCTATATAGGGGGTTAGCTCATTTATTATCTCTATTGCCATCTTTTCTTTGTTTTTTACTTCAAATGGAAAATAATCCAGCTCTACATTTTTTACAATACTGCCTTGGTATTGTAATTGGCCAAGCATTAATTTTAAAAAAGTGGTTTTACCTTTTCCATTTCTTCCAATTAGTCCTAGTTTCCAATCTGTATCAATATGAAATGATACATTTTCAAATACATTATCTAGACTCCCTTCATAACCAAAGGTTAAGTTATTTACCCTAATTTGTGACATATTACCCTCTCTATTTATTTTTTATTTACTTTAAAATACTATCTTCCTTCTAAAATGTCAAGTTTATTTTATATTTTTTCATAAAAAATGACACATTTTAGGTTATTCCCTTTTGTGTCATTCAAGTTTATTATAGATTAATCTATATTAACACCTTTTGCTAATTGTTTTTTTCCTAACCAATAATAGAAAATATTATAAACTACATAAAGTGCTATTGCAGTACCTAATAAATATTTTATAATATTAACATCTATATTTTCAGTCGTATTAATTAAATTCATGATATCAGGGTTTAATAGGCCAAATATACTCACTAAAATAAGTGTTATGATTTGTGTTATCATATAAAAGGCAAAACCGATTATAACTGAATTTACAATTTTATTTTTATTTGCTCTATGTCCTATAATAATACCTATATAGCCAATTAATACAATAAATACAGCTTCTACTAAAAAGGTACCAGCTATTAAAAACACAATATTTAACATGGTGGTATTATAAGTAGATGCTACTATTTCAAGCATGCTTTTTAAAGCTTGCATATTTTCTTCTGAATAATAACAGATTAGCAAACAAACTAAACAAACTACAACTGTTGTAAAAATAGTAATAATAGCTGCCAATACCTTTGAAGTATAAACTGTTTTGCTTGCTACTGGTAATGTATGTGTAAGATAGGACTCATCTTGATATAAATTTTTAATAAATCTAGACCATATCCTAAGAATACAATTAATAAAACAACCTATTAGCATACCAATTGTAATACCATAAATAATACCTGTTATAATAGAAAATATGACAGAGTTTTGGATATAACTTAAACTTCTTCCTATCACAGAAAAAATTAAAGCTAAGGCATAAAATATTATCAATTCTTTATAACTCCATTTTAAATCATATTTTAATAATTTTTTTAACATTTAAAATACCTCCTAAATATCTCATCAATAGATGCTTTGTCTCTATTTCTTAGTTCATCTGCTGAAGAAGTTAATATAATTTGACCATTGTCAATAAAAATAACTTCGTCTAAAATTCTTTCTATATCTGCAATTAAGTGAGTAGAAATAATAACACTAGCTCCTTGTGCAAAGTTAGAAAGAATGGTATCTAGTATATAGTCTCTTGTTGCAGGGTCTACTCCTCCTAAAGGTTCATCTAAAATATATAATTTGGCATTTCTACTCATCACTAAAATTAATTGTAACTTTTCTTGCATCCCTTTTGACATTTTAGCAATTTTCATATTGCTGTCTAATTTTAAGTCCTCCAAAAGTTTTTCTGCCTTTGTTTTATCAAAATCTTGATAAAATTCCTCAAAATAAGTAAGTACTTGTTTTACTGTCATTTGTTTGTCTAAATAAGTTCTTTCTGGCAGATATGATATTATTTTTTTACTTTCTACTCCTGGCAGTTCTCCATTTATCAGTACTTGCCCACTGGTAGGGGTTAGTAAATTATTGATTAATTTAATTAGTGTGCTTTTTCCAGTTCCATTTTTACCAAGTAACCCTATTATTTTTCCTTCTGGAATTTTTAAATTAATATCTTTTAAAATTTGCTTGTTATCAAAATTTTTGCATAAGTTTTTACACTCCAATAATTCCATGTGTGTTTCACATTCCTTTCATTTTTTTATTTATCTTGTAGCTCTTGCAAGTATTTTGCTGCTTCTTCATAGGATATGCCTATACTTTTCATATCCTCTAAATAGTTTTTAATTTTTTCTTGTGCCAATTGTTTCTTTACTTTTTCAATTAGCTGCTTATTTTGTGTTATATATTTTCCATTGGTTCTTTCTGTGTATACTAAGCCTTCTATTTCTAGTTCTGCTAATGCTTTTTGCATTGTATTGGGGTTCACCCTTGCTGTAAGTGCTAGCTCTCTTACAGATGGTATTTTTTGCCCTTGCTTTAAGCTCCCAGAAACAATTTGAACTCTTAGTTTTTCTACTAATTGAACATAAATTGGTCTTTCATTATCAAAATTATAGTCCACTATTTTCTTCCTTTCTATCATTGTATTACTTGCATAATACAATGATACTATTTTATTTTTATTTTGTCAACTACCTTTTTAAATAAAAATGAAAAAAGACTAGAATTATCTAGCCTTTTTGCTACTCTATCATTGATATATTTATCTTTTATCGTTTTACTTAGCTTTTTTCTATTGTCCTGATGTGTTTGCCTTATCTAATATTTTAGTATTATGATTGACACCTTCTATTAAAGATTGCAAAAACTCTACTAATTGCGTTTGTGTGATTCCTTTTGTTTCTATATCAAAGTTTATGTTTTTATGACTAAAAATAACTAAAAACAAATCTTTATACTGTTTAATTTCAAGCTCTACATCATCTATTTTAGATTTCGCAGCTACATCTAACATATCATAACATCTTACTGGCTTTTTATCACCAAAGCCAAAACATAGGGTAATATCTTTTGTTTTGTCCTTATTAAAATAATCAATTTGATAATTGTGTAGCACATTGTATTGTTTTGAATTTTGTCCTTTTACATAAATTGCTTGTACATTAAATTCTTTTTCAAAGTCACTAGGAAGCTTGCAATCTATTGCAAATTCTAAATCTTCTCTTTGTATATGAGCATCTATTTTTCTAGTTACAGCATCTATAGCATAGTCTTGTTTTAGTATTTCTTCTAAGTGATTAATATTAATTTCTAATTTTGAGGTAATATCTTCTTGTTTAGCTAAATTCTGTATTTTTATAAAGTTTAGCTCATTAGATGGCTTATTTAAGTGGCTTACCATAATGCCTGCACATAGCACAAACATAGCACAACTTGCCAGCACACTATAAATTACCTTTTTGCTTTTCAAATTTTTCATATCTCTTTCCTCCTTAAAGTTTGATATAGCTATATTTTCTTTTATATTCCTTTGTATTTTCTTTTTTAATTTGTCATTTTCCATAACCATATCCTCCTTTTCTTAAATTCTTTCTTATTTGTTTTCTTATCCTATGCAAGGTTACTTTTACTTTGCTTTCTGAAATTTGTTTACTATCTGCAATTTGCTTTATCTTTTTGGCTTCATAATAAAACATCATAAATATTTCATATTCTTCTTGTTTCATAGCTTGCAATGTATCTTTTATAATTTCATTTTGTTCATTTTCTTGTGCCATTTTTTCATAGTCAGTAGTATCTAAAATCGTATTTTCATAATCATCAATTGATTCGTAAATCTTTGATGTTCTATATTTATTTTTCATAGTATTTTTAATAATACCTGCTAAATATGGCTTTATTTCTACTGTTGCAGCTAAGTTTTTACTATTTTTCCATATAGCAAAAAATACATCTGAGATAATTTCTTCCATATCTTCATTGGATAGATAAATGCTTTTAGAATTTTTAACAATCATATATACATATCCATAATATTGATTAATCAGCTCATCAATATTTAAGCTACTACCTATCATATAATCTTTTAGTAATTCTTTTTTATTCAACTTAGATCTAAATCTCCTTACTTTTAAGATATCTTTCATATATATAGTAACATTTTTAAAAAAAAGGTTACAAGTTTTTTATAGAAATTTACATTTATTTATGATATACTGTAAAAAATAAAAGGAGGTTTATTTACTATGTTACATCAAATGAAATTACAGCCAAAATATTTTGATTATATCCAAAATGGTACGAAAAGAATTGAATTGCGATTATATGATGAAAAAAGAAGTAGTATTCAGTTAGGTGATGAAATAGAATTTTTAAAAGAACCTACATTAGAAGAACAGATGCATGTTAAAGTAGTAGGGTTATTAAAATATTCTACTTTTTCTGATTTATTTAAAGATTTCGATATTAGTATTTTAGCCGATACTGCTATGACAAAAGAGGAGTTATTAACAGTATTACAAGAATTTTATCCTTATGAAAAGCAAAAAGAATATGGTGTTCTAGGAATCAGAATTGAAAAAATTTAAATTAAAAGCCAAGTGGAATTTTTCCACCTGGCTCTTTGTTTACGAAATTTTGCCATTAAATACAAACTCTCGTGAGGTATTATTGTAATATCCTTTATCTAATATTTGTGTTTGCTCCCACTCATATCTAGCAATTAGATGTCCATATCTTTTCAGGTTGTGCTGTGCAATTGTAATAAGCGGTTTTGTTGTTCCCAAAAATGAGAATGCTTTTTTTAGTAATGCTCCATCTACGTTCATATTTTGATATTCCTCTAATATCAATAAGGCACAGATTTTTGCTTCCCCTTCCTCATTTTTTAACAATACTACACCTGCTATTTTTTTGTCTATGATGCAGACCAAAATTTCTCTAGTCCCATTTAGTATAGCAGGCACCATTTTTGTCCAATACCAATTAAAATAGTTTGGATAATCATCACAATTGCCATCTGTTAGACCATAAACTTTTGCTATCAGTTTGGCAAAAACTTTATGGTCTTCTTTGGCTAAGCCTATAGCCGATATAATTTTTCGCTTTATCTGCTTGGAAATCTCAAATACATAAACTCCGAGTCCTTCCTTATCTGCTGGGTAAATTCTCTGAAGCTCTTGCAGCGCTGCTGTCTCTGATACTATTGGAGTGATTTTTTGTGTCTCTTCATGAGCAAGCATATCTGCAAAACTTGCATACTGTGTGACTCTATCAACATGATATCTTTGCACAGAATGCTCATCAAAAGTAATGGTATCTCCTGAACGTATCTTTTTTAATTGATAATATCCGACCCTTACTAATAATGGTCTTTCCCCTTTTTCTATTAAATCATACTCCTCTTTTCTGACTCTTAAGGAATGTTCCCGTCCCATATTACTACTAACCTCCAAATAAATATAGTATACATAAAATAATATCATATTTTATATGGTTATGCAATAGATTTTACCTATTTCTTTTTTTATTACTACTTAATAAACTTGAAATAAAACAAAATACTATAATAAATATAATAATAATTCCCATGTTAATGAAAATTGGTTTTAAAGTTTCTATGTTAAATACTTCTACTGTTTTTAGCATTTCATTTGTTTTAATATACCAATAAGATGGTAAAATGTGTGCTATTTTTAGTACAAAATCTGGTAGCATTTCCATCGGTACAAAAGCACCACATAAAAAGCTAGAGCCCAGTGCTATTACATTTACAATACCATTAATAGCATTTTTATTATGCACCATATTTCCTATTACGAACGAAATTGCTAAAGCACATAATGTAAAAATAAAAGAATTTAAAATATAAATTAGTCCATGCATTGTAAACATATTTTCTACCATGAAAAAGCTTAAAACAACATAAATCATCCATAAAATAACTGCAAATAAGCTATTGGATAATAATAGTTGTCTATTAATTTTTTTGTAATTTGTACTACTTACCATAGTTCTTTTACGTATTTTTTCTTCTCTAAAACTAAATATTACTAAACAAATAACATACACACATCCTGCAAGCAAACTATAACTTGCAAAATTATAATAAAAAGTACTATTATTTAAACTATCTGTATCTAATTTAGAGGTCATTTGTACCTCTACTTGTTTTGAAAGTGTTTTATCTATATTTCGTATTAACTCTTCTTCTGATGTTTGCGTTTTCTGATATAATTTAGCTACTTTTAAATATCTTTCTAGCATCATTTGAGCAAGACTTGCTTGATAATCTCCTGTACTTTTTACTTCAATTTCAGGATGTTTATTGGCTAAAAAATCTTGTCTAAAACCTTTAGGAATATAAATAATATAATTCACATCTCTATAAAAAAGTGCATCTGCTACTTTGTCTTCTTCGTCTTCAATTTCTTTTATATTACTATTATCTTTTATATATTCTATTAAACTTTTAGTAATACCTATTTCCTCATCTTGGTTTATAATCAAAACATCTGGCTTACTAGCTGCAAAATTAATTTGATTATCTGCTGTAGACATATTAAATACTCCAAAAAATAGCAAAAATACTGTATACATAATGATAGGTGCTTTACATTTATCTAATACTTTTAAAAATGTTTTAAATACTGTCATATTTTTGCCTCCTTAAACTAAACATAGCAAAAAATAACATGATAAATGAAAAAATAAGTAAACTTGCTATATTAAAGTAAAATCTATCAAAAGTATCATAATAGTATAATGCATAAAAACCATCTGTTATCATACTGGCTGGATTTATTTTATTTATTATTGGCATATTTTGGTCAACAACATACTTCATGGTAATTCCCATCATCCCTGATAAAAAGCACCCTATCATTGTAACTGCTATCACAATACCAGTTTTTAAATTATCATTTGCTTTTATCACTGTAGCAATAGTAACTCCCATGCTCAAACCTGCTAAACATCCACATAAAGTAAGTAAAATAATAAGTAATAAATTATCTCCATAATCTACTTTTAATACAAAAATAGTATAAATAAACAACAAAGCTATCCCTATTAATTGTACTAGATAACTAGCTAAACTACTACTTAAAATTAGCTTTGTTTTTGAGCTTGGACTTACTGCCACCCTTTTTCCTGTAGCACTCATATTAGCTAGGTTTTGATTTACTGCAACCATGCCTAAAATGCCACCATATAAACAAGTCATAGCAATTAAAGTATAAAACTCTATCATAGTATAACTCAAATGCTTACTGGATGCATCTTTCACTGGTATATTTTGCTCTTCCAATAATAGTTTCATATTATGTGTATTTTTTATTATTTCTTCTGATTGCATCAATTCTTCTGTCACATATTTTAATATGGTTTCATTAATACCACTTGTGTTAACTACTACTTTTGGTTTTTCTTCTAAAAGAATATAACCTGTAACTTCCTTATTCTGCAATAGTTTTTCTGCTTCTTTCTGAGTTACATACTTTGTATTAAATAGTCTGTGCTCATCCTCTTTATTACTAAGCTGTTTAATGCTTTGTTTCCATAGCTCATTATTTTTAAATTCTTCATTTTCTACAACCGCAATATCAATAATATCTAATTGCTCACTTTTTTCAATATCAGAAAAGGCCAAATTAAAAAAAGTGCCTAATATAATTGGAAAGGCAAAAGTCCAAAATATTAGCATTTTATTTTTAAAAAGAGTTTTTAGGGCATATTTAAAATTATGTATTAGCATTAATCACGCAATCCTTTACCTGTAAGCTCTAGAAATACGTCATTTAGCGTTGGTCTTTCTGAATAAATTTTACTATACCCTATCTTTTCTTTTTTCAAATACTCCATTAATTCTACTAAATTATTCTTGCCTTTTTTATACTTTATCATTAAAATATTATTGTTATATTGCACATCTTCTACATTAAGAAACTCTTTTATCTTTCCAATTTTGTCTTCCATTAAATCATTTATTTCTACACTAACCTTTTCTTCTATATTGGCAAGCTCTTTTAACTCATCTGTTGTACCAGAAGCTATAATCTTACCTTTATCTAAAATAATAACCCTATCACAAAGAATTTCTACCTCTTCCATATAATGTGTTGTATAAACAATAGTAGCTCCTCTATCTCTTAAGGTCTTAATCCCATCTAAAATATTATTTCTACTTTGTGGGTCAACTGCAACTGTTGGCTCATCTAAAAAAATAAGCTTTGGCTTATGTGCTATACCACAAGCAATATTTAATCTTCTCAAAAGTCCACCAGATAATTGCTTTGGATAAAACTTTTTAAATTCTTCTAAGCCTACTAACTCAATAGCATCTTCAATATATTGTTTTCTAGTTTGTTTATCCTTTATATATAAACCACAAAAATAATCAATATTATCATAAACTGTTAACTCTTCAAATACTGCTACATCTTGAAATACCACACCTATCTGCCTTTTTATCTCATAAGCATTTGGTTTCATTTCTTTTCCAAATATTTTAATAAGTCCTGTATTAAATTGCAATAATGATAATATGCAATTAATCGTAGTTGATTTACCGCTTCCATTTGGTCCGAAGCAAACCTAAAATTTCGCCTTCCTCTACTTCAAATGATAAATTATCTACTGCTTTTAAGTCTTTATACTGTTTCGTTAAATTTTCAATCTCAATTACACTCTTCATAAACTTTCCCCCTTTTTTGTCATTTTGGGGACGTAGCAATTTTTGACATTTTTGTCACTTTAAGGAACGTCCCCTTTTTGACATTTCTAATATCGCATGAATACTTGTATTATCACTACTTTTTATAATACAACTTATTTTATTATCTTGCTTTTTTTTACATACTTTAACACTATCTCCATACTTTATTTCTTTTTTGTAGGTAATTCTAAGGTTTGTATATTCTTCATCTTCTTGTTCTGACAAAGCTTCTCTTGCTAAGTCTATATAATTTAAATTGTGCAAATGGCCATTTACATCTATATCACTTTTTCGAATGGCTACTATTTTTTCTAAATCATAGTTTTGTGGATCTTTTAATTTTTCTAATTCGATGTCTTCAAATGCAAATTTATTATTTTCTGGGTTATATTTTTGCATAAAATCTTCTTCTATTTTTAGTATTTTATTTGTATAAATATCGATTAATGCCCATTTTGAAGTTGCTCTTGCATATTTTTCATTATTTACATAAATTTCAAAGTCTCTATAAGCATATACTTTTTTATTTAAGCTAGACCATGTATTTATATGAAGAATATCTCCATAGCTTGGCCTTTTTAGTATTTCTAATTTCCAATCTAATAATACCCATGTAATTCCTGTTTCATGGATATTATTAACACCTAATTTAATGCTATTGGAATGGTTTTCTGCTATATTTTCTAAACACTTTAATATAGCTTTGTTGGTTGTTTGTTTATGTATATTTATATCACTAAGCTCAATTTCAAAATCTTTTTTAAATATCATATGTACCTTCTTATTTTATTTCATCTCTTTTATTTTTATAAAAAATACTACTGCTGTTATAACAGCTCCTATTAATAATATTGTAATCATAACATCACTAATACCTGTTTGTGGTAATTGGCCTGTTACTGCATCATTTACTATGTTATTGGAACCTGTAATTAAGTTTAATGGATTATCTCCATTTGTATTAATATTTGGTTTTTGTACATTATCATTTGGTTTGGATGCTCCTGTATTAATGGTAAATTTGAAGTTGGATTCTTTTGTACTAATTGGTGCTACGCCATCTGCTACTGTGACATCTTTTAGGGTTATGACTTGATTTTGCTTTTGTGTTTGTTTTACTTTAAATATTATTTTAAAAACAGTTTCGTTTTTAGTTGCAAATGCGTTTTTGTCTGTTACAAATTTTCCATTACTACTATTGTAAACTGGTGTACTCCATCCATTTTGCCCTTCCATTTTTACATATTCTAAGTTTTGTTTATCATATTCTAATGTTCCATCTAGTGCTATAATTCCCACATCTGATTTTAATTTTGCTAAGCTAACACTTACTACAATTTCTTCTCCTTTGTTAAAATTAGTTTTGCTTGCTGCCATGGCAATTTCACATGTAGTAGCATTTACGTAGCTTACACTTGCCGCAAATATTGTTAAAATTAAACTAAGTATTATTACTATTTTTTTCATATTTTTCTCCTTCTATTTACTTTTTCTATATTTTTCCTATAATTGCTATTTTTAATCTTGCTACATCATTTGCTGTAATTGTTTTGTCATTGTCTAGGTCTGCTGCTGTAAAGTATACTCCGGTTAATGCTTTTCCTGGAAGTTCAATGATATGCATTTTTAACTTTGCTAAGTCATTTGATGTTAATTTTCCATCTCCATCTATGTCTTTTTCTACAATAACTGTAAAGTTTAAATTAGAACCTACTTTTATGCTTGCACCAGTTCCTATTATATCTGTATCTGCTAATATTTTACCATCTTTATTTTTAATTTCTAATTGCCCATGTTGTACTGTTACATTTTGTTTAAATGTTTTGACTGTAGTTTGTAGTGGTACTTTTGAGATAAGGTTATCTTGTATTTGATATATTTTTGAGGTTAAACTTGGAATTGGCATTACAATATTTAAGCTTAATTCTACATCTTGGCAAGTAATAAGGTTTCCATCACTTGCTTGAATGTCTTTTACCATAATTTTTGCAGTAGTATTTGTATTAATATTTTCTTTTACTTTAAATTTTATGGTAGCTAAAGTTCCTTCTCCTACTTTATTACCTGTTGTTATGAATTTAAGGTTGGTAGCATTTTCATCTATTTGTTCCCATCCATTTGATGCTATTAATATTTTATTGTTTACTGGTATTAGTTCTAAAGTTTCCTTGTTATAATCTAGTTGACCACTAATGGCATATAATCCTTCTTCTACATTTTGGAATTTACTAAGATTAATTTTTACTTCAAATACTTCTCCTGGAATAAATTGTGTTTTTTGATTTACTGTACTTATGGTTGTTTGAAAACTTTTGCCTTCTATGGCATATACATTACTTCCTAATAATATCAAACTAAATTGTGCTACTAATAAGGTAACTAAAATTGTTGTAAATATTCTTTTTAATTTCATAAAATAGATTGCTCCTTTTTTCTAAATTAAATATCGTATGTAATCATATCACAGGTTACATAATCTGTCAATTGCTTCCAAACAAATTCTATAAAATTATAGTAGCTACTTATGAGTAACTAAATCAATTATATCATGCTTAATATATATATTACATACACAATAATTAAAAGGATTCCCTTTGATTTATCTAGCTTACTTTCTTTATTAACAGTTGCTATTGCTTGTAAAAATATTGTTACTGCTATTAATATTATAATACTAATATTAAAATCGGTAGAAAATACTAGTGGATGAATTACAGCTCCTATCCCTATTAGTAAACATAAGTTTAAAATATTAGAACCTGATACATTCCCAAGTAGCAAGTCTGTTTCGTCTTTTCTGGCTGCAATAATTCCAGTAATAATTTCTGGAAGCGCTGTTCCTACTGCAATAATAGTCATTCCAATTAGCTTTTCAGATAACCCTAATGTTGCTGCAATAGAAACACTATTATCTACTACAAAATCAGAACCAAATTTTAAACCTATTATTCCCAATATCATATATATGATAATTGATTTTACAGGGTAATTTTCTTTTGTTTTTACTTCTTTTACAATTTCTGCATCTAATTTTGCATTTTTGATTTGCCTTTCTTCATATATTGTATAAATAATATATGCAATTGTACATAAAATGAGAATGGCACCTTGCCATCTTGTAATAGTTGGATAATTTTCAATTTTGCTAGTATTTCCTAATAGTAGTAATAAAGCCATAACTGCAATTGCAATTGGTAGATGCCTTTTAACAATTCGTTTATCAAATTTAACTGGTTTTACTAAACTTGTAATTCCTATTACTAATAAAAAGTTACAAATACAGCTACCTATTGCATTTCCTATAATCAGGTCTGAATGTCCATCTACTGCTGAACTAATAGTTACAAATATTTCTGGAAGTGATGTTCCTATTGCAACAATTGTTAAGCCAATTAACATTTCTGATAAACCAAATTTTTTGGCAATGCTACTGGCTGCTTTTACTAGTAAATCAGCTCCTTTTACTAGTAAAATAAACCCTATCACAATAAATATGATTTCCCATAACATAAAAGTTTTCTCCTTTGTAATAATTATTGCCATTTTTTAGTAGTATCATACCATAAATATAAATTGTTTGCAATTTTAAAAATAAGTGTTTATTTTTTGTTTTTCGTACATACTAATATTAAATTTTATATAGAAAGGATATTGGTATATGATGAAAAATCAAAATTTAAATATTTTAGATGAAGTTAACAAAGGAGCAACTATGGGAATGGATGCTATTTCGTTTGTTTTAAAGAAAGTTTCCGATGATAAATTTAAAACGGTATTAGATACCCAGTATAATAAATACAAGGAAATTTCACAAAGAGTAAACGATATATATGATACTTATAGTGATAAAGAACCTCATGAAACAAATGCTATGAATAAAATGATGACTTGGTATGGTATTCAAATGAACACAATGGTGGATGATACTACTTCAAAGCTTTCTGAATTATTAATGCAAGGGACTAATATGGGTATTATTGAAGGTAGAAGGCTTTTAAATGAAAATGAGGATGCACCCCATGATGTAAAAAATATTTTAAATGATTTTGTAGTAATGCAAGAAGATAGCATAGAAACCTTAAAAAAATATTTATAAAATGTAAGTACAATTATTAGAGCAATTGGAAAGCTTCCTCTCAAACTAATTTTTACTATTATTTTTACAAAAATTTTATGAAAACTATTGCAAAAAATGTAGAATATTGTATAATTATATTATTGTTAATAGAAGGAGGAAGTTTTATGTTTTGTAAACAATGTGGAAAACCAATAGATGATGGTCAAGAATTATGCGCAGATTGCAAAGCAAATCAAAATGCTAACAATGGAACAACACAAAATATTAATGTAAATGTGAATAGTGGAAATACTAACACTAATACTTCAGCAAAATCAAAAATGGCTGCTGGTTTATTAGGTATTTTCTTAGGTTCCTTAGGTGTTCACAACTTTTATTTAGGTTTTACAGGAAAAGCAATTGCACAATTACTAATTTCTATTTTAAGTTGTGGAATGTTATCTTGGGCTTCTGCTATTTGGGGCTTAATTGAAGGTATTTTAATTTTAACAGGTAGCATGAATACAGATGCACAAGGAAATCAATTAAAGGACTAGTAAAATGAATAGACTAAAAAATGGTATTATCTTAACCATATTAATTAGCTTTTTAATTTTAGTAGCTATTATGCCAGTAAACTGTATTTTTAAAACAGTTACTGGCATTTCTTGTCCTGCTTGTGGGATGACAAGGTCTTTTTTATGTATCTTGCAATTAAATTTTATAGCTGCTATTTATTATAATTTATTTAGCATTCCTCTTTTCCTTTTCCTTAGCGTTTCTTCTATGATACTATTAAAAGAATTGATCAAAAACCAATTTAATTATATTCCCAAAGTA
>CANSJB010000019.1 GCA_947647115.1 uncultured Clostridium sp. | reverse complement strand
ACATTATTGTAAATTATCATTTTATAAAAGTCAACACTATTTCAAGTTAATTTTTACTTTTTTTATATCCTCTTGCTAATTCTATCTTAAATTCCCATGATATTATAGCCACTATCTGCATAAATAATTTGTCCAGTAATAGCATCTGACATATTGCTTAGCAAAAAGGTTGCTACATCTCCTACTTGTTTTGTAGTTACATTTCTATGAAGTGGTGCTTTTTCTTCTACTACTGTTAAAATAGAAGAAAAGTCTTTAATACCTTTGGCAGATAAAGTCTTAATTGGTCCTGCTGAAATGGCATTTACCCTCATTTCTTCTTTTCCTAAGTTTTCTGCTAAATATCTAACACTAGTCTCTAAAGCAGCTTTTGCAACTCCCATAATATTATAGCCTTGTAATACTTTTGTAGAGCCATGGTAAGTTAAGGTTACTAAACTAGCATTTTCGTTTAACATATCTAATTCTTTTGCCATTCTAGCACTTAAAACAAAGGAATAACTGCTAACATCTACCGCATGACTATAACCTTCTTTACTAGTTTCAATAAAGTCATGATGCAAATCTTCTGTATTGGCATGAGCAATTGCATGTACTAAACCATCTATTTTACCATTTTCTTCTTTTATTTTCATAAATACTTTTCTTACCAACTCATCTTCTGATGCCCCATCTAATACATAACTTTTGCTACCTACAAATTCTGCTGTTAATTCTTCTATTTTTTCTTTGTTTTCTTCTCCCATATAAGTAAATATCAGTTTAGCTCCATTTTCATAAGCAGATTTTGCAATGCCATAAGCAATGCTCCATTTGTTTCTAATTCCCATAATTAATATTTTTTTATTTTCTAATAACATGTTATACCTCCTTATACTCTCCCATGTTTCTAAATTTTTCATATCGGTTTTGTACAATTTCTTCTTGTGTTAAATTTTTTAATTGTTTTATTTGGCTTGTAATTTCTTTTCTTAGGCTTTTTACTATTTTAGCAAAACTTTCTTCTTGCTCTCCTTTAGGCTCTTTTATAATTTTATCAATTACTTTTAGCTCATATAAATCTTTAGCAGTTAATTTCATTTTTTCAGCTGCTTCTTTATACTTAGAAGAGTCCTTCCACAAAATAGTGCTATATCCTTCTGGAGAAAGAATAGAATAAATGGCATTTTCTAGCATCCATACTTGGTTTGCAACTCCAATGGCCAAAGCTCCCCCACTAGAGCCTTCTCCGTATTACAATAGCTATTGTTGGTACCTTTAGGCTTGCCATTTCAAACATAGTTTTTGCAATTGCCTCTCCTTGCCCTCTTTGTTCTGCCTCTATTCCAGGATATGCTCCTTTTGTGTCAATAAAAGTAATAACTGGTCTTTTAAATTTTTCAGCTTGTTTCATAAATCGAATGGCTTTTCGATAGCTTTCAGGGTTTGGCATCCCAAAGTTTCGCTCTATATTTTCTTTTGTAGTTCTTCCTTTTTGCTGAGCAATAATGGTATAATTTTGGTCTCCTATTTTAGCCAGTCCACATACAATTGCTTTATCATCTTTAAAGTTTCTATCTCCATGTAATTCTATAAAGTCGTCAAATACAGCTTGTATGTAGTCTAGTGATGTTTTTCTTTTTGGGTTTCTGGCAATTTCTACTTTTTCCCATGCCGATAAGGTTGCCATTTTAAATTCTCCTCCTATCTTTTATGAAACTGTATTAATTGGTAAATGGTTTGTTTTAAATCTTTTCTTTCTACAATTTTATCAATAAAGCCATGTTCTAGCAAAAATTCTGCTGTTTGGAAGCCCTCTGGCAGAGTTTGCCCTATGGTTTGCTCAATTACTCTTTGCCCTGCAAAACCAATCATAGCATGTGGTTCTGCTAAAATAATGTCTCCTAAACTTGCAAAAGAAGCAGTTACCCCCCCATAGGTTGGGTCTGTTAGTACTGATATGTATAACAAACCTGCCTCATGTAATTTTGTAAGGCTTGCTGTTGTTTTTGCCATTTGCATTAAAGAAATAATACCTTCTTGCATTCTAGCTCCACCTGATACACAAAAAATAATTAAAGGTAGTTTTTGTTTTATAGCTTGTTCTACACTATAGGCTATTTTTTCACCTACAACAACGCCCATACTTCCCATTAAAAAGCCGCTATCCATAATACATATTACTACTTTTTCTCCATGAATATTTCCTGTGCCACAACTAATAGCTTCTTGAAGACCTGTTTTTTCTCTTAATGCTTTTAATTTCTTTGGGTAATCTTCTAATTCTAATGGGTTTGTTGTTTCTAATTTTAAACCAAATTTTTGGTAAGTTCCTTCATCTATCATTTGCTCTAGCCTTTTACCAATATGCATTCTAAAATAATGACCACAATTAGGACAAATATTTAAATTTTCTCTTACTATTTCTTTGTATAAAATTTCTTTACAATTATCACATTTTAGCCATTTTCCAATTGGTATATCTATTTTGGCTTGCTTGTTTTTGGCAGTTTTTATTTCTCTTTTCTTAATTTTATCAACAATCATTTATCTACCTAAAAGCTTTTTTATTTGCTTTTTCTCCTTGCAATCAATCTATTTAGGTTTCCAAGTTAACCTTAAACTTTATATTATGTGTCTTGTTATCTATTTACTTTATTTCGTTTTTATTTTTTAACATTTTTGTTTCTATAAAAGAAGTATCAAAATTACCTCTTATAAAATCTGGACTTCTAATAATATCAAATAAAAAGTCTCGGTTGGTATTTACACCATCTACCACAAGTTCTTCTAAAGCTCTTTTCATTTTAGCAATTGCTTCATTTCTACTACTACCTAGTACAATAATTTTAGCAATCATAGAGTCATAATAAGCAGGTATGGTATAACCACTATATATAGCAGTATCAATTCTAATACCATTTCCACCTGGCAAGTTTAGCTCCTGAATCTTCCCTGGACTTGGCATAAAGTTTTTATTTGGGTTTTCTGCATTAATTCTACATTCTATGCTATGACCTTGAAACCCTATTTCTTTTTGTTTATATTTTAAAGGTTCTCCTGCTGCTATTTTAATTTGCTCTTTTACAATATCAATTTTGGTTCTCATTTCTGTAATAGGGTGTTCTACTTGAATCCTTGTATTCATTTCCATAAAATAAAAGTTTTTACTATCATCTACTAAAAATTCTACTGTACCACAGCTAGTATACCCTGCTATTTTAGCAGCTTTAATAGCAGCTTGCCCCATTTTATTTCTTAGTTTTTCATCCATGGCAGTAGAGGGGGTTTCTTCTATCATTTTTTGATGTTTTCTTTGAATCGAACAGTCTCTTTCCCCTAAATGTACAATATTTCCGTGTTCATCTGCTAAAATCTGTATTTCAATATGTCTAGGGTTTTTGATAAATTTTTCTATGTAAACTTCATCATCATTAAAAGATGCTTTTGCTTCTTGTTTAACTAAGTTATAGTTTGTCTCAAACTCACTACTATTGTTAACAATGCGAATGCCTTTTCCTCCACCACCAGCTGCAGCTTTTATCATAACTGGATACCCAATTTCTTCTGCTGCTAGCAAAGCATCTTTTAGTCCTTTAATACTTCCATTAGAACCTGGTATAACTGGAACTCCTGCTTGTTTCATTAATTCTTTACTATTTGATTTATTACCTAGTAAGTCAATTACCTCTGATTTTGGTCCTATAAATTTAATGTTTGATTCTTCACATATTTTTGCAAACCTAGCATTTTCTGATAAAAAGCCAAAACCTGGATGAATGCTATCACTTCCTGTTATATAGGCTGCTTCTATTATATTTTTTATATTTAAATAGCTTTTGGTTGCATCTGCAGGCCCTATACAAACTGCTTCATCTGCTAATCTAGTATGTAAGGCATCTTTATCAGCTACCGAATAAACTGCTACTGTTTTAATATTCATTTCTTTACATGCTCTAATAATTCTAACTGCAATTTCTCCTCGGTTTGCAATTAATATTTTATTCATTTTAGTTTCACCTCTTTATTTAAACTAAAGCAAAGGTAAGTTCTCCTTTAGCAGCTATTTGTCCATTGACTGTAGCTACTGCTGTTCCTACTCCAATTGGTCCTTTTTGCTTAATAATAGTTACTTCTAGTTTTAGGGTATCTCCCGGAAGTACCATTTTTTTAAACTTCATTTTATCAATTCCACCAAACAAAGCATTTTTCCCTTTGTTTTCTGCTACAGATAAAATTGCTACTGCACCTGTTTGTGCTAGGCTTTCTGCAATGAGTACTCCTGGCATAATGGGTCTTCCTGGAAAATGTCCTTTAAAATACCACTCTTTTTCATCTACCATTTTATAAGCAATAGCACTTTGTCCTGGAATACATGATTCTACTTCATCTATCATTAAAAATGGTTCTCTTTGTGGAATTATTTTTTTAATTTCTTCTTTATTTAACATTATTTTTTCCCTCTTAACCTATTTTAAATTTTGTTTTTGTCCCTTTAGCCTATTTTAAATAATGGAGTGCCATATTCTACAGTTTTTCCATCTTCTACTAATATTTCTACTACTTTGCCCGTAAATTCTGATTCAATTTCATTCATTAACTTCATAGCCTCTATAATGCAAACAGTATCACCTTTTTGTATTTGTTTGCCTAGCTCTACATATGGTTCTGAGGTTGGTGATGATTTTCTATAAAAAGTACCTACCATAGGAGAAGTAATGATATTTCCTTCTACTATTTGTTTTGTAACTAGAGGTGTAATTTGGCTATTACTTATATTTTGCATCATATTTGTATTTTGTTCTATTTTATTTTGCTCTTTTTTCATACTAAGTTTGGTGCCATCACTAAATTCAATATCTAATTGTGTTAAGTTCGAATTTTCCATATCTTTGATTACTTGCTTTATTTTTTCATATTCCATTTTTAAGCCTCCTCATATTTTTTGATAATAATACTACTATTATGTCCTCCAAAACCTAATGAATTTGACATAGCAATAGTAATATTGGCCTTTCTTGGCTCATTTGGTACAATATCTAAATCACATTCTTCATCTTTTTCTACATAATGAATGGTTGGTGGGACTAGACTATTTTGTATTGCTTTTACACAGATAATAGCTTCAACAGCTCCTGCAGCTCCTAACAAATGACCTGTATTTCCTTTACTAGAGCTTACCATTACGTTTTTACTTTTTTCTCCTAAAGCTGTTTTAATAGCTTTTGTTTCAATTGAATCATTTAAATGGGTAGAAGTTCCATGTGCATTAATATAGTCTACTTGTTCTGGTTTTATATTTGCATCTTTAATGGCTCTTATCATGGCATTAGCGCCCCCTTCTCCATCTGGGCATGGGGATGTCATGTGATAAGCATCTGTAGTAGAACCAAAACCTATTACTTCTGCATAAATGTTAGCTCCTCTTTTTTTGGCATGTTCTAATTCTTCTAATACAACAATTCCTGCACCTTCTCCCATAACAAAGCCATTTCTTTGTTTGTCAAATGGTATACTTGCTCTATTTTTATCTTCACTGGTAGATAATGCTTTCATATTTTCAAACCCTGCAATTCCAACAGAGCAAATAGAAGCTTCTGTTCCACCTGCTATGACTACATCTTCATAACCGGTGTTTTATAGTTTTATAAGCTTCTCCTATACTTTGGGTAGAAGAACTACATGCTGTTACAATAGAGCTAGATTCCCCCTTAAAGCCAAATTCTATGGCAATACTACCGAGCTGGCATATTTACAATAGACATTGGTATAAACATAGGAGAAACTCTGTTACTTCCCTTTACATAGTTTACTTCACATTGTTCTTGAATGGTGTTTAGACCTCCAATACCAGTGCTTACAAAAATACCTACTCTTTCATAATTGGTATTTTCTTTTGTTATACCACTTTGTTTTACTGCCTCTCTTGCAGCAATCATAGCAAATTGGCTGCATCTATCTAGCCTTTTTACTTGTTTTGGTTCAAAGTGCTCTAATGGGTCATATTCTTTTACTTCTGCTGCTAATTTTGTTTTTAAAGTATCAGAATGAAATAAAGTGATTTCATCAATACCACATTTTTGATTTTCAATTGCTTGCCACATTTGTTCTACAGTATTTCCAATTGGTGTTATAGCACCTATTCCTGTTATAACTACTCTTTTTTCCATTTTTCTCCTCCTTACATTAGCATTCCGCCATCTACATGAAGTACTTGCCCTGTCATATAACTACTTTGCTCTGATGCTAAAAATAGTGTAACATTTGCTACATCTTGCACAGTCCCTAATCTTTTTAAAGGAATGTTTTTTTCTATTTCCTGTTTGATTTCTTCTTTTAAAATATCTGTCATTTGTGTTTGTATAAACCCTGGTGCTACTGCATTTACTAATATTCCTCTAGAGGCTACTTCTTTTGCTAAACTTTTAGTAAAACCAATAATTCCTGCTTTAGAAGCGGCATAATTGGTTTGACCTCCATTTCCAGAAATACCAACAACAGAAGAAATATTGATAATTCTACCACTACGTGCTTTTACCATATGACTGATAACATGTTTGGTTACATTAAAAGTACCTACTAAATTAACATCAATTACTTCTTCAAATTCTTCCTTTTTCATTCTCATCAGTAAAGTGTCTTTGGTAATACCTGCATTATTGACAAGTACATCTATTTTCCCATATTCTTTGATGATAATATCTATCATTGTTTCGCATTCTTCAAAATTAGCCACATTGCCTTTTACAGCAAGACATTTTGCACCTGTTTTTTCAATTTCCATTTTTGTGATTTTTAAATCTTCATTTTCCTGTCTAAAATTAATAGCCACATCATAGCCTGCTTGTGCAAAACTTATGGCGATTTGCCTGCCAATACCTCTTGTAGCTCCTGTGACAAATACAAGTTTATTCATGTATATTCATCCTTTCTAATAATTCTTTTAAAGTTTGTGTATTATTAACATTTAAAATAGTTATTTCTTTTGGTGAGCTCATTCTTTTTACTAATTTTGATAAAGTTCTTCCGAGGTCCTATTTCGATAAAAGTATCTATGTCTTCGTCTAACATAGTTTGCATTGTTTTAGTAAATAAAACTGGGCTTATAATGTGTTTTGGTAAGATTTGTGCTAAATCATCTGATGGCTGATAAGCTAAGGCATCTATGTTTTTTATAACAGTAGTTTTCCCTGGATGTGTGGTAATTGTTTTTAGTTCTTTTGCTAAAGCTTCTGCTGCTGGTTGTAATTTTATTGTATGAAATGGCCCTGCTGTTTTTAAAATACTTACTTTTTTAGCTCCCTTTTGTTTAGCAAGTTCTCCTGCTTCTTGTACTGCTTGTTCTTCCCCTGAAATTGCTACTTGCCCAATACCATTGTAGTTAGCAGGAGCAACAAAACCAGTCGTTACTTTGTTACAAATTTCTTCTACTATGCTATCTTCTAGTCCAATAATAGCAGCCATTTGCCAATTTCCTTTTGGGCTTAAGGTTTGCATATATTCTCCTCTTTTTTGAACAAGCCTTATGCCTTCTTCTAAAGAAAGGATAGAGCTGTTAATCAAAGCCGTATATTCACCTAAACTTAAACCAGCTGACATAGCAGCTACGATAGGATATTTTTTTAATATTTCTAATATGGCAAGTGAATGTGTTAAAATAGCAAGTTGTGTATATTTAGTTTCATTTAATGTTTGTTCTGGTCCTTCAAAAGAAATTTTAGCAATATCTATATTGGTTAATTCTTTTACTTTTTGGTAGATTGTTCTTGCCTCTTCATACTCTTGATATAAATCTTTTCCCATTCCTACTGTTTGTGAACCTTGTCCTGGAAACAAAAAGGCTATCTTCATACTTTTTCCTCCTCTAACTTTTGTAATAGTTGTTTTTCCAATTGATTGCAAAACTCTGAGATAATATCTATTGCCTCTACTTGTATGTTACATTCTTTTTGAATAGAAGTAGCTATATTTTCTATTTCTTTTGTAAAGTGCTGTTTCGTGGTATTGATACCAATGCCAACTACGATATATTTAGCAATTTTTCCTGCTGTTTTAGTTTGTGTTAAAATTCCTCCTACTTTTTTGTTATGAAGCATTAGGTCATTTGGTTTTTTTATGGTTAATGTTATTTGATATTTTTTTTGAAAAATACAGACTAATATTTGTGCAATTTGCAATGTTAACCCTTCTAATTTTTCAATATCACAATTCGTTTTGATATAAAAGGAAAAGGCTATATTATTTTCCTCATCTGTATACCAAGTTCTTCCATGGGTACCTACTGCTAAAGTTTGAATATCTGCTATGATAAGAGTACCATTTGGTATTTGATTATTTTGTATGAGCTCTAAAAGTTTGGTTTGTGTAGAGCTGATTTGTTTATAATAAATACAATTTCTTCCTAAAAAATTAGTTGTTAAGTTTTTCAATTGCATCTAGGTTTTCCTGCCTTTTTATCTTATTGGTAGTAGTTTTTATTAGGGGTTCTTCTGATAAAATAATACCTCTTATCGCTTTGTAGGTAGGCATTATTTGGTTAATTTCTTTAATCTTTTGAGATAATACAGCTCTTATTTGTTCCTCTGTTTGTACTTTATATACTTCATTTATAAGCTCTCTATCAAATACAATTTTCACATTAATTTTAATGTCATTTTCATCTTCTGATTGCTTTTTACCAAAGACAAAAGATTCTACTACCCCTTCAATTTTGTTAACTAAATTTTCCATTTCTTCTGGAAAGATATTTTTGCCATTTTTTAGTACAATAACGCTTTTCTTTCTACCACATATGTAAATATAGCCTTCTTCATCTATTTTTGCTAAGTCCCCTGTATGAAACCAGCCATCTTCTTCCATTACTTCTTTGGTAGCTTTTGCATTATTATAGTAGCCTAGCATGATGTTAGGTCCTTTTACTAGTAATTCTCCTATTCCTTGGCTATTTACATCTACTAGTTTTGCTTCTACATTAGGAAGTGTTTTTCCAATAGAGCCTAGTTTATAATATTTATTTGTGCCAACTGCTACAACAGGTGATGTTTCAGTCAAACCATAACCTTGTACTAAATTAAGTCCTAGTAGCCTATATTTTTCTTCTATTTTAGCATCTAAGGCTGCTGCACCACTAATTAGTAATTTAATATTTCCTCCTAGCATATCATGAATTTGTTTGAACACTTCTTTCTTTTTTTCTAAGCTTGCATCTTTGTATTTTTCTTCATCTGCTAGTATTTGGTCAAGTTTTCCTTCTTTTTCTAATTGTTTTCGAATAATGGCAAATATTCTTTCATAAATAGCTGGAACACATGCCATAACACTTACCTTATATTCTTGTAAATTTGCTGCAACATATCTTAGTCCATCACAAAATACTGTTTGAGCTCCTTTATATAAAGAAAATAAAAAGCCAACTGTACATTCAAATACATGGTGTATTGGTAAAACAGAAAGCAAGGTATCTTGAGAGGTAACATCTAATACACTACCAATTGCCATTAAATTAGAACATAGGTTATTGTGTGAAAGTGCTACTACTTTTGATTTGGATGTAGTACCTGAGGTAAATAGCATAATGTTCATTTCTTCTTTATTTATCTTTGCATCTAAAAACTCTCTATTCCCCTTTTTAATTAGTTCTTCACCCGTTTTAATTAATTCTTCTTGGGAATAAATACCTTCTGCATGAACACTTTTGTCCATCGCAATTAAGTGTTTTAATTTATTTTTTGGGCTATATTTAATTTTTTGTACACTTTCCTCATATTTTTCTGAATAAAAAATAGCTTCTACTTCAGACCTTTCTATTAAGTCTTCTAATTCATTTTCTGGTAGTGCTTTATCTAGTGGAACAACTGTACCTACTCCACATACTACTGCTAAATAAGCGATTTCCCATTCATATCTATTTTCTCCAATGACAGCAATTCTTTTGTTTTTTAAACCTAAGTTTATTAAAGCTGTTCCTAAGCTATCAATCATTTCTCTTACTTGTTTATGAGTATATATTTTATACTGATTTTCTGCAATTCTTATTTTATAGGCTAGTTTTTCGCCATATAAGTTTTTAGTTTTATTTAGCATATCTTTTAAGTCTGTTATCTTAAGACATTCATATAATTTTTTATCTTCCATCGTTTTTTCCTTTACATTTTTTTCAAATTTTTTCCATTACTATTTATATCATAAAACCGAAAAAAATTTATTAGACTGAGAGGTCAGTATAATAAATTTTTTTGGTTTTTATTTTTATAAGGTAATTACCTTTTCCCATGGCATCTCTTCTTTTCCAAAATGTCCATAATTGGTTGTTTGTTTATAAATTGGCTTTTTTAAATTTAAGTATTCAATAATCCCATTTGGTGTTAGGTCAAATTTATTTTTTATTAAGTTTACTATTTCTGTATCTGATATTTTAGCTGTTTTAAAGGTATCTACATATATAGATAATGGTTCTTTCATGCCAATGGCATAAGATAGCCCAATTTCACATTTTTTAGCTAGCTTATTTGCTACAATATTTTTAGCAATATGACGCAACATATAAGCTGCTGACCTATCTACTTTACTAGAATCTTTGCCAGAAAATGCGCCACCACCAGTTTTACTATATCCACCATAAGTGTCTACAATAATTTTTCTACCAGTTAAGCCAGTATCTCCTAAAGGTCCACCTATTACAAATCTTCCTGTTGGGTTAATATAAATTTTAGTATTGGCATCTATATATTCTTTTGGAACAATGGTATTAATTACATGGTTTATTATGTCTTGTTTCATGGTTTCTAAGTTTACATTTTCCAAATGTTGTGTGGAAATAAGAATCGTCTCTATTCTTTTTGGCTTATCATCTTGGTATTCTACTGTTACTTGCGTTTTGCCATCTGGTCTTAAGTAAGGTAATAGCTTTTCCTTTCTTACTTTTGTTAACTGTTTGGCTAGTTTATGTGCCATATCAATAGCAAATGGCATATAATTTTCTGTTTCATCACAAGCATAACCAAACATAATACCTTGGTCTCCTGCGCCTCCTATATCTACTCCCATAGCAATATCTGGGCTCTGTTTTGTAATATTGCTTTCAATTATGCATGTTTTGTAATCTAAATCTGTTTTAGCATTATCATAGCCAATTTCTTGTATTGCCTTTCTTGCGATTTGTTCTATTTTGTTTTTGTCTATATTACTACTAGTTGTGATTTGACCTGCTATTGTTATTTTATTAGCTGCTGCAAAGGTTTCTACTGCTACTCTTGCATTTTCATCTTGACTTAAACAGGCATCTAATATACTATCTGATATATAATCACATAATTTATCTGGATGTCCTGATGTTACACTTTCTGAGGTAAAAAAATAGTTTTTCATTTGCTTCATTTCCTTTTTTATTTTTTGGTTTTATTTTATCTCTTTTAAAATAATTTTGCAAGGTCTTTTTTAATACTATTTTTTATTACTAACATTAATTTTGGTTACCTTTACATTTAACTCTCTTGTAATAATGTTTTGTATTTGTGCCACTTGGTTTCCATCTAGTTTTTCTGCTTTAATAATGGCACTTACATTTCCATTATTTACAAATAATATAACCTCTTGGAAACCTTTTGTTTTTATTAAATTTTCTGCTATCATAATCGCATTTTTTTCTTCATTGATTTTTTTTATTTCTGTTTGAGCATTTGTTTTTTCTTCTGCTGTAATTCCTTCTGTTTCTAATATTTTTTGATAATTTTCTAACATTTGTGAATACATATTATCTCTGTCTAATTTAGATTGTGTAAAATAGGTATCTGTTTGAGCTGCAGTAGATGTTTGATTTGTAGTTGTATTGGTATTTTCTTTTAATGTATTGTTATTATTTTCTCCTACAGTAGTATTGGTAGAAGTTTGTGTGTTTTGTTCATTTTTATTTTGTGCCACTTCTTGATTTACTGTATTGGCATTGGTTTGATTTGCATTTACTAAGGTAGCATCTCCAATTGCTGCCATTTTTTCTGAGTCTGCTAAGCTACTAGTTGGCAATAAATTGTTTTTTTCTTTTTCTAAATTGGTAAAATTTAAATACCCTGCTGTTACAAGCATTAAGGCAATTACAAAAATAACAACTTGATTTTTTTTAAAATTTTTCATTTTACATTCCTTTCTTAAAATATGGTTTAGTCTTTATTTTCTACCATATTAAACACTTGAATTTTATGAGAAGAAACCCCAGTTACTGCCTCTACTGCTTGTATAATATTTGCTTTGACAACTGTATTACCAGCTCCTTGTGCTGTTACAATAGCCCCTTCTATTTTAGGGCTTACAATACTTTGTGTAATGGGTGTTTTTTCTCCATTCGTTTCTTGATAGATAATATCTTTTTTTACATCTGTTTCAATTACTTTTCTACTTCCTCCGCTTTTGTCTGTTTCTTGTGTGTCTTTTTGTGATGTATCTTCATTATACATAGGAATGGTTTGACTGGTTTGTGAATAGGTGATTAGTACTTTTACTTTGCCAACCCCTTCTATTTTTTCTAGGATTTGCTCTAATTTTAAAGTCAAATCATCTTTTGTATTTAAGCTAGCTGTACTAATGGTTTCTTCTTGCAAACTGGCTAATTTTTTGTTTGGGTCACTTGCAGGCTCTTTCGGCTGTTTTGTATTGCCATTCCATATTAAGTTTATGATAATTAGTGTTACTACTAAAATAACTAAAAATATTGCTATGTTTTCAATTTTCTTTTTATTATCGCCTTCCTCTCCTTTGACAATTAGTTGCTTTATTTTGTCTTTTAGCATAATATATGTCCTCCTTTTTTAATTTATGTTAATATTTTGCTCTTCTATTTCATAAGTACTACTTAAATATTGTTTTAGCATTTGTTTTTGGCTTTGACTAATTGCTGGTAATGGTTGTTTTGTTTCTTGTGTTTGATTGACTGTATTTTGCTCTTGTTTTCCTACTTGAATTTTAATTTCGTTTACTACCAAAATGCTATTATTTTCTTTTTCTTCTTTTGCCTCACCTTCTATTTTTTTAGTTACATTTAAAGTTAGTTTTTGTATTTTATATTGATTTGTACTATCTATTTGTACATAAATATCTTGTAAGTCATAACCTTTTGCTTCTAACTTTTGTGTAATATCCCTTTTTAGATTGGTTTGATAAATACTTTTAATTTGTTCTTCTTGCTTTTTATCTAAATTATCATAAGTAGTATCTCCTGCAGATGTTTGCAGATATTCCTCTATTTGAAAAATATTTGATAGTTTTAAGTTACTTCCTGTAATTTTAGTAATAACAGGGGAAACAATAGAAAACAAAATATAGACTCCTATTACTACTTTTACATATTTTTTGCTGTTTCCCTCTGGTAAAATCATTTCTATAATTGTACTTATTATAACTGCTACTATGATGCCTTGTATCCATGTACTTATCCAATTCATTTTTTCTCTTTTCTCCTTACTATTTTAGCGGTACATTAAACCATTGTTAGTAATTTGAATTACTAAGGTAGTACCAATAATTAGCATAACTGAAACACTACACATAATAGCTAAAAGCATTTTAAAAGTATTTCCCATTTCTTCTAACAACTGTACTATTTTTTTATCTGCTATTGGCTGACAAATAGCACCTGCTAGATAATACAGCCCCATTAATATTACAAGCTTTATAATTGGTGCTATGCAAATTCCTAAAATAATAACTACCCCAACAATACCTAGTGCATTTTTTAATACATTACTACAACCAATTACAGTATCTACTGCATCTCCTAAAATTTTGCCGACTACTGGTATAAAGTTAGAAACTGCAGCCTTTGCTGTTTTGGCTGTAATTCCATCTACTGTGCTGCTAAGACTTCCTTCAATTGAAACGACTCCTACAAATAAGGTTAGGGCAATTCCTAATACCCATACTACAGATGAATTAAAAAACTTTGATAGCTTGTCCACTTGCACTCTTTCTGAAACTTTAGTAACAATACTAAGTGCCGTTGATACTAGCACAAATGGTATAATAATCGTAGTGATAAAATTCCCAATAAAAGTAATAATAAATAAAATAATCGGCTCTAATAAGCTAGCTGATGCAATATTTCCTGTTGTTAGCATTAAAGTTATTAGAAGTGGTACTAAACTATTCATAAAGCCAACTAAGCTTTCAATGCTATTTTTTACCATGGTTATAATATCTGCAAAATTTCCCATAATTAAAGTAACAATTAAAATATATTGTACATAATAGGTAATTTGCGAAATACTTTTATTTTCTAGCCCATCACTCACGCTTTTTAAAACACTATGTATAACAATAATAACAATAATACTACCTAATACTGCAATACAATTAATAATTTCTTTCCCTGCAATATTTACAATATTTTTAAAAATAGTATCATTATCAATTTTTCCTGTAACAGCTGCTGTAAATAATTCGTTTACATCCATATCTTCAAAATTGTCTTTTGTATATTTTTGCACTTCTTGTAAAAAGTTAGAAATTCCTAGGGTATCTTGCTGAGATTCTAGCACTTCTTCTTTTGTTATTTCCTGATTTTCCTGTGTGCCATGACTGATTATTGGTGTTATACATATAAATGCAATGGTTAAGATTACTATTTTCCATCTTTTTTTCATTTGTACTCCTTGCAGCATAATTTTTTATGCTTTTTGATTTATGGTAATATTTTTAATATGGTTTCTAACAAACTAGCTATAATAGGAATTGACATAGATATCATAATAACCTTTCCTCCTATATCAATTTTATTAGCAACTGCAGTTTCTCCTGTATCTTTACAAATACTAACTGCAAATTCTGTTAAAAATGCAATTCCAGTTATTTTAATTAGTAGTAGTAAAAACTCATTGTTGATAGCCGTTTGGTTAGACAATGTTGTTAATAATTGTATAATTGCTCCCATTTTATCCATGATTAATGTTAAGATAAGTACACCAGCCATTAAAGATACATATAGTACAAATTCTGGTCGATATTGTTTTACAATAACAATAATAATTAATGCAATTAAGCCAATTCCAATTATTTTAATAATGTCCACCACTTTGCATCTCCTTTTATCTTCTGTTTTTCTTTTTTATTATTTGTTATATTTTATAAGCCAAACATCGTTCTAACGGTTGTGAAAAGTGTACTTATTTCTTTAATTACTAAAGTCAAAACAATAATAAGACCTGCTAAAGTAGTCATCATAGCTTGATCTTCTCTTCCTGCTCTTACTAGCACTTGATAAAGCACTGCAACTAGTATTCCAATTGCTGCTATTTTAAATAATAAACTAATATCCATATACTTTTTTCTCCCTAATTTAAATTAAAATAATGGCAATCATAAGTCCTGCTACCATTCCTAAAGTTCTATACATCTTTTCATTTTTTCTTCTTTCCTCTCCTGCATTTTCTAATCTAGAGGTAAGAAATTGATTTACTACTTCTATTTGACTTATTTGTCCTTCTAAATTTGTTTGACCTAACATTTTGCTCAAATTTTTTAGTACAATAACATCTTCTTTATTAAAATTATGTGGTACTTCTTCTAAAGCTTGTTCCCATGCTTCTCCTGCTGATATTTCTTTCATTCTGATGGCAGCTTGTCTAAATATATTTCCTACATTTCCTTCTATTTTACTTGCAATTTCCATAAATAGATTTGGTATTGGTTCATAAGTAAATTTTATTTTGGTTGAAAACATGTTTAGGCCTATTTTCATTTCTTTTATTTCTTTTTCTCTACTAATATATTTTTTAGAAAGTAAAATTCCTAGAATACAACTAGCTGCAATGATTAAAATTAAGATGAAGATTTTTAAGATTAACATACTTTTTCCTCCCACATTATTTTTCTTTTGTTTTCTTTTTCATAAATTAACTGTATTTGACGTTTGTCATCTAATAATAAAATCCTTTCTATTTTATTGCCTATTACTAAGGTATTTAAAATTGGGTTTTGCTTTATTTCTTCTAGGCTTCCTGCATGTGCTGTAAATAGTCCTTTTACTCCTGAGGTTATTGCATATTCAATTGCTTCTATATCTTGTTTGCTTCCTATCTCATCTGCTACTATTACTTTTGGACTCATAGAGCGAATTAGCATTTTCATGCCTACTGCTTTTGGTATATTATCCATAATATCTGTTCTAATTCCTAAATCATTTTGTGGTATTCCTTTGTCTATGGCTGCAATTTCGCCTCTTTCATCTACTACTCCAACGGTAAGTCCTTTAAAATTTCGTTGTGCAACACCATTGCTAATTTGCCTAATTAAGTCTTTTAATAAGGTGGTTTTTCCTAGCCCTGGTGGTGAAACAATTAGCGTAGTATAAATACTATTATTATATGGGTTTAAAACATAATCTAAAGCTGCTAAACTGCAATTGTATATTTGTCTACTAATACGAAAATTTAAGCTGCTAATATAATTTAGATTTGTTACTTTTCCTTCTTTTATCACACTACTTCCTGTTATTCCAACACGATGCCCTCCTTTTAAAGTTACAAAACCTTCACAAATTTGATTTTGATAAGAATATATGGAGTTGTCACATATTTTTTGCAGAATTTGTAAAATTGTTTCTGTAGACATTTCATACTCTATTATTTGCTCTGTTTTAGCATTTTTTATAATAACAGGTTTATGGGTTCTAATTCTAATTTCTTCTGGGTTTTCTATTTGATTTATTTTTATCTTATTGGCTAATTGCTCTGGAAAATATTTTAATATTTCATCCATAGGCTTGTACTCCTTTGTGTTATTATATTTTAAACAAAATTAAACATAGTAATATATTAATATATATGCTATGTTTTTTATTTTAGAACTATTTTTTTATTTTTATTTTAAAAATAGATACGAAAAAATAGCAAAGATAAAAGCATTTGCTTCTATCTCTGCTATTTTTTTAGGTGTTCTTACTTTTTAATTTGGGGCTTTTGCATCTCATGGATGTGCATCTCGATAAAGTCATGGTCCTGGCTCCGGCCGAAAACAATCTCATTCCATACTCTAAGGGCTCCCCCTCTTTGCATAAAGACCTTTCTTACCGCCTCGTCCAGTACGCTGCTGTACTCAATGCCAGAAAGTTGTACTTTCTCTTCCTCCACCACCGATAACCAAGTCTGCCCATTACGCACGAACTGAATTACCAGCTCCGTGGACTTTTGGCCCTCAGCGATTGCCTTTTGCCACTGTTTCTGGGCGGCCTCAAAAATGATGCCCGCTGCAGTTTCAGCTTTTTGTCTATTTTCCGCTTCTTTCCGGATTTCCTCGGCACTTTTGCTTTGTGCATCCACGCTCATACATAAGTCACGCATTAAAAATACCTCCTGTTTGTTTACTCACAAACTATTTTCTTCGCAATAAAATTGCTGAAACTATTATATCACATTTTACATAATATTACAACCATCTTAATGATAAAAAGTAAATCTTATTTTTATTCTTCCCAATTGTGGTATACATTCATAACATCATCTAAATCTTCTAACATATCTAATAATCTTTGCATTTTTGCTCCATCTGTTTCATTCAAAGCAATATAAGTAGCAGGCACCATTTGTACTTCTGCCTCTAAAAACTCTAAATTTTGTGTTTCTAAAGCTTCTCTTACTTTTGAGAAGTCCTCTGGAGAAGTAGTAATTTCATAACATTCATCTGATGCCTCAAAATCTTCTGCTCCACTATCTAAAGCAAGCATCATCATATCATCTTCTGATAAAGTAGTAGTGGTTTTATCTATTACTATAACACCTTTTTTACTAAATAGATAGGACACACAACCTGATGTTCCTAAGTTTCCACCTGCTTTATCAAAAGCATGTCGTACATCTGCTGCTGTTCTATTTTTATTGTCAGTGCTTGCCTCTACAATAACAGCTACTCCATTTGTTCCATATCCTTCATAAGTAATTTCCTCATAGTTTTCATTATTTCCTGCCCCTGCTGCTTTTTTTATTGCATTATTAATCGTATCATTTGGCATATTAGCTGCTTTACATTTTGCAATCACATCTTTTAATTTGGAATTTCCAGCAGGATCTGGTCCTCCTGCTTTTACTGCTATTAATAATTCTCTTCCTAGTTTTGTAAATATTTTTCCTCTTGCTGCATCTGCTTTTCCTTTTTTAGCTTGAATATTATGCCATTTACTATGTCCTGACATGGTTAATTCCTCCTTTTATTTTTCTTTGTATTTAATCCCTTATAGGCTTTTTAGTTGTATTTTTTGTTTTTACTTATATATAATAGCACATCTTTTTCTTTTTGTGTAGCCCTTTTTATTGATTTTCAAATTTTTTATCAATACTTTTGACCACATTTCATCTATTATACCAGTATGACTTATTTTAAAAAACAAAATAACCATA
>CANSJB010000018.1 GCA_947647115.1 uncultured Clostridium sp. | reverse complement strand
AGGAAATGCAGGGGATAGGACAATGGAAGCAAGTGGCACATACTATCGTATTTATCGTCGGAAGTCATTTTCTCTTTCCGGCTTCTCAGGGTCCAGTTTCTTGCAGGAACAACAATTATTCGACTTACAGCTCCGAGGGCATTTGCTCACGCGCTACTTTAATATTGTAACCAGGAGAATAATATCTATATGGAGCAAACATTAGCCAATAGGTAAACAAATTAAAAATCAATGCAAAATAGCAAGATAAACCTTGCTATTTTTTTATTAGTATAGTAAAATGAATACGGAAAAATAAAAACAAGAAGGTGAAACTATGCAAAAGCAAACAGTAGCAATTATAGGAAGACCAAATGTAGGCAAATCTACCTTTTTTAATTATATTGTAGGAAAAAGAATTTCAATTGTAGAAGATACACCAGGTGTTACAAGAGATAGGGTATGTGCTCAGGCCAATTGGAGAGGAAAGAATTTCTCTTTAATTGATACCCGGAGGGATAGAGCCAGAAAGTGAAGATACCATTATTATGCAAATGAGAAAGCAAGCAGACATTGCCATAGACTTAGCAGATGTAATTGTATTTTTAACAGACATCAAACAAGGAGTAACACCAGCAGATAAAGATATTAGCCTAATGTTAAAAAAATCTAAAAAGCCAGTGGTGTTAGTTTGCAATAAATCAGATACTTTTGGCAAAACACCAGACGAATTATATGAGTTTTATAATTTGGGTATGGGAGAACCTTATGCTGTATCTTCTGTGAATGCAAAAGGGATAGGTGATGTTTTAGATGCCATATATGAAAAATTACCCAATATAGAAGAAGGGCAAGAAACCGAAGATATTATAAAAGTAGCAATGATAGGAAAACCAAATGTAGGAAAGTCCTCATTAATTAATAAAATATTAGGAGAAAATAGAGTGATTGTAAGCGACATAGCAGGGACTACGAGAGATGCTATTGACTCAGAATTTGAAAATGAATTTGGCAAATATGTATTTATAGATACAGCAGGTATTAGAAGGAAAAGCAAAGTAGAAGACAACTTAGAAAAATACAGTGTTATTAGAAGCTTACTTGCAGTAGAACGTGCAGATGTATGCGTATTAATGTTAGATGCCAAAGATGGCGTAACTGCTCAAGATGCTAAAATTGCAGGAGAGGCACATGAAGCTGGAAAAGGTATTATTATAGCAGTTAACAAATGGGATGAAGTAGAAAAAACTAATAATACCATGGAAAACTATAAAAAAGAAGTATATAACAAACTGTCTTATTTATCTTATGCACCCATTATTTTTATATCTGCTAAAACTGGTCAAAGGGTAAATAAACTATATGAAATGATTAATATGGTAGCAAGTCAAAATGCCTTAAGAGTTTCCACCTCTGTTTTAAATGATGTTTTAAGTGAGGCAGTAACAATTGTGCAACCACCAACAGACAAAGGAAAACGCCTAAAAATATTTTATATGACACAAGCATCTACAAAGCCACCAACATTTGTAGTATTTGTAAATGATAAACAATTATTTCACTTTTCTTATGAAAGATACTTATTAAATCAAATTAGAAAAGAATTTGGACTAACAGGAACACCAGTTAGAATGATAGTAAGAGAAAAGAAAGATGAGGAAAGAGGATAACATTTTTTAATATTAATTATAAAAAGAAAAGATAAATAAAAGGAGTTGATTTTAAATGGCAACTTATATAATTGTTGCAATTATTGCTTATTTAATAGGCAGTATTAGTTTTTCTGTAATCATTAGCAAAAAAATGGCAGGATTTGATGTAAGGGATAAGGGAAGTGGAAATGCAGGAACCACTAATATGTTAAGAACAGTGGGAAAAAAAGCAGCATTAATTACTTTGATTTGTGATATTTTAAAAGGAGTTATAGCAATTTTAATTGCGATATTGGCAGGAAATATCATACAAAACTTAGATAAAGCTCTTTTAGTACAATTAGCAGGTATATTTGTTATTTTAGGACATACTTTCCCAGTATTCTTCAAATTTAAAGGGGGAAAGGGAGTTGCTACATCACTAGGTGTTTTATTAATGACAAATTGGCAAATTGGACTTATCTGCTTAGTATTTGCTTTAGTATTAATGGCATTAACCAGAATGGTATCAGTAGGCTCTATTGCAGCAGCAGTGTTATTTCCAGTATTGGTATTATTTATTAATCAAAATTATATTGTACCATCTAGTAATTTAAGTTATTTAATATATAGTATTGTGATAGCAATATTAGTTATTTTTAACCATAGAGCAAATGTAAAAAGAATTTTTACAGGAACAGAAAGTAAAATAAGTTTTAAAAAATAAAAAGGAGAATAACCTATGAAAAAAATTTGTATTATTGGTAGTGGTAGCTGGGGGTGTGCTTTAGCTATTCATAGTGCTAAAATGGGACACGAAGTAAAAATATGGTCATTTGATGAAAACGAGGCAACAATGATTAATGAGCAAAAAAAATGTAAATTTTTGCCTATGGCAACTATGCCACAAAACGTTTTTTGTACCACAGATATCAAACAAGCAGTAGAAAATACAGACATTATTTTACATGTTACCCCTTCTAAGTTTTTTAGAGAAACCTTAAAAAAATACAAAGAATATATTAAAAATCAGCCAGTTATTATATGTTCTAAAGGTTTTGAACTAGCTACCTTATCAACTCTAAGTAATGTTGCAAAACAAGAAATTCCAGATGTAAAAATAGGTGCCTTTTCAGGTCCAAGTCATGCAGAAGAAGTATCACTTGGCATTCCTACTGCCATTGTAATTGCTTCTAAAGATTATGATGTTACCTACCAAGTGCAAGATACCTTTATGAATGAAAGTATGCGTATTTATACAAGTACAGATTTAGAAGGTGTAGAACTTGGAGGAGCATTAAAAAATATTATTGCCTTTTGTGCAGGAATTGTAGCAGAGCTAAATCTAGGAGACAATACCTTTGCTGCATTAGTTTCAAGAGGTTTAACAGAACTTTCCAGACTAGGTGTGGCTATGGGAGGAGAACATAATACTTTTTATGGACTTTCTGGCTTAGGAGATTTAATTGTTACTTGTATGAGTGAACATAGTAGAAATCGTAAAGCAGGTAGATGTATAGGAAGAGGACTAACAATAGAACAAACAAGAAAAGAAGTAGGAATGGTAATAGAAAGTATTGATAACATAGAAGTAGCCTATCAATTAGCACAAAAATACAATATTGAAATGCCAATTGTAAATACAGTATATGATGTGTTATATCATAATTTACCACCAAAAGAGGCAGTCACAAAATTAATGACTCGTGAAAAAAAATGCGAATAAATAAGTATATTTTTTTATTTTTTCTCCATACTATATAATAAATCAATTAGGAAAATGGAGAGATGAAAATGGAAAAAGTCATGAGTAAAATAGGTAAAACTGCAGCCAAAACTTATCGTTATGCAGCAGAAGGGGCTGGGAAAATTGCAAAAGAAATTAAGTTAAAATCTCAAATGTCAGATGATAAAGAACAAATCAGCAAATTATATGAAGAAATAGGAAAATATGTATATGAAAACTATCTGCTTAAAGAAAACATAGATATCACTTCCAAACTAGAAGAAAAATGTTGTGAAATTAGTAATTTAGCAGATGAAGTAGAACAAATACGTATGCAGATTTTAAATTTAAAAGACTTAAAACAATGCCCCAAATGTCATTATGAAATAGAACTAGAATTTACTTATTGTCCAAATTGTGGGCAAGAGCAGCAATTAAGCAAAAAGGACAAACAAAATGATGGACCAGCTACAATAGAAACAACAGATGAAGAAGACTATAAATTAAAAAAGCAAGTACAAAATAAAAACGAACAAAAAGATAAGGAAAATAAACAAGATAAAAAAGTTCAGCAAGAAATATGGCAAGAAGAATTAACAGAAGAGGCAGATGAATAGATAATATAAAATAAACAGTTTATGAAAAAATAAAAAGCAAAGCACATAGCAAGGAGTAAAAACAAAAATGAAACTAGTAGTACAAAGAGTAAAAAATGCAAAAGTAGAAGTAGAAGGAAAAATAATTGGCCAGATAGGGCAAGGCTATATGGTACTAATAGGCGTAGCGCCTACAGATACAAAAGAAATAGCAGACTTTTTAGTACAAAAATTAATTAATTTAAGAGTATTTGAAGACGAAAATCAAAAAATGAACCTATCCATAAAAGATATTAATGGAGAACTTTTATTAGTTTCTCAATTTACTTTGTATGCAGATGCTAGCCATGGAAATAGACCAAGCTTCATAAATGCAGCTAAGCCTGAAATGGCAAATGAACTATATGAATATTTTGTTGAGGGCTGTAGAAAGCAAGAAATAAAAAAAGTAGCAACTGGAGAATTTGGTGCAGACATGCAAGTAAGCCTTCAAAATGATGGCCCAGTAACAATTATTTTAGAAAAGTAAGAAATTTATTTTTTACTTTTCTAATTTTTTTAGTAAGGATATCTTTCATACAAATAACGAATAATGTCATTGGCATTGTTAGGTGTTACATTAATTAGCAAATCCGGATCTAAGCTAACCCACATATTAATATGATAATCCTCTTGATTTTCTGCTAGCGTACCGTATAATATCTGCAATTTCAAGAGGGTTTTCATATTCTTTTTGCCATAGCAAATCATCTTTTACATCAGAAATATTTAATTTTTTAAAACTTTCTAAAAATTTTGCAATTTCACCGGATTTTGTACTATATAACTTTACAATTGCCTTCACAATACATAATTTCCTTTCTGCGAATTCTAAAATTTATATTACTAGTATTGTAATAAAAAAAATATTTATACTAGAGAATAAAAGGTAATTTTTTGGCAACACTAAAAACAAACGAAAAAAGGAGAAAGATAACCATGAAAAAAAATATATTAGTTTGTATTACTACACTCATTTTAGTTGCCATTATTATAAGTTCTTTAGTAGTTTATGCCAAAAGCAATGAGAAACAACCAAGTTTAGAAGAGAAAATAACAGATGAAATTAAATATTTGGATAGTTACATTATTTCATTATTAGGACATTTTAATGGTTTAACCATTGGAGATGATATATTCCAAACAAGCCAGCCTAAAACACAATTGGGAAAACAGCAAGAATCTAATCCACAAAATACCATAAGTCAAAATGAACAATCTAGCGGTCAACAAAGTGAAAGTACTAACAATATGCAAAGCCAACAAGAAAACCAAGAAGGAAATGTGCAAGCAAACCAAACACAAACCAAAGGTGGGGAGGCACAGTCTGGACAAGGCACAAACTTAACACAAAATGGTATTTTTTCCAATAATGGAAATTATGAAGCAAACTGGAAAATTATCGAACTTAGGATAGAGCAACTTTATCAAACTTGGAATAGTATTAGTATTGATTTACATGCATTAGGGATGGAAGGAAGTAGTATATTAGCATTTAGTGATAATTTAAATGATATAACGCAAAAGATAAAGAAAAAAGATAAAGAAAAAGCAGTAGAACAGCTAGCTAAATTATATGAGTTATTGCCTAAGTACTTAGAAAGTTACAGTAAGGATAATCAAAAAATACAATTGCTAACCATACAATCACAAATTATAACAGCCTATAGCCAAGTAACCAATGAAAAATGGAAACAAGCAGCTACTACCTTAGCACAAACCGAAGAACAATTTGCTAATATCTTAAATACAGTAACCAAACAAAACAATCAAAACCAAACTGTTATGAATCAATGTTATATATTAACAAATGAATTAAAAAATGCAGTTAATCTAAAAGATAAAGATATATTTTATATTCAGTACCAAAACTTTATTACAAAAATGGCAACTTTAATATAATTTTTTAACCAGTAGATAAGTAAAAGTTAGCTTAATTTTTAAGCTCGAAGTTTACATTCTAACTGGTTAAACTTTGCTTAAAATTTTTGTTGATTTCTTTTTAATTTATTGCTATAATACAAAATATGACAAGAAAAAAGAAAATAAATTTTTTATAAACAAATGAAAGGAAGGAAAGAATATGATAAAAAAAGTAGCAATTCTTGCCAATGGCGGGGACGTATCAGGGTTTAATGCGGTAATACGAGCTATTATCAAAACAGCAGAAAATAATAATATAGAATGTTATGGTTTTATTGAAGGATATAAAGGTTTGTTAGAAAATAATTATGTACAATTATGCACAAATGGAACAGGAAATGCCATAGGTATTTTACCAAAAGGAGGTTCTATTATAGGCTCTTCAACCAATTCGAATGTATTTTGCTATCCAGTAGAAGAAAATGGAGAAATTGTATATAAAGACTTATCAGATAAATGTGTAGAAAATATCAAAAAAGATGGAATTGATTGCTTATTTACATTAGGAGGAGATGGAACACAAAAATCTGCAAGAGATTTATCATTAAAAGGTATTCATGTTATTGGTGTGCCAAAAACAATTGATAATGATGTAGCATGTACAGAAATTACTTTTGGATATAATACAGCAGTATCAGTTGCAGCAGAAGCATTAGATAGGCTTCACACAACAGGGGCAACTCATCATAGAATTATGGTATTAGAAGTAATGGGAAGGTATGCTGGTTGGATAGCACTAGAAGCTGCTATTGCAGGTGGAGCAGACGTAGCTCTAATTCCAGAAATTCCATATGATATAAACAGTGCAGCAAGAAAAATTATTAATCGAAAAAATCGTGGAAAAGAATTTAGTGTAGTAGTAGTAGCAGAAGGTGCAAAGCCAATAGGAGGAGATATTACTGTAAAATCAGTAGCAAGTAAAGGAAAAGGAGTAGACAATAATAGATTAGGAGGAGCAGGAGAAAAGGTAGCACAGCAATTACAAGAATTAACAGGCTTAGAGGCAAGATGTACAGTACTTGGCTATATGCAAAGAGGAGGTTCACCAACAGCATTTGATAGGGTACTTTCTACTAAATATGGTTCAAAAGCAATGGAACTTGCGCTAGAAGGTAAATTCAACGTACTAACCGTAATAAAAGATGGAAGGCTAGATTATGTTTCATTAGAAGATGTAGTAGGAAATAACAAAGAAATAGGAGCGGTTTCAGGCAATACTGTACAAAGCAATATTAGAAGAGTTAACATGGATCATGACTTAGTAAAAACAGCAAGACACATAGGTATTAATTTAGGTGATTAGAGTAAAGTTTTAAAAACTATGTAATATTTATTGTAATTTTTCAATTTACTGATATAATAGTAGGTAACAAATAGAAAGGAAGTAGTAATCATGATAGATTTTAAACAAAAAATAGCGCAACAAATTAGTAAATCTGCAAACTTACCACAAGATGAAATATATGAATATATAGAAAAACCATCTGATGATAAAATGGGGGATTTTGCATTTCCTTGTTTTAAACTAGCAAAAGAACTAAAAAAAGCACCACAAGTAATAGCAGAAGAATTAAAACAAAATATGGCATTTGAACAAGGGTTAATACAAAAAGTAGAAGTAGTAAATGGTTATTTGAATTTTTATATGGAACCTCAAATTTATGCACAAACTACTTTAAATGAAGTAGCACAAAAACAAGAAGATTATGGAAAAAGTACCATAGGAAATGGGAAAAACATTGTGATAGATTACTCAGCACCAAATATTGCAAAACCATTTCATATAGGACACTTACGTTCTACAGTAATTGGTGGAGCTATTTATAAAATATATAAATTTTTAGGATATAATTGTGTACGGAGTTAACCATTTAGGTGACTATGGAACTCAATTTGGTAAATTAATAGAAGGATATAAAAGATGGGGAGCCGAATATGACATTGAAGCAAACCCAATTGATGAGCTAACTAAAATTTATATTAGAATTAACAACCTTTGTAAAGAAGATGAAACTGTTTTAGAAGCATGTAGGGATAATTTTAAAAAATTAGAAGAGCAAGACCCTTATTGTCTAGAAGTATGGAATAAATTTAGAGAACTTAGTTTAAAAGAATTTCAAAAAGTATATGATATGTTAAAAGTAGAATTTGATTCTTGGAATGGAGAAGCTTTTTATTCAGATAAAATGGATGAAGTTGTTACCATCTTAAAAGACAAAAATCTATTAGAAGAATCAGAAGGCGCTATGGTAGTAAATTTAGATTATAAAGAGATTCCACCATGTATTGTTGCCAAAACAAATGGTTCTACAACTTATGCAACACGTGACTTAGCAGCTATATTATATCGTGCAAGAACCTATGATTTTTATAAAGCATTATATGTTACCTCTTATGAACAAATCCTGCATTTTAAACAAGTATTTGAAGTGGCTAAAAACTTAAATTTAGATGAAAAATATACGAATAATTTAGTACATATCCCATTTGGTATGGTACAATTAAAAGAAGGTAAGATGTCAACAAGAGAAGGTAATGTTATTAAACTAGAAACATTACTTTATGAAGCAATAGATAGGGTTATGAAAGTAATAGAAGAAAAAAATCCAACCTTAGAAAACAAAGAAGAAATTGCTAAAAAAATAGGAATTGGAGCTGTTATTTTTAATGATTTATATAATAGCAGAATTAAAGATGAAATTTTTGATTGGGATACCATGTTAAACTTTAATGGTGAAACAGGTCCTTATATGCAATATATTTATGTAAGAACAAAAAGCTTATTAGATAAAGCAGGTTATATACCAAACATTACACAAGTGGATTTTACTAAATTAGCAGATGAACCATCTCAAAGAGTAATTAAGCTAATTTATTCTTTCCAAGATTATTTAAAACAAGCAGCTGAAAAATATGAACCATATATCCTAGCTAGATATTTAATACGTTTAAGCCAAAGTTTTAGTAGTTTTTATAATGAAAACAAAATTATAATAGAAGATAAAGCACTTCAAGATGCACGTTTATACTTAACTTATAGTGTAGGTTTAGTACTAAAAGTAGGAGCAAGTCTACTTGGAATTGAAATGCCAGACAGAATGTAAAAGATTTAAAAATACAAGATAATAAATATAAAAATAAACACAATTAAATTAGAAATAAAATAATATATAATAGACTTAACCAGAAAGGAGAAGAATGTTTTAGGCAATTTATAAAACATTCGGCAAATAAAGTATGAGAAAATATTTTGGGACAGATGGCATTAGAAGAATTGCCAATACAGAACTTTCACCTAATTTAGTATATCGTGTAGCAAAAGCAGGAGCTTATGCTTTATCAAGACAAGCAGATCATGCACCTACTATTTTAATAGGTAGAGATACGAGAATTTCAGGAACACTAATAGAAAGTGCCATGATAGCAGGATTTCTAAGTTATGGAGCTAATGTAAAAAGTTTAGGAGTCATTCCAACACCTGGTGTAGCATACTTAACCAAAAAGCTAAAAGCAGATGCTAGTGTTGTAATTTCTGCATCACACAATACTTATGAATTTAATCGGTGTAAAATATTTTAGTAACAAAGGTATGAAAATACCAGATGAATTAGAAGAACAAATAGAAGAAATCATGGACTCTGAGCAATTAAATGATTTTAATGCTGTTAATGATAAGATAGGAGTATCAGAAGTAAGACAAGACCTTTTAGATGAATATGTATACTTTTTTAGAAAAAACTTTGAAGAAGAGTTTGAAAATTTTGATACTAGTAATTTTGTAGTTGCTATTGATACAGCCAATGGTGCTACATCAGTAGTAGCAGAGAAGGTATTTACAGCTCTTGGTATTAAACATTATATTATGAATAACACACCAAATGGTGTAAATATTAATGAAAATTGTGGCTCTACTCATTTAGATATGCTAAAAAAATATGTAGTAGAAAATAATTGTAATTTAGGGATAGCTTATGATGGAGATGGCGATAGATGCCTAGCAGTAGATGAAAATGGAGAAGAAATAGACGGAGATAAGCTTTTAGCTATTATATCTAAGTATATGAAAGAAAAGGGAACACTAAAAAATAACGCAGTAGTAGCTACTGTTATGAGCAATCTAGGGTTAAAAAAATATGCACAAGCAAATGATATAAATTTTGTAGAAACTAAAGTAGGAGATAGATATGTACTAGAAGAAATGCTTAAAAATGGTTATAATCTAGGAGGAGAACAATCAGGTCATATTATTTTCTTAGACTATAATCCTACAGGAGATGGCATTTTAACATCACTTATGCTAATTAGAGTAATGTTAGAAAAACAAAAAAAAGCTTCTGAATTATGTCATATTATCAAAGTATATCCACAAGTATTAGTAAATGCTAAAGTTGCAAATGACAAAAAAGAATTATACAAACAAGATGAGCAAATACAAGCACAAATTCAAAAATTAGAAGCAGAATTTTCAGGAAATGGTAGAGTTTTAATTAGAGCATCTGGTACAGAGCCTTTAATACGTGTTATGATAGAAGGAGAAAATCAAAACGATATAGGGCAAAAAGCAAAACAAATTGCAAATTTAATTGAAACCAATTTAAACTAAAGAAAAAAATATTAAAAACTAAGGAGGAAGTTTTAAATGCCAATTATTAATTTTTCAAACCCAATCGTTGTTCTAATAGGAGTAATACTATTTGTACTTGTATTATATCTTGGAAAAGAAGTCAAAAAGTCATGGATTATAGGAGTCATGCTATTTACTTTTATCGGTATATTAATCGGTCATACAGTTGAATTTGCAACCATAGCCAAACAAAGCCAAGAAATATACAAAGCAGTAACATCTTCTGCTACCTTTGACTTAATATTTATTTTTATATCTTTTATTTCTTATTTATGGATAGATGATATAGAGGCAAAAGCAGGTAAAAAGAAGAGTATTGATAATAGCCTAGATTGGTTTTGGAATAAAGTTTAAAAAGAAGGGAAGAATAAAACATGAAGAAATTTTACTTAACAACACCAATTTATTACCCAAGTGGTAAATTCCATATAGGAACAGCTTATACAACAGCTTTAGCAGATACCATAAAAAAATATAAACAATTAAGAGGGTATGATGTATACCTTCTTACTGGAATGGACGAGCATGGACAAAAAATAGCGCAAGTAGCAGAAAAAAATGGTAAAACACCACAAGAACATGTAGACCAAATGGCTGAAGAAGCAAAAAAACTATGGAAGTTAATGGAAATTGATTATAATGATTTTATACGTACCACACAGCCAAGACATGAAAAAGTAGTAGAAGAGATTTTTGATAAACTAATGGAGCAAGGCGATATTTATTTATCAGAATATGAAGGTTGGTATTGCATGCCTTGTGAAACTTATTTTACTCAAACACAATTAATTGATGGAAAATGTCCAGACTGTGGCAGAGAAGTAAAGAAAATGAAAGAAGAATCTTACTTCTTTAATATGAAAAAATATGCAGATAGATTAATACAATTTTATCATGAAAACCCTAACTTTATTTTGCCAGAATCTAGGAAAAATGAGTTATTTAATAACTTTTTAAAACCAGGTTTAGAAGACTTATGTGTAAGCCGTACTAGTTTTGATTGGGGCGTAAAGGTAAAAAAAGATCCAAAACATGTGGTATATGTATGGCTAGATGCTTTAACCAACTATATTACAGCATTGGGCTATTTATCTGAAAAGGATGAGCTAATGCAAAAATATTGGCCAGCAGATTTACATTTAGTTGGTAAAGACATTATTCGTTTTCATGGCTTATATTGGCCAATCTTTTTAATGGCACTAAACTTACCACTTCCAAAACAAATTTATGCTCATGGCTTTATTATGATGAAAGATGGCAAAATGTCAAAATCAAAAGGAAATGTAATTTATCCAGAGCCACTCATTGAACGCTATGGACTAGATGCTTTTAAATATTTTATCCTAAGAGAAATGTCTTATAGCCAAGATGGAACCTTTACACCAGAAGGATTTATTGAAAGATTTAATTTTGACTTATGTAATGACTTAGGAAATCTATTAAATAGAACAATTGGTATGATAAATAAATATTTTGGCGGAGAAATAAAAGAATATAAAGCAAATTCTAAGCTAGACCAAGAAATAGAAACCTATTGTGATGGGATAATTCACCAAGTAGAACAATACTTTGATACCTACCATATTAGCAATGCCATAGGAGAAACATGGAACTTAATTTCAAGAACTAATAAATATATAGATGAAACAGCACCATGGATATTATATAAAGAAGAAAAGCAAGAAGAATTAAAAGCAGTTATGTACCATTTAGTAGAAAATTTAAGAAGAATTGCTATTTTAATAGCACCTTATATGAAACAAACATCTAAAAAAATGTTAGAACAACTTTCCATTCCAGAAGATTTGCAAACATGGGATAGCTTAGCACAATATGATAAAATAAAAGATATCAAAGTAACCCAAAAACCAGAAGTATTATTTGCAAGATTAGAGGCACAGCCAGAAATAGAAATCATTAAAAATATGATGAAATAAATAGGATAATACCTAAGCTTAAGGGGGAAAACAAATGAAGCAAATTGTAATTATTAATGGCAGTGGTGGCGTTGGAAAAGATACATTTGTAGAAATGTGTAGCAAACATGTTAAAGTATTCAATATTTCTTCCGTAGATAAAGTAAAACAAGCAGCAACCATACTAACAGGATGGAATGGTGAAAAAAACGAAAAATCAAGAAAACTGTTATCAGATTTAAAAGAAATAGGAATTGAATATAATGATGCACCGCTTCAATACATTTGCAATATGGTAGAAGAATTTAAAAATTCAGATAAAGAATTAATGTTTATTCATATTCGTGAAAGTGATGAAATAGAAAAATGTAAAGAGAAAACGGGTGCACATACCCTTTTAATTACCAATAAAAATGTACCAGCAATTAGTACAAACCATTCAGATAAAGATGTAGAAAAATACCAATATGAATACCATATACAAAATGATAGAACTTTAGAAGAATTAGAAGAAAAAGCAAAAAAATTTATCCATGATTTAGCTGCCAATACATAGAGGGAAAACTTCTAATACTGTAGAAAGGAAATAAGAATATGATAGAAAAACGAAAAGTAGCCTTAGTGGGTACTGGTTTTGTAGGTATGAGTATGGCGTATTCATTATTAAATCAAGGGGGAATTAATGAACTTGTATTAATTGACGTAGATAAAGAAAAAGCAATAGGAGAAGCAATGGACTTATCAGATGGAGTACCATGTAGTCCCAGCACAATGGTAATTAAGGCAGGAGATTATAAGGAATGTAAAGATGCTAATATTGTAGTAATTACAGCAGGTGTGCCACAAAAACCTGGAGAAACTAGACTGGATTTACTAAAAACTAATAGTAAAATTATTAAAGAAATCACTCAAAATGTAATCAGCTCAGGTTTTGATGGAATTTTTCTAATTGCTAGTAACCCTGTAGATATTTTATCCTATATTGTCCAAAAAACATCTCACTTTCCAAGTAGTAGGGTAATTGGTTCTGGAACCGTATTAGATACAGCAAGATTAAGATCCTTATTAGGAGAGCATTTACAAATATCTAGTAAAAATATTCATGCTTATATCATGGGAGAACATGGAGATTCTTCTTTTGTTCCATGGTCTAAAAGCTATGTGGGATGTAAAAGCTTAATAGATATCTTAAATCAAAGAAAAGAAGAAGAGGACATATTAGATAGATTTCATACAAAAGTAAGAGATGAAGCCTATGAAATCATTAAGCGAAAAAAATCAACTTATTATGGAATAGGTGTAGCACTTACTAAAATTATTAAAGCTATTTTAAATAATGAACATGAAATTCTAACTGTTTCTACCCTTTTAAATGGTGAATATGGCAAAAATGATATTTATATGGGAGTTCCAGCTATCATTACCAATAAAGGGGTGCAAGAAATTTTAGAATTAGAATTAACCAAACAAGAGCAAGAAAAATTTGACAATAGCTACCAAGTGTTAAATGAAATGAAAAATCAAATACAATCGCTAAATTAGTACTATTATATTATTCATAACAAAGAAGGGAGAACCAAAAAAGACTTTTTGTCATAATATGAATAAAGAAAAAGTCTTTTTTTATAGCAATAAAAATAAGGCTGAAAATAAGTGGCTAAAAAGAAGGGAAATGTTATGAATAAAGTAAAAATTAATACTGCTGAAAAAGAGCTTTATTACCAAGGAGAAGTTATTGTAAAATATGTGATAGAATACCCAGAAATAGTCGAATCTTCTTATGAAATAGGAAAACAGTTATTTAATCATGAAAATAGAAAACAAGCTTTAAAATTAAAACAATATGCAGAAGGCGAATTTTACGAAAGTGCAAAACAAACTTATGAATATAATAAACAAAATGGATACCCTATTATGGTATATGAACTAATAACAAAATGTAATATCACCTATAATTATCAAAATTTACTTAGTTTATATATAGATGAATATTATTTTACAGGTGGTGCACATGGAAATACCATTAGAAAAGCACAAACATGGGACTTAAAGCTAGGAATGATAGTAATGTTGCAAGACTTTTTTGGGCAAAACCCATATTATCAAATAGATATTTTAAAACAAGTAAATGAGCAGATTGCAAAAAGAATAGAAGAAGAGGGAGAAAGCATATTTTTTCCAAATTATTGTCAGTTAACCTTAGAAACCTTTAGGTTAGAAAATTACTATTTAACCAAACAAGGACTAACTGTATTTTTCGGACAATATGATATAGCACCCTATTCTAGCGGAATACAAACTTTTATCATAAATACTTGACCGAATTTACATAAAAATGGTATAATATTAGTATATGCGTAAGAAAAAGGAAAAGAGAGGAACAAATAAATGGAAGAAATCGATATAAAAGAGCTAATTCATATTTTTTGGAGTAAAAAATTATCAATTTTTATCATAGTACTTATATTTATTATCATAGGAAGCATTTATACACTAAAATTTACCACCCCATTATATAGTTCAACTACCACTTTATTACTAGTAGCTTCCAGTAATGATGAGCAAAATACTACCATTACGCAAACAGACCTTAATGTTAATACAAAATTAATATCTACTTATAGTAAATTAATAAAAAGTAAAAATGTATTAGAAGATGTTATAAAAAACTTAAATTTAGATATAGAAGAGGAAACCTTGAAAGAAGCAATTAAAGTAAAGTCTATTCAAAAAACAGATATTATAGAAATAGCAGTAGAAAATGAAGAAGCAACTAAGGCTGCTTTAATTGCAAATGAAATTGCAAAAGTTTTTTCCGAGAAAGTAAAAGAATTATATAAAATAGAAAATATTAGGGTAATCAATGAAGCAGATGTAGAAATAGAACCTTCTAATATTAATCATAAAAAAGACTTATTACTATTTACTTTAATAGGAATAGTAGCAGCTGTTATGTATATACTAATTACAAATTTATTTGATAAAACAGTTAAAACACCAGAAGATATAGAAAAAGAATTTAACCTACCAGTACTTGCCTCTATTCCAAATTATGAAAGTGATAAATCAAAAGGAGGAATAGCATAATGGAAAAAGAAATCATTGTACATGAAGACCCAAAATCTCCAATTTCAGAAATGTTTAGAACTTTAAGAACGAATATACAATTTATGAATGGAAAAGAAAAAGTAGAAACCATTTTAGTAACATCTACACTGCCAAGAGAAGGAAAAAGCTTTGTTTCAGCAAACCTAAGTATTGCTTTTGCACAAGTAGGAAAAAGGGTAATATTAGTAGATGCAGATATGAGAAAAGGTAGACAACATCATATATTTGATTTAAAACAAAAACCAGGACTTTCAAACCTTTTATCAGGTATTAGTGAAGAAGAAGAAAAATTAGAACTAGAAGATTATTTGCAAATAACACCAGTAGACAATTTACTTGCCATAGCAGCAGGAAATGTACCACCAAACCCATCAGAGCTACTGGTATCAGATGCTATGATGAGCTTAATAGAAAGCTTAAAGCAAATGTGTGATATTTTAATTATAGATGGACCACCAACTAGTTTAGTTACAGACTCCCTTATTTTAACAAGGATGGTAGATTCCACAATAATTGTTGCTGCAAGTAAAGAAACCAAAAAAGAAAATTTACGAAAAACGATAGAAGGCATTAAAAATGTTGGAGGCAAAATTGCAGGAATCGTACTAAATAAAATAGATATACCAACCAAACAATATAAACAAAGTTATTATTATGGAACAGATAGACAAGATGCTAGTATAAAAAATACAAATGGAGGAAAGTAAAAAATGATAGATGTCCATTCTCATATATTACCAGGTATAGATGATGGCGCTAAAACAATACAAGAAAGTAAAATATTATTACAAGAGGCAAAATCAGTAGGATTTGAAGCAGTTATTACAACACCACACTACATGGAAGGCTATTATGAAGTAGAGGAGAAAACAAGAAAAGAGCTTATCAAACAATTACAAAAAGAAACAACGGTGCAGCTATATAGCCGGAAATGAAATATATTTATCAGAAAACATCCTAAACTTAATAAAAGAGCAAAAAGCCTCTAGCATTTGTGGGACAAACTATATCCTTTTTGAAATACCAATGAATATAAAGCCTATGAACTTAGAAAATATAGTTTATAAAATGTTACAAAACAATTTAATTCCCATTTTAGCACATCCAGAAAGATACAGTTTTGTACAACAAACCCCCCAACTAATTTATGATTTAGTAGAAGAAGGGGTACTAATGCAAGCCAATTTTGGAAGTATCATAGGAATGTATGGAAAAAAAGCACAAATAGCTGTAACAAAACTATTACAAAGTAATTTGATACACTTTTTAGGTAGTGATGTACATAGAAGTAGTAGTATTTATACAAAAATACCAGAAATATTACAAAAACTAGTAAGGTTAATAGGAACACAAAGATTAGAAGAACTAACAACCCTATATCCAAAGCAAGTTTTAAAAAATGAAACAATACAAATACATATGCCAAAAATACCAAAATATACAATTAAAGAAAAATTATTAATGCAATTTTAAGATAAAACACTTAAAAATATAACATACCAAATAAAAGCAGCGTTAATGCAAATTTGAAATAACCCTTTAGATATGGTATAATATAGGTTAAGGTGGTAGAAAAATATGGAAAAAAATAGTGAAAATATGGAATTAAAAAGAATACTAGATATTCTGAGAAGTAAAACATTATTATTAGTAACCATTCTAATAGTGTTTACTTTATTAGGCTATGTGTATTCTTATTATTATGTTGTTCCTAAATATCAATCTACTGCATCATTGTTACTAATACCAAACAATACAGAAGAAGATAAAACCATAACCACAACAGATTTAAATATTAACTCAGAGTTAATATCGACATATAGTAATATCGCTAAACAGTCAAGAGTATTAAAACAAGTAATTAGCAATTTGAATTTAGAAATGACAGAGCAAGAATTATTAAAAGAATTAAAAGTACAAGTCTTAAGTGATACTTATATGATAGAGTTATCAGTTACAAATACAAACCCACAAATAGCAGCAAGCATTACCAAAGAGTTATCCAATGTTTTCCTAGAAGAGATAAAATCAATTTACCATTTAAATAATATCGGTATTGTAGATGAAGCACAAGTTCCAGATGAACCATCTAATATCAATCATATAAGAGATATAGCAATATTCTTTATAGCAGGACTTGCCTTTGCAGCAGTTATTGTTGCTATCATTTATATTGTAGATAATACCATAAAACAAGAAGAAGATATTGAAAGATATATTAAACTAAAAACGATTCGGAAAAATACCTTTAAACTTAAATCAAAAACAAGAAATTGTAGATAGAAAAAATGCAAAATCTTATATTACAGAGTGTATTAATACCATTAGAACTAATATTTTATACATGAGCTCTATTAAAGGTTCTAAAGTAATTTTAGTAACTAGTTGTAATGCACGAGAAGGAAAAAGTTGGGTATCTTCTAATATAGCTGCAGCATTTGCTCAAACTAATAAAAAAGTATTAATTGTAGATGCTGATATGAGAAAAGGAAGAAGCCACAAAATATTTCATGTAAGTAATGAAGTAGGATTATCTAATTACTTATACTCTATGGAAGGAAAAATACAAAAAGATGCTAACCTTGCTAAAGACTACATACAAGAAACTAATATTGCCAATTTACATATTTTAACCAATGGTACGATACCACCAAACCCTTCAGAATTAATAGACTCTAATGAAATGAAAGAATTTATTACAATTGTTAAAAATGTTTATGATGTAGTGATTATAGATGCCCCTCCTTGTAAATTAGTAACAGATAGTATCATATTATCTAGGCTAGTAGATTCTACAGTATTAGTTGTAAATGCCGAAAAGACAAGAATTGCAGACCTAAAAGAGGTTAAAAAATCAATTGAAGCAGTAGGCGGCAAAATGATAGGTGGCATATTAAATCAAGTAAAAATGACACAAAAAGAATATGGGAAAACATATTATTATGGTCATAAAGATGAACAAGAAAAAACAGATGACTTAAAGCAAAAAGAAATAATAACTGTAAGCAAAGTGATAAAAGAAGCCATGCCAAAATTAAAAAAATTGGATAATATATGGATGGAAGCTATCACTTTAGAAGAGACAAATACTAGTCAAATTGAAAACGAAGTAGTAGATATTCCAATAGTTGGACAAAAAAGTTCAGCCGTTCGTTTGGAAACAGAACAAAATAAAAAAATGAAAACAATATTAGATGTTTTGTCTGATATAAAAAAGCAATTAAATAACAATGCAGCAGAAAAAAGACTAAGAGAAAAAAGAAGACAAGAAGAACTAGATGGATTAATCAGTAGACTAAATTATGAAGAAACTTTTAAACAAATTTATAGTAAATTAGACAAAATAACACCAAAGGAACCTAGTGTTACAAAAAAAGAAATAGAAGAAATTGTTAGTAAAAATAAATTAACAAAGGCAGATATAGAAGCTATTATAGCAAATCAAGACAAATTAACAAAAGCAGATATAGAAGCTATTATAGCAAATCAAGATAAGTTAACAAGAGCAGATATAGAAGCTATTATAGCAAGTCAAGACAAGCTAACAAAAGCAGACATAGAAACTATTATAGCAAATCAAGATAAGTTAACAAGAGCAGATATAGAATCTATT
>CANSJB010000017.1 GCA_947647115.1 uncultured Clostridium sp. | reverse complement strand
ATGGTTTGGTTTATGCAACAGACTATGTAAAAATTAAAAACCATATTATGGGAAAGAAAAAATTAGAAGGAGCTTATTTAAAAGCTGCTGACATAAATAATGATAATAACATTTATGCAACAGACTATGTAAGAATAAAAAACTATATTATGGGAAAGGGAAGTATTGAACAGAAATTCTAAAAGAATATAAAATAAATAAAAAAGCCAATGGATATTAAAATCCATTGGCTCTTTTACTTAAAAAGATACTGGACTCTTTTTTTCGAAGTGTCAAAAATATGAATTCATTGGGACGGTGATTAGCTTCATAAACAAGTTTTGCCAAGGTTTCTTCATCAATGCCAAACAAAGAGCAAACGCGGCGAACATGCATAGGGCAATTAGGGTCATAGCAAAACATAGCATTAGGGTTTCCAATAGAATAGGAGCCATCATGATAACGACGAATAGCTAAAATAGCTCCATTATCTTTGAAGCCCCGCTTTCGTATTTTCCACATGGTAGACACTCCTTATAAATAAGATAAGTATATTATATAGGAAAGAAAATAAAAAGTCAAAAAAAGTTGAAAAGATTTACAAAATATGATATGGTATAAGAATGAAAAAAGAAAAAGGAGTAGCCATGACACAAACAGAAAAATACATGAAAGAAGCTATAAAACAGGCACAAAAAGCATACAAAAAAGGAGAAATACCAGTAGGGGCTATTATTGTAAAACAGAATAAAATTATAGCCAGAGCATATAATGAAAAAGAAGACAAGCAAGATACTACCAAACATGCAGAAATAATAGCGATTCAAAAAGCAAGCAAAAAGTTAGAAAGCTGGAGATTAACCGATTGTGAAATGTATGTAACCTTAGAGCCATGTTCTATGTGTGCTGGCGCTTTAATACAAGCAAGGATAAAAAAAATATATATTGGTACAATGGATCCAAAAACAGGAGCATGTGGATCAGTTTTAAACATTTTATCAGATTATACCTTTAATCATAAAGTAGAAGTACAAACTGGAATATTACAAAAAGAATGTGAACAAATACTAAAAAACTTTTTTAAGGAATTAAGAAACAAAAAAAATAAGGAGGCATCCCATTGATTACAGAGGAAAAAAAACAAACCATCAAATTAGTAATTGCCATATTTATATTAGTGTTAATACTTTCCTTAGCTGTTATTTGTATGATTATATATGAAGTAGAAGGTGAAACAAACATGCCTTTTAAATTATCTAAAATAGTAGCTATTGGTACAGCAGAAGGAATAGAAAAAGAAAAGGGAAAAGAAAAATGGAACTTTGCCATATACCAAAATAATGATATATACTTTTATATAGACCAAAATGAGCAAGCAGCAGAATCACAAGACATACTAATTAAAAATGTAGCCATTAGCAATATTCAAATAACAAATAAACCACAAATAGGTACCATAAAGGCATATATGCCAAATAGTAAAGCAGGTAGATTATATAGCTATGAGGACCAATTTTTAGTACAAGAAAAATTAGAATACAAAGGAGCAAGCCAAAGTAGCTCTACCAACTTAGAAATAGGAAGCAAAGGTGGAACTGCCCTGATTCGTTTTAGTAATGCTAATATAGCAGACTATACCTCAGATAAGGATGAACAAATTGTACATGATGGAACTTGGATTAAAAAAGTCGGCTTAACAAAAGAAAAAATAGAATTTAGTGTATCTTTTGACTTTACCATACAAACCACTAAAAATAAATATCAAGCCAATATAACATTAGACTTACCAACTGGAAATTTAGGAGAAGAAGCAAATACGCACCTAGAAAAAACAGATATGAGTGACATTGTATTTAAAAGAGTAAAATAGGAGAAACCATGCAAAACAAGTTACAAAACCTATACCAAGAATGCATACAAGAATTAAAAAATATGGGAATAGATATGCAAAACAAAGAAATAATAGGAAATATTGATATAACAATAGCAGCCAAAGCAAGCAAAAGATATGGATGCTGCAAACAAGAAAACCCAGATAAACAATATAAAACGATAAAAAAAATAGGTGGTCATAAAATAATTCACTATGAAAAATATCAAGACCATCATATACAAATTAGTAGCTGGGTTATGAACTTAAACCAAGCCATCATCAAAAACACTATTTTACATGAATTAATACATTGTATACCCTACTGTAATAATCATGGAAAAGAATTTAAAAAATATGCTAATTACATCAATCAAAAACTAGGCTATCACATAACCACAAAAGGCAACAAAAAACAAGACTATGAAAAAAGCAACTTATGTTATGAAGAAAAAGAAACCTACTCATATAAAATACAATGTCAAAAATGTGAGCAAATAATATATAGAAAAAGATTTAACCCTAAAAATATAAATAAGTACAGATGCGGAAAGTGCCAAGGAAAACTTAAATTATTAGAAATAAATCATAATAAACTAGAGAAAATTTAGAAACATACTTGCGAAAAAAAGCAAAACAGTATATAATGCAAAGGGTATGAAACTTAGCCATTGTATGGAGAATAAAACCAATAAAAGCCTATGAACCTTGTCAGGTCCGGAAGGAAGCAGCAATAAGTAGATACTTTTGTGTGGCATTTATTCTCCATAGAGTGGCTAAATAAAAAAATTCATACCTTTCTTCATTAAAAAGAGGAGGAAACTATGGCATATACAGCTTTATATAGAAAATTTAGACCCCTAAAATTTGAAGACATGGTTGGACAAGAACATATCACCAAAACCATTAGAAATCAAATCATAGCAGGAAGAGTTGGACATGCCTATCTTTTAAATGGTGGTAGAGGTACAGGAAAAACTACAACAGCTAAAATATTAGCAAGAGCAGTCAATTGTTTAAACCCACAAGAGGGAGAGCCATGTAATGAATGTGAAATATGCAAAGCTGCTATGAATGGTTCTTTAACCGATATTGTTGAAATGGATGCAGCTTCAAACAACAGTGTAGATGACATAAGAGCCATTAGAGATGAAGTAAACTTTTTGCCAACCCTTGCTAAATACAGGGTATATATTATAGATGAGGTACATATGCTATCAACAGGGGCATTTAATGCTCTATTAAAAACTTTAGAAGAACCACCAGCACATGTGAAATTTATATTAGCAACAACAGAGCCACAAAAATTGCCAGCTACCATACTTTCCAGATGTCAACGTTTTGACTTTAAAAAAATATCCAATGAGGACATTAGTAGAAGACTGCAATATGTATGTGACCAAAGCAGTATAGCAATAACCAAAGAGGCACTAAAAATAATAGCTGTATTATCAGAAGGTGCCATGAGAGATGCCTTAAGCATTTTAGAAAGATGTCTTCAAGAAGAAAGTGAAAAAATAGACGAAAATTTTGTAAAAGACCTAGTAGGTATACCAAAGTTATCTTTTGTTAGTCAAATAATACAAGCAATTATACAATATCAAGTAGAACAAGTTTTATCTATCATAAAACAAATAGAAGACCAAGGAAAAGATTTACAAAACTTACTATGGGAACTTATAAAATATAGCAAAGATATATTAGTATGGAAAACCAGTAAAAAACTAGAAATTTATAGTAGTGAAGAACTAGAACAAATTGATAAACTAGCAAATGAAGTCTCAAAAGAACGCTTATTACAAATGATATATACATTATCTGAGCTAGAAAATGAACTAAAATGGTCATCCCAAAAAACAATTTTATTTGAAGTAGCCATGATAAAAATGTGTAATCAGGAGGAAACACCAAAAACGCAAACAAACTTAGAAGACATCTATACGAGGTTAAGCAATTTAGAACAAAAAATAAAACAAATACCAAAGCAAACACAGGCAGCCCCAGTTCAAATACAAGAAAAAAAAGAGACTAAAATAGCAGCTGTAGGAAAAGTGGCAGTAGAACAAGTAAGTAACTTACAAATTGACAAATTAGACTTTTGGCCTAAAATTATAGAAAATCTAAAAGAACAAAGAAAAATGATGTTAGTTAGTAACCTTCTAAACACAGTTGCTACAGAGCTAAATGATATGACAGTAGGCATTGTATTTCAAAATGGGTTAACACCATTTGTCAAAAGCATTATGGAAAAGCCAGAAAACATCCAAGAATTGACTAGACTAATTTCTATTGAATATGGGAAAGAAATGAGAATAAAAATATTAGACTGTCAAGATGAGTTACTAGCCAAAAAAGAAAAACAAAAAAGTCTAGCAGAGCAAGTAGTTCAAGAGCTAGATGTGCCAATTAATATGATAGAAGAATAAAATTACAAAAAGATAGAAGGAGGAAAACAAAATGTCAAAAAGAGGATTCCCAGGGATGGGTGGAGGTTTTGGAGGAATGAACCTAAACCAATTAATGAAAGAAGCAAAAAAAATGCAAGCAGATATGGAAAAATCACAAACAGAATTAGCAGCAAAAGAATTTGATGCAACTACAGGAGGAGGAGCTGTTTATGTAAAAGTATCTGGAAGTAAAGAACTAAAAGAACTAACCATAAAAAAAGAAGTAGTAGACCCAGAAGATGTAGAAATGTTGCAAGACTTAATTTTAAGCTGTGTAAATGAAGCATTAAGAAAGGTAGACAGTGCTACATCACAAGAATTAGGAAAATACAATATACCAGGACTAATGTAAAAAATAAAAGCAAAAAAGAAAAATGAAGGAGCCATACCCATGTCATATTATGCACCATCGATAGAAAAACTAATAGAAAGCTTTGAAAAACTACCTAGCATTGGAAATAAAACTGCAGCTAGACTTGCTTTTCATATATTAGATGCATCAGAACAAGAAACCAATGAATTTGTACAAGCTATCTTAGAAGCCAAAAAAAACCTAAAATATTGCTCTAGTTGTTATAATATATCTGATACAGACCCATGTCCTATTTGTAGTAACCAAAATAGAGACCACACGACTATCTGTGTAGTAGAAGATGTAAGAGATGTAGTTGCAATGGAACGTACTCATGAATTTAAAGGTATTTATCATGTACTACATGGCAGCATTTCTCCTATGAATGGAGTAGGACCAGATGACATAAAAATAAAAGAACTTTTAGCACACTTAATGGAAGGGAAAATAAAAGAAATTATATTAGCAACAAACCCTAGAGTAGAAGGGGAGGCAACAGCTATGTATATTTCTAAGCTAGTAAAACCATTAGGGATAAAAGCAACTAGAATAGCCCATGGCATACCAGTAGGTGGCGACTTAGAATACACAGATGAGGTAACTTTAAGTAAAGCTCTAGAAGGAAGAAGAGAGCTATAATAAAAAGAAACAGACGATACATTTAGGAAACATTTTTCCAAACATTTATAGTCTGTTTCTTTTTAATTAAAGATTAATTTTACTTATTTTCATTACCATACATCTTTGCTTTAGAATCTAATTGCAATTCATATCCATACTCAAATATATAAGATATTCCAAATAAAAACAATATTTGTCTAATAACAAAAATTAAAGTAAAACATATAATAATACATAAGGAGGAGATAATATGCAAGATTGTGAACTTGTAACTCTTATTTCTATTATAGCATGCTCAATTGCAAAAGGAAAAACACAAGATGAGCTTAATATTTTAGCAGCTATTTTTTCACAGCTTCGGAGATACATTAATAACATTAGCTACTCTGGATACAAGCAAGGAGTAATTATATCTGAGCCTATATATTACAATTCTTATCTAGAACTTTATTTTTATAATACTCAATAACATCATCATGAGCTAATTTAAAATTTTTCTTAATTCTATCAACACCCATTTGAGTAGTATGAATTTTATCTATATTTGTTAACAATATTTCTTTATCCATTTACTAATTGTCCATGTATTGTAATTTGTGCTACAAACAACTTTAAACTTTTTTTCGAGTCAATAGAATGCCAATGATTGATATAATAAAGATAATTGGTGCTATCCTAACAAATAGCCATTCAAACGAATGAAAAGCAACTCCTAAAACAGCATTTGCAGGTTCATTATAATTCAAATTTAAATAAGGACTCTTTAATAAGAACAAACACAGGAACATTATTAAAAGGAATATACACAATGAAATTAGTATCCAATGAATCACTTTTCTTCCGATGTCCCTCCTTTGCAATAGTTGAAAGTTGATTATCTCTAATTTTTCAGAAATTATTTTCAAATCATCTACTTTAGACTCTGCAATATTTTCGCCAAGTAAAGTGCTTACTGGTGTTTCAAGCACCTCTGATAGGGAGATTAACATTTCTGAATCAGGAACTGATAAGCCTTGCTCCCATTTAGAAATAGTTTGTCTTACCACATTTAGCTTGATAGCTAGTTCCTCTTGTGAAAGTCCTTTTGATTTTCTTATTGATTTAATGTTTTCTTTTAACATTTTACAACCACTCCTTTCTTTACAAACTATTATATAAAGAATAGTCCGTTGCTACAAGCAATGCCTATTAACATTTAGAGTTTATAGTTATAAAATAAACTGTTAGTTATGATTTACTTTGCAATTGCTAGCTTTTTCCGATATTCTAGATAATCTTTTAAGCAAATAACATTGTCATTACTATTTTGGGATGGGGCTTTAAATTTAAGTCTTGTCCAATAATCATAATTCTAGATTCTATTCTATTTTTCTTTTTCAAATTTATACATTTTTCACATTTTCCAAGTTCTTTTAATAGTTCATTATATTGTTCTGTTTTCATTTTTACTTATTTTCCTCTTTTTCTTGTTGTTGTATTTCAAATATTGCTTTTTGACTTTCAATTTCAGCTTTTAGTTCTTCTTCTGTTGGTAAATATGTTTTATATTTTGTTGCAAATAATTGCTCGTTTCCATTTAATATAGAATATCTTGCTACATCTGCATCTGTATCAGTACAAAGTAAAATTCCAATCGTTGGGTTATCATCTTTAGCTTTCTTTAATTCATCATACATTCTTACATACATATCCATTTGTCCTATATCTTGGTGTGTTACTTGATTAGTTTTTAAGTCAATCAATACAAAACATTTTAAGATATAATTATAAAAAACTAAATCAATATAATAATCGCCTTTTTCTGTACGAATATGCTGTTGTCTTTCTACAAAAGCATAACCTTTTCCGAAGTTCCATTAAAAATTTTTGCAAATTATTTATTATGCTTGTTTCTAGTTCTGTTTCTGTATAAGTATCTTCTAATGAAAAACCCAAAAATTCTGCTATTACTGGATTCTTTATAAATTCTAGTTTATTCATTAAATAATGTTCTTTGTTTTTTTCTTTCATTTCTTGTATCACAGGCTCTTTAGCTTGAGATTTTAATAATCTATAATAATACTGAGATGAAACATTTCTTTGTAATGTTCTTACATTCCAAGTTTGCTCTAGAGTTTCTTTTTCATACCATTCTCTTGCTTTTTCATCTTCTACTTGTAATAAAGTCCTATAATGACTCCACGAAAGTAATATATTAGATTTTGCACACACTGTGTTCAAAATGTTTGGAAACATTTTGTAAAATTTTAAACAATAATATAAGTTTCTAGCATCAAAACCTTTTCCATATTCTTCCTTTAATTCTTTAGATAACTTCTTTATTATTTCTGTACCATAATTTGCTCTATTTTCGCCTTTTAGTTCTTCTTCTGCTATTCTATAACCAATAAACCAGTTTCTTTCTACTAATGCTATATTTACTGATTGATAAGCATAATCTCTCGCTGATTCAATAATAGAACATACATCTTTTAATACATTATTTGTATTTTGATATTTAATAATCATGGAACTATTATCTTTCTTTGCTAGATGCATTTTTTCACTTCCTTTATTATTTATTAACATTCATCTTTCTAAATCTTTTTCTTCTAATTTAGAAATCATATCTTTAGAAATTTCTTCAACAGAATTAACTACAATTCCTATCTCTGGCTTAACTTCTAATCCTTTACTATTTACAAAAATTGTATTTAATCCTTCTTGTCTTGCTCTTGTAATATCTAAATAAATATCATCACCTATCATCACGCATTCACTTGGTCTTTTATCCCCACAAGCATCTAAATATGCTTTTCTGTTTAGTTTTATAATATGTTCTCCATGACATTCAATAAAATACTTTCCTATTCTCATATTATTTAGTCTATTCATTTGAGATAAAGCAAAGTAATTTGTTAACAACACTAACTCATATTCTTATGATAATCTATGTATATTATCAATCAAGTGCTCATTTTTAGGTGGTATACACATTTTTAATTAATAATAATTTGTTCATATGGTATATACTTTCCCAAATATACAATAATATTCTATTTTTATTAATTATTTAATTTAGAAAAAACTCTCCTCGATATATTACTTTTTTATAACATTAACTGATATTAATTTCGCCAAGTGCAATTTTACAAATATCATGAGTAGAATTTCTATAAGCTAAATTTTTAACTCTTTGCCCCATATCTTCTAATGCCTTCTCAGAACCAAAAAACTTTATAATAACTTCCTCAGGGTCATCAGTATTTTTAAGCCAAATACCAACACCATTTGCTTCTAAAAATGCAGCATTTTCCTCCTCTTGACCAGGAATTGGGTTAATAATAAGCATAGGCAAACCACAAGCTAAACTTTCTGTGGTAGTAAGACCACCAGGCTTAGAAATAACAGCAGAAGAAATAGCCATTAGCTCAGGAACCTTATCAGTAAAACCAAGTACAATAACCCTATCACTTGCCTCATATTCTGAAACAACATTTTTAAAAGCTTCCTTCATTTTCTCATTTTTTCCACTAGCTGCTACAACTTGATAATGAGGTACCTTTTGAATGAGAGCCTTTAAAATCTGTACAGTCCTATCTTTGCCAAGTCCAAATTCACCGCCCCCAAAAAATAAAATTACCTTTTTGTTAGGGTCCAAACCAAAACTTTCAAAAATCTTAGCATGGTCAAAACTTTTACAAAAACGTTCAGACATAGGAATACCAGTTACATGTACTTTGCTTTGCTCAACACCATAGGCAATAATATCTTGTTTCATATTATCATTTGAAACAAAAAAATGCTGTGTATATTCATGACCAATTAACCATTGCTTATGCATAGCAAAATCAGTCATAATAGTAACTAAAGCACAATGCACCTTTCCCTTTTTTTTCAAATAACTAACCATTTGGCTACTAAAAGGATGAGTAGAGATAATCAAATCAGGTGACTTTTGTTGTAGCAACTTATTAAGCTTAATAGCCATTAACTTATTACTATCTGTAGTAATGTGACCAAGTACCTTTTTTTCTGAACTAAAATAAACCTTTCCCCATAACTTAGGAGCCCTTTTTGCCATTTCACGGTAAGCACCAGTAGTCAATTTTTCTATTGTTTTATTAATATACTTCATACAATCAATCATTTCTAAGTCAACATTTTTATAGTTTTCCTCAATATGTTGTTTGATAGACTTAGCAGCAGATAAATGCCCACCACCATAAGATGCATAAAAAATAATTACTTTTTTCATTTAGTTACCTCTTTCTAAATTTTTTTAATTGTATCATATAAATAAAAAAAAGTATAGAAAATAAGGTGCAAAAATGCAAAGGACAGCATAATACTATTTTTTATTTACTTTAATTGAAATAAAATTAACAAAATTTTTCATATTTTGGTACAAGCTTGCATATAATACTATTAGTAGCATTTGAAAAATATACAAAAATACCATAAACTAAAAACATAAGTAGTACCAAGCAAATAAGGAAAATACATCATAATTTGACAATATTTTTCAAAAATGGTATAATATAGATGTTGCTCATACAAAGGAGGGAACAAATTTAATATGAAAAATGATGATAAAGCATCAATATCGCTGAAAAAAATTATATGCATTGCTATTGTATTTATCTTCATCATGACAGTAGCAGTAACAGCTACAAATGTCAAATTAAACACAGTTAAAATTATATTAGCTAGTGGTTATGAAATGAATGTACTAACTAGTAAAAAGCAAATTTCAGAAATACTTGATGAAAATCATATTATCCTATTAGAAGACGAAAAGGTAACTCCAAATTTAGACCAAGAGTTACCAGACAATAATACAATTAAAATTTCTAAAAAAGCAGACGAAGAAGTTAAAATGCCAAAAGTTGCAGAAACTTCACAAGATGTATCAGTAGAAGAAATTTTAAAAACTTATGATACCATTGTAGAAAAAATAGTGGTAGAAAAAGTAAAAATACCATATGAAACAGTTACCAAAAACGTAGCTGGAAATTCAAAAACAAAACAAGATAAAATTGTACAATATGGTGTAGATGGCTTAAAAGAAATTACTTATAAAATTAAATACCAAAATGAAAAAGAAATTGAGAAAAAAGAGATTTCATCTAAAATTATTCGTAAGCCAGTAGATAAAATTGTAGAAGTAAGGACAGCTCAAGTAACATCAAGAAGTGGTGGTACAACTGTTAGATATGCAGGAAAATGGAGCTACTCAGAATCAGAACTAGACTTATTATGTGCCATTACTGCACAAGAGTGTTCATCAAGTTACAATGGAGCATTGGCAGTTATTACAACAGCATGTAATAGAACACAAAGTAGTAGATGGAAAAGTAGAGGTTCAGACCCACTTACCCAATACAAAGCAAAAGGTCAATTCTGTTACTCAATAGACAATCACTGGAGAAGAAGATTAAATGGAAATTACCCATCACATGTAAAACAAGCGGTAATAGATGCATTAAATGGAAAGAGAAACCATAATTACTTATCTTTTAGGTCAGCAGGTTATGCAAATGGAGTAAACATAGGTGGAAACGTATATTTTAATGCAATGTAAAAAAGAATATTGTTAAAAGCAACCTTCAGAAAAGGTTGCTTTTTTAAAGAAAATATTTACAAAGATAAAAAAGTATTATATGCTAATAAACAAAATATAGATATTAAAAAGAAAATTTATAAAATACAAGTAAAAAAGGAGTTAAAAAAAATGCAATTCATCTCATGGAATGTAAATGGACTAAGAGCTGCCATAAATAAAGGATTTAAGGAGTTTTTCAAACAAGTAGATGCCGATATATTTTGCATTCAAGAAACCAAAATGCAAGAAGACCAAATTGATTTAAATATAGCAGGGATATTTGAGAATTATCATACTTACTTTAATAGTGCTATTAAAAAAGGATACTCAGGAACAGCCGTATTTACCAAGCAAAAACCAATCAAAGTAACCTATGGTATAGGAAAACAAGAACATGACCAAGAAGGTAGAATCATTACACTAGAATTTAACGAATTTTACCTAGTAAACTGTTATACCCCAAACTCTAAACGAGAGCTAGAACGCTTAAATTACCGAATGGAATGGGAAGATGAAATTAGAAATTACCTTATAAACTTAGATAAAACAAAACCTGTTATTTATTGTGGAGACTTAAATGTAGCACATGAAGAAATTGACCTAAAAAACCCAAAAACAAATCATAAAAGTGCAGGCTTTACAGATGAAGAAAGAGGCAAAATGACAAAACTATTAAGCTCAGGTTTTACAGATTCTTTTAGATATTTATATCCACAAAAACAAGACAGTTATACTTGGTGGTCTTACATGTTTCATGCAAGAGAAAAAAATGTAGGATGGAGAATAGACTATTTTATTGTATCAAAATCAATAGAAGAAAAAATAAAAGACAGCATTATTTATTCAGACATTATGGGAAGTGACCATTGTCCTGTAGGTTTAAATTTAAAATAAATAAAAAAGGAGGTAGTCGAGTCTGTTTACTCGGCAAATAAAAAATGAAAAACAAAAAAGCAAGTTTTAGCAAATGGCTATATTGGTTTATCTTAGGAGTAGCCATTATAGCAGTATACAAACTATTAGATAATATAGGTCCTATTGCAGATTGGATAAAAGGGTTATTTAATATATTAATGCCCTTTATTGTAGGATTGCTAATAGCCTATTTATTCTACATTCCATGTAGAGCAGTAGAAAGGGCATACCAAAAAATAAAAAGCCCTAAATGGATAGGAAAAAAAGCAAGAGCTTTATCTATTGTAACAGTATATATTATTGCCATTATTATTATCATTCTTGCGCTAAACTTTGTTATACCAAATGTATTAAAAAGCATTACTGACTTTGCGCTAAACTTTGGTACTTATTATAATAATACTATGCAAACTGTGCAACAACTACCAGAAAACTCTATCTTAAAAAATGAGATTATAATAGAGTTAATACAAAATATGAGTCAAATAGATTTAAAACAATTTTTTAATGTAGAAAAAATAGTACAATATGTAAAAGGTGCAATTGATGTAGTAAGTAGTATCTTTAATATATTTGTAGCTTTTATTGTTTCTGTATATTTACTAGCAGAAAGGAGCCAAATATTAAACTTCTTAAAAAAACTATCCAATGCTCTATTTGAAAAAGATGTTTATCTATTAATTAGCAGATACTTTAACAAAACAAACGAAGTATTTTTTAGATTTATAGCAAGTCAAGTATTAGACGCTATCATTGTAGGAATTTTAACCTCAGTGGCTATGTCTGTGATAGGAGTAAAATATGCAGTACTATTAGGATTTATGATAGGACTATTTAACTTAATCCCATACTTTGGCGCTATTGTTGCAGTAGCTACAGCTATTATTGTAACCTTATTTACAGGAGGATTAGGTCAAGCATTTTTAATGGCAGTTATTGTTATTATATTGCAACAAATTGATGCTAATATTATTAACCCAAAAATTATAGGAAACTCATTATCCATTAGCCCACTTTTAGTTATATTTGCTGTAACAATTGGTGGTGCATACTTTGGCGTACTTGGTATGTTTTTAGCAGTGCCAGTTGTTACAATCATAAAACTTCTAATAGAAGAATATGTAGACTATCAAAATAGCCAAAAGCAAACAAAAAACTTAATAAAACCTTAATAAAATTTAATCTTTTTTCTTAATAATTTCTTAGTATACTATAAAGTGCTGAAAGGAAAGTAATATAATCAAAAAACTAAAAGGAGAGCTAAAAAATGTATAACATATTAGTAGTAGATGATGACAAAGAAATTGTAAATGCAATAGACATTTACTTAAGCAAAGAAGGCTATCATATTTTAAAAGCCTATAATGGAATGGAAGCATTAAAAATAGTAAAACAGCAAAATGACATTCACCTAATATTATTAGATATTATGATGCCAAAATTAGACGGAATTAGTACTGCAGGACTAATTCGTAAAGACAAAGCCATTCCTATTATTATGCTATCTGCTAAATCAGAAGATTATGACAAAATAGCAGGTTTAAATAATGGTGCAGATGATTATATTACAAAACCATTTAACCCATTAGAACTAATTGCAAGAGTAAACTCACAAATTCGTAGATATACTTCTTTAGGTTCTATTGCAGGGCAAAATCAAGAAGGAAAAAATATCTATAGTTCTGGCGATTTGCAGCTAAATGATGATACCAAGCAAGTAATGGTAGAGGGAAAAGAAGTGAAACTAACACCAACAGAATATAACATCCTAAAATTTCTAACAAAAAATAAAGGAATTGTGTATTCTATTGAACAAATTTACGAAAATGTATGGGAAGAAGAAAGCTATGGCGCAGAAAACATTATAGCAGTACATATTAGACACATTAGAGAAAAAATAGAAATCAACCCAAGAGAACCAAAATACCTAAAAGTAATATGGGGAATTGGTTACAAAATAGAAAACCTAGACGAAAAAATGAAAAAAGAAGAAGTATAAATAAAACGAATAAAGAAAGGAGGACAAAGACAAATGAAACAAAAAAAACTATGCTGGGCAAGAATTAGCAAAAATATAGCTTATTTCATAGCCCCTATATTTGGCATTATTTTAATTGCCTCCATTGTTTGCTTATCTATTATGGACTCAGATATCAGGCTAAAAGATGCAAATAATTATTATGAAACTAAATTATTCTCAGACCAATACTTAAATAGTATATATCGTAATTATTATAACAGTTTAAATTATCTCGAAAGTTATTTAAAAGTAGACGATTTTTCATCTGTGCAACCAGAAGAAGATGATGATGAAAATACCATCTATTATGATATAGAAAACAACAATTTTAAATATTTAATTATAGACGCCCAAGAAAAAATAATTGTTACCAATGTAAACCACACAATGCGAACAGATACGATAGAAGGTATTAAACAAGAGATAGCAAAAAATGCTATTTATTGGAACTATGAAAATGGAAAAGTACAAACTAGTATACAAAACTTAAAATTAGAGGACATACGTTATACCTATCAATATGAAAACATTATTTTAGACCAGAATAATATCCAAATATATACAGCACTATTAGATAATATACCTTATAGTGATAGCTATAGTATCTCTAATGTAGGCTATAACTTTACAATACAAATTAGTAATATGGCACCAGCCCTTATTCCAATTTCTATTATTATTTTAATCTTATGTGTCATAGTTATTATTAGAGGAATTGGAAGAACTGCTAAACAAGAAGAAATTTACTTAAACTGGTTTGACAAGTGGAAGTTAGAAATTGTAATATGGATAGGACTTCTCATTATAGGGATAGGAATAGCATGTTGCATTACTATAGAAACAGGAATTAGGACATTAATCATTACAGGATTTACCATAGGTATTATTATTATGTACTTAGGGGCAGTGTTAATGCTAGAGACCATTGTAAAAAGAATCAAAACACACACAGTATGGAAATCAACTATTATTTATAGCATATTACATGGAATAAAACTACTAATAGATAACCGCAAAACTTCTACAAAACTAATTTTATATTATTGGAGCTTTTGCTTATTAGGCTTTATTTTAACTACTTCTATGGTAAATAGCAACGGCACTTGGATAAGTTTATTACTATTATTAACGCAAGGAACACTTTGCTTTTGGTACCTATTTAAAAAGCAAAAACAATTTGCAAACATACAAAATGCCTTAAAAAACATCTATGAAGGAAATACTAACATAACGCTAAACAAAAACGAAATGGAAGGAGTATTAAAACAACTTGCAATTTATGTAGAAGACATTGCAGGAGGGCTATCTAATGCTGTAAGTGAAAGTCTAAAAAGCGAAAGACTAAAAACAGAGTTAATTACTAATGTATCCCATGATATAAAAACCCCACTAACCTCTATTATTAACTATGTAGACTTACTAAAAAAAGAACAAATGCCAAATGAAAAAGCAACAGAGTATTTGATGATACTAGAAAATAAATCACAAAGACTAAAAAAACTAACAGAAGACTTAGTAGAAGCATCAAAAGCCTCTTCTGGAAACATCAAACTAAAAATGGAAAAAATAAATGTATTAGAACTAGTAAAACAAATATCAGGTGAATTTGAAGACAAATTTCATAGTCGTGGACTAGAAGAAATTATCAATATGCCAGAAGAGCCCATTTTTATAAAAGCAGATGGTAGGTATATGTATAGAGTATTAGAAAATATATACTCCAATGCAGCTAAATATGCCATGGAAAATACCAGAATTTATCTAGACATCATACCAAATCAAACTAGTGTCGTGATTCAAATGAAAAATATATCACAAGAAAAGCTAAATATATCAGCAGATGAATTAATGCAAAGATTTGTAAGAGGAGAAGAATCAAGAAACACGGAAGGAAGCGGCTTAGGACTTTCTATTGCCTCTAGTTTAACACAGCTACAAGGCGGAAAATTTCATATTTATCTAGATGGAGATTTATTTAAAATAACACTAGGCTTTGAAAAATATCAAGGAGAATAAATAAAAGAAAAAATCAACCCAATAAAAACAAGCTTACTAAGAGCAGACATCTTAGCAAGCTTGTTTTTTATTAGATACTAATTTTAGCATGAATGCCTAAAAGATAGAAAGATTTTGACATATCCATAAGCAGGATTCACCAAACTAAATTACTTAACATAAAATACAAAGAGGTGTATTTTATGTTATTACAATTAGGTTTACTTGCATTTTTAGCAAGCATAGATTCCATAGGCATTGGAATTAATTATGGCGTGAGAAATATTAAAATAACCAAAATGGCAACTGGTATTTTATTTACCATTTCTTTAATTATTAGTACATTAGCAATTCTAATGGGAAATGGTTTTGAAGCTATTTTCCCAAAAGTAGTTACACAATACTTAGGTAGTGGCATTCTTATCGTTATGGGAATGATGCTATTATTTCAATCTTTAAAAAAACCAGAAAGTTATGATACAGATAATTCTAAATACATTGATAGTAAAGAGGCAATTTCACTAGGAATAGCCTTGTCATTAGATAGTTTTAGTATAGGAATTGGCACAGGGGTATTAGTAAATGAAAACTTTTTTATTTTTCCTATTTTAGTAGCAACCTTTCAAATTTTATTCTTATTAATAGGAAGAATTTTAGGTGCAAAACTAAAAAAAGCTTCTAAAATACCAAGCTTTTTATGGAATATCATAGCAGCTACTTTATTAATTATAATAGGGGTGGTATCAGCTTTTTAGCAATATAAAATAAAACAAATAAATATAGTAATAAACATAAGACAAGCCACATATACTATAGTAATGTGCCTGATTTATCAGGCAAATCAAACAAAGGAGGATAAGCATATGTGGCATATGTTGTCTACAAAAGAAGTAGAAAAAAAGGTTAAAACCAATATAGACAAGGGGTTAACAACAAACCAAGTAGAACAAAGAAGACAAGAATATGGAACTAACCAATTAGAGGAACAAAAAAAACAGTCAATAGTAATTCGATTTTTAAAACAATTTAATGATTTTATGATTATTATTCTAATTATTGCCTCTATTATTTCAGCTGTGGTAGCTAAAATACAAGGAAGTGGTGATTATTTTGACTCTATTATTATCATTGCTATAGTTGTATTTAATGCCATTATGGGGTTAGTGCAAGAAGCAAAAGCAGAAAAATCACTAGAGGCTTTAAAGAAAATGTCTGCCCCTACCTGTAAAGTAAGAAGAAATGGCCAAATACTTACCATAAAAGGAGAAGAAGTAGTGCCAGGGGATATTGTACTATTAGAAGCAGGATGCTTTGTGCCAGCAGATGGAAGGCTAATTTCTTGTTCAAATCTAAAAATTGAAGAATCAAGTTTAACTGGAGAGACAGTTCCTGTTACAAAAGAAGCAGACAAAATCTTGCCAGAGAAAACAGTGTTAGGTGACATGATAAACATGGTATTTGCAACCACTATAGTGGTTAATCGGACATGGAGAGGCAATTGTTACACAAACTGCCATGAATACAAAAGTAGGAAAAATTGCTAAAATGATTATAAACAATGAATCACCAGAAACCCCTATCCAAAAAAAATTAGGACAAGTAGGAAAAATATTAGGAATTGCCTGTCTAATTATTTGTCTATTTATTTTTGCAATAGGAATCGCCAAAAAAATAGACCCAATTGAAATGTTTATGACATCAGTAGGACTAGCAGTAGCAGCTATTCCAGAAGGCTTACCAGCCATTGTTACGATTATGCTTTCTATTGGAGTTACCAAAATGGCAAGAAAAAACAGTATTATTCGTAAATTGCCAGCAGTAGAAACCTTAGGAAGTAGTAGTGTTATTTGTTCAGACAAGACAGGAACTTTAACTCAAAATAAAATGCAAGTTACAAAATTAGTAAATGAAACAGGTGAAATTACAGATAAAAATCATTTACAACTATTATTACAACTAGCTACTATGTGTACAGATGTAGAAATATATGAGCAAGCAGGTAAAACAAAAGCAAATGGAGAGCCTACAGAACTTGCTATTGTAAATAAAGCCTTAGAAATGGGAGAAAATAAACAAGAGCTATACAAAACAATGGAGCGTATAGCAGATATTCCCTTTGATTCTAGTAGAAAAATGATGACCACAATTCATAAAATAAATGGACGGATATCGTATTATTTGTAAAGGAGCACCAGATGTATTGTTAAAAAAGTGTAAGCAAATTTATCAAAATGGGAAAGCGGTAATACTTACACAAAGCTTAACACAAAAGATTAATACACAAAACTTACAAATGGCAGACCAAGCCTTAAGAGTACTTGCAATTGCCTATTTAGATATTCCCAATTTGCCAAATCATAACAACAGCCAAAACATAGAGCAAAATCTCATATTTATGGGGCTTATTGGAATGATAGATCCACCAAGAGAAGGAGTAAAACAAGCAGTTGCTACATGTACAAAAGCAGGTATTAAAACCGTTATGATTACAGGAGACCATATTGCAACAGCTAGGGCTATTGCAAAACAATTAGGTATTTTAAAAAATGGAGATTTAAGCATTACACGGAGAAGAATTAGATGCTATCCCAGAAAATGTTTTGAAAAAAGATATTATGAAATATAGTGTATTTGCAAGAGTAACACCAGAGCATAAAGTAAAAATTGTAAATAGCTATAGAAGTACAGGAGCAGTTGTTGCTATGACAGGAGATGGAGTAAATGATGCTCCAGCCTTAAAACAAGCAGACATTGGAATTGCTATGGGGCAAAATGGTACAGATGTTGCCAAAAATGCAGCAGATATGGTATTAACAGATGATAATTTTGTTACTATTGTAGAAGCGGTAAAACAAGGAAGAAATATTTTTGACAACATCAAAAAAGCAGTCCATTTCTTAATTGCAACCAACATTGGTGAAATTGTAACTATATTTTTAGGGCTACTATTAGGGCTAAAATCACCACTACTTGCTATTCAGCTCCTATGGGTTAATTTAGTAACAGATTCATTGCCAGCTATTGCCTTGGGGTTAGAAAAACCAGACAAAAACATTATGAATCGCAAACCACGTGATAACAAAAAAAGCATTTTTGCAGATGGATTATGGGGAAAAATATTTACAGAAGGTACCATGTTAGGGGTACTAACATTAGTAGCTTTTAGTTTAGGAAATAAATTATATGGATTAGAAGTAGGAAGAACCATGGCATTTGTAGCCTTAGGAATTTTAGAACTAGTACATAGCTTTAATATAAAAAGTGAAGAATCTATTTTCAAAGTTGGACTACTTGAAAATAAATATCTTGTAGGAGCATTCCTATTAGGTACTATATTACAAATAGCAGTAGTTATTATGAAACCAATAGCACAGTTATTTAGTTTAGTACCACTAACAATGGTGCAATGGTTATATACTTTTGGAATATCTATATTACCACTCATTATTATAGAAATTCAGAAAAAACTAAATGAATTTAGGTTTGGAAAAGTAATATATAAAAAAGTTCAACCAAAGGAGATATAAAAAAGAAAGTCCCATTTTTAAACAAAAGTGTCAGAAGGGGGAGTATAGCACTTAATAGCCAATTAAAGGTACACTTCATTTGAAGTGTATCTTTTTTCTTAAGTATGAAATTAGGAAAGGTAGAATAAATAGTAAACAAGAAGTCAGAAATAAATCGCATAATTATAAATATGTATAAT
>CANSJB010000016.1 GCA_947647115.1 uncultured Clostridium sp. | reverse complement strand
CCACATTAATTGTAATAGCTGCCAATATAAGTATAACAATAATCGTTATTACTAAAGCTATTAATGTAATTCCATTTTGTTTTGCTAAAAGGTAGCTTAGAGTAGCAAGTTTTTTATTTCTTCCTTCGTACTTCATTTTTTTCTCCTCCATACTATTAATTTTATTGTACACCTAATATGTAAAAATAACAATAGGAAACTTAAATCATATCATGCCAATTGTTTCCAAAAGCAAATTTTGTTATAAAAAAAGCACACTTTTAGTTTGCTTCTAAGTGTGCTACACATGCTTTTATTTTAATTCCTTGCTCCATAAACATTTTTTCATGTTCTGTTTCTATATTTTCCCAAAAGTTAGGCTCCTCTTGTAAATTTCTTGTTACTTTTTGTACCTTAAAACCTGCTTGTTTAAAATAAATTAGGCTTTCTTCAAATAAGTTGTCATCATCTGTTTTAAAGTATATTTTTCCATTTGGACTTAAAAATTCTTTATAATGTTCTAGCTGCCTTGTATAGGTTAACCTTTTTTTGTGATGTTTTCCTCTTGGCCAAGGGTTACAAAAATTAATAAATATACCATCTACTGCATCTGTTTTATCTAATATTAATAAAATTCGTTCTATATCAAATCTAGTTAAAATCACATTATCAATTTCTTTTTGTTCTTTTTTATATACTTCTTCTATTTTTCTTTTTGCTAAGCCAAGCATAGGATCTACTAGGTCAATTGCTAAGTAATTAGCTTCTTTATGTTTTACTGCCATTTGTGCAATAAAGCTGCCTTTTCCACATCCGAAGTTCTACAAAAAAGGGGTTATTTTCATTTTTAAATTCTTTTTTCCAATTGCCCTTTAATTCTTCTGGATGTTCTCTATAAAATATACTTTCTTCTAGTTCTTTTCTTGCCCATGGTTTGTACCTTATTCGCACTTTTATTACTCCTTAATCTAATTATATTTGTTCATCGCACTATCTGCACCGTTTTTTAGGTATTCTCCTATTGCTTTTACTGCTTTTTCTATTCCTTCTTTTAATTTTTCATATGTCTTATCTTCTAATTTTCCTATGACATAATCGACTGCATCATATTGGTCTACTGGTTTTCCAATTCCTATGCGTATTCTTGGGAAGTTTTCTGATGCTAATTCATAGACAACTGATTTTGCACCATTATGGGTTCCACTACTTCCCTTTTTTCGAATTTTAATAGAGCCTACTGCTACATCCATGTCATCATAAATTACAATCACATTTTCTAGTGGTATTTTATAAAAGTCTACAAATGGCTTAATGCTTTGTCCACTTAAATTCATAAAGGTTTGTGGCTTTAGTAAAATAACTTTTTGGTCTTCTATCATTCCAGTTCCATAAATTCCCTTAAATTTGGTTCTACTTAAGTCTATTTCATATTTGTTTGCTATTTGGTTAATAACATCAAATCCCATATTATGCCTAGTGTTGCTATATTCTGGCTCTGGGTTTCCTAAACCTACTATTAAATACATTTTTGTTACCTCTTGTATCTCTTATTTTTAAAACTACCTAATCATTACTACACATATGTTTTCTTGTCATTTCTAAAAGGTCTAGTGGCGTAAAGCCAACAATTTGTGTTTTAGAACGGTCCTTTTTTAATTCTTCTTCTAGGGTTTCTAACACCTTTTGTTTGGTTTGCTGTTTTTCCATATCTATGTAATCTATAATAATAATACCACCAATATCTCTTAAACGCAATTGTTTCGCAATCTCTATGCTTGCTTCTTTATTAACAGTATATACCGTTTGTTCTAAATCTTTTGTCCCTACATATTTTCCAGAGTTTACATCAATAGCAGTTAAAGCCTCTGTTTTGTCAATGGTTATAAAGCCACCACATTTAAGCCATATTTTACGACTATTTGCTTTTTCTAGCTGCCTTTCTAACTCATACATTTGCAAGATATCTTCTTGCCTTAGTTCTAATTTTACTTCATTTTCAAGACCTGTATCTATTAAAAATTGTTTTACATATTCTTGCATTTGTACACTATTGGTTGTAATCTTCATTAAGCCTTGATCTATAATATCAGTTAATAATTTGCCAACAACCCCATCATTTTTATATAATAAGCTAGGCGTAAATTCAGAGGCTTTTTTTAGTTTTTCTGCCTCATTTACAATTTGTTCATACTTAGCTACTACTCTTTTAATATCTTGCTTAATTAACTCTGGCTCTTTTCCTTGTGCTGAAGTTCTTATAATAATTCCATAACCTTTTGGCAAGTTTTGTTTGACAAGTTCTATTAATCTTTGTTTTTCTGATTCTTTTTCTATTTTTTTAGAAATTGTTAAAAAGTCTGTGTTAGGCATGAGTACTACAAATCTTCCTGGAAGACTTATATGGGTAGATACTCTTGCCCCTTTTTTATTGGTACTATCTCTTTTTACTTGTACTAAAATTGGCATATTAGAATGAATATAATTTTTAATATCATATTTGCTTAAAAGTTCATTTTTATTGCCTGTCTCGTTACTATTTTTAGGTATTACATCTTTAATATGAATAAAGGTATTTTTTGGTGTACCAATATCGACAAAGGCAGCTTGCATTCCAATTAATACGTTTTCTACTTTTCCTAAATATATATTTCCTTCTAGCCTTTGAAATTCTTGTTTTTCTTCATATTTTTCTACTAGCTTTCCATTTTCTACTAAAGCAACTATTTTACCTTCTTGACTATCTTGTTTTATGATAATTTCTTGCATTTATTTTCTCCATTCTTATATCTTAATACATTTTGTCCAATTCTTTGAATTGTGTTTTGGCCTGTTTAGCAATACTTTGAATTTTTTCTTTTTCTACCTTTTCAAAATTTTCTATTGGTATTTTGGTATCTTGAGTTAAGTTTTCAAATTGTAATATATTGTTTTTAAATAGTTTTAAATCTTCAATGACATTTAATATTTTAGAACTATAAGATATAATTTCACATTTTTGCTCCATAACTACCGAAAGTACCATTGCATGAAATCTGCTACAAATTGCATATTCCATTTTTGAATATTCTTGTAAAAAATATTCTATATTTCCATCATATATAATTACTTTTATTTTTTGTCTTATATCTTGTGGCAACCTACTAACAAGCTCCTCAATTGCCTTTTCATCTCCTTCATATTTACAAAATGAAAATAGTATTACTATTTTTCCCTGTCTTATGTATTCTTTTATGTTTTTTTCTAACATAGTATAATAAGTATCACTATATTGCCTTAACGTTTTTCTAATGCTAAGGTCTATTATGGTAATACCAATAGAATTTTTATATTTTTCTACAATTTTTGGCATATATAAAAATGCTAAATCGGGTGCATAGCCAACCGTTGATACTTCAGAAAACAAGCTTGCAGAATAAGTATCTCTAAAACAAATATTAGTACAATTTTGATATACTTTTTTAGCTAATTCTAAATATTCATTTGTTTTATATGGACCAAAATTTGAGCTAATATAAAAAAAAGGAATCTGCTTTTTTTTACATTCTTGCATAAATTCTAAAAAAGCATCATTAAGGATATATTTTTTTCCTATTCCTTCCATGAAAATAGAACCACCTATATAAACATATGCATCATAATCAGCTGCATTTTCTTTGTTTAGAGTTCTAGCCTCTTTTTGATAAATAGTAAGATTATGAAAATTTTGAAATGCTTTTGAATGTTCTTGTTTTTCTATGTTTATAAAAAAATGAATATTAGGATATCTTGTTAATAGCATGCAAATAAACAGGTCATCTCCTAAATTTTGTCTAGTATAGGCCAAAATAAACACTCTCTTACTGTTCATAATTTATACCCCTTTCTTGTTTATTATTTTGTCTCCCCATATTCTTATATCATCTTCTTGTATTTCTAAATTCTTTCCCAATTCAATTCCTGGTTTTAGTATTCCATGAAAGTCACTGCCACCGCTTTTATATAATCCATGTGTATTTGCATATTCGTTTATTTCTATTATTTGTTTTTTTGAAAACGAACTATGGCAGGTTTCTACTCCATCTAGCTTTACTATATTTAACAAGTTATTCAAAAATACAATATGATTCATGACATCATATTGATAAATATGTGCTAAAAAACATATTCCTCCATTCTTATGTATAAATTCTACTGCTTGTGTTAAACTTAAAAAATCTTTGTATTCACTAATAAATAATTTACTATGCGGGTTATTTAAACCAATTTTATTAAAATTAGAATAAGAACTTAAAACTTCTTTGCCTAATATTTTTTTATTTTTTTCATACTTTAATAAATCTTCATAAAAATATTTTTTTACAGTTCCTGTTGTACATTTATGGTTTATGATAAATTCACTTTTGGTATAACTAATTCCTTGTTCCTTAAATAACTTTAATAATTTATGATAAACCTCCTTAGCATGTTGTGGCTGCTTGATTTTTTCTTTTGCATTCCATTTATTAATTGGTTCTATATCTATTCCATATCCTAAAATCTCTATAATTTGTTCTTCAAAAGATGTTGTAATTTCTACTCCACAAATTAGCTTACCACTAAATATAGACCTATCCATATTTTCATAAGCAAAACAATTGTTATGATCTGTAATAGAAAAATAGGTCAACTGTAATTCCTGAGCTTTTTTTAGTAATTCATTTGGTGAAAATTCTCCATCTGAAAAATTGGAATGGCAATGCAAGTCTAGCATAAATAAACCTCTTTCTATACAATAATTTTACGAGGCTTTGTCATCATTTCTTTTTGATATTCCGTCATAAAGGTTCTCATTTCTGAAATGATTTCACATATCATAATTACTTCATCATAGTTTTTTTCTATTAAATGCTTTAATAATATTTCAATAGAATTTTGAGCAAGTACTACACCAAAAGTTTCACTTTGTGCAAAAAACCAATTTAACTCTTCAATTAGTTCAATTCTTTCTTCTTTTGTAAGTAGCTTTGTATCAACAAATTTATAAATAAGTGATACTAAGTTTTTAGCATAAAAATATTTATAATATTCTAACTTATCCGCTTTTTTAAACAATTCATAAATGTTTTTAAATGCAAAATTGACACCCAAAAAATATTTTTTATTTCTCATCCAAGAAGTTGAAACATCCCCTGTATTTCTTCTTCTATAATAATAAATGACATCTGATAAATAGTAAACTTTCTTACTTTTTAGCAAAGCATTACAAGAAAAGTAGGCATCTTCTGCTGGAACTTTTCCTAAAAACTTTACATTATTTTTTCGAATTAAATCATTATTAAATATTTTTAAACAAACAGATGGACAATATAGATAAAAGAACTCTTGATTTACCTCTTTTAATTCACCTGACTTGCACTTTTCTGTATCAAATATTGGCTTGTCCCAAATTTTTCCATCTTCATTCATACATTTATAATTAGCAGTTACAACATCAACTTTATTTTGAGCAATCGCATTATACATCAATTCACAAGCTTTTGGATCAATATAATCATCTGAATCAATGAACATTAAATATTGACCTTTCGTATGCTTAATTCCTTCATTTCTTGCAAAACCACCAATAGAATGACATTTTTCGAGATGATATGCTTCTACATTATTATATTTTTTGCAATAGTCATCTATAATTTGCTTACTTCCATCTGTAGAGCCATCATTTACTAATATTAATTGTATATTATGAAATCCTATTGTTTGATTAATAACTGAGTCAATACATTCATTTAAATATTTTTCTGTGTTATAAACTGGTATTACTATGCTAATTTTATATTCCATAATTTATTTTCTTCCTTTCAAAAAATATTATTTATAATACAAGCTGGCTGATCTATTTCTATTGTTTGAACTTTTTGCAAAATTTTGCCATCTACTTTATTTATTTTATACATTACTACATTATTTGATTTTTGATTTGCTATCAATGCATAGTCTTCCTTTTGACTTAAACATATATCTCTTGGAAATTTTCCATAACTAGAAATATTTTGTACTAATTTTAATCTAGTTTTATTTACTTCAAATACTGAAATTGTATTGTCTCCTCTATTTGTAACATAAATATTATGATTACTACTATTTATTTTTATTGCTCCTGCATAAGATATAATATTTTTATTTATTAGAGTTTTTACTTTTTGCTCTAATGTGAATACATTATTCTTTTTACTATATATAAATATTTGATTCGAATTTTCTGTAATAATATAAATTATTTTTTCATCTTTTGATATTGCTAAATGTCTAGGACCTATATTATCATCCATTTGTATAGTCGACTGTAATTCCATTTTTAAATTATAAACATAAATACAATTATTTCCTAAGTCTATAGCATAAATATAATTTCCTACAAAATCCGCAAAATGCATATGTGCATTTTCATAACTTTTATAATATAACAATCTATCAATTTGTCCATTGGGGTGTATATGATACATATTTACTGAACCACTTGTATAATTAGCCACTAATAAACAATTCCTTTTTTTATTTGTAGTTACATAACAGGGTAAAGATTGATTTATTATTCTAAAATCCAGTGGAGTTAATAATTCCCTATCCTTTATTTCAAATGTTGCTATGCCTCCAATTTTTGTTTCTGATACAGCATAAAGAATATTTCCATTTTTATGCAAATAAGATGGTTTTTCAATACCTTCTATCTTATTTATTATTTGTAGCTTTCCATTATTTAATTCACAAATTACAATATTATTTGAATAAGTACCTATATAAAAATTTTCCTTCATGCTGATTGCCCTGCATCTATTACTATATTTTGTCCCACCATTTTTTGCATCACATTTGTTATACAGAACATTGCATCTGCTATATCTGTATTTAAGGCAAAATCTTTATATTTTGGCTGTGGTCTTTTTTTAGCATATTCACCATTTGTTTGCTCATTTTTTAGAACTTCATGGGGTCGCAATATTGTTCCTGGTGATATGGTATTTACTCTTATTTCTAATTTTCCCATATCTTTCAAAATTCCTTTTGTAAAACCATATAATGCTGCTTTCGATGCACTATATACTGGTTCTGAATATGCTCTTAATGCATTAATAGAAGATACATAAACTATACTTTTATTACTATTTTTTTCATTTTTTAATAGTGGTAATAAAGCTATAGTCATATAAATATGACTTGATAGGTTGAGCTTAATCGTCTTATCAACATCTGCTATTGTCACATTTTCTATTCCTTGTAAATCCGTTCCTATGGCGTCTCCAGCCATACTAATAAAATGTGTTATTCTATTATGTTCTTCTTCTATCTTTTGCTTTAAGCAATTTATACTTTCTATATCAGTTACATCACATTTGCAATACATATAATTAACATTGTTTGTAAACTCTTCATGACCTTCCTCTTTTATGTCTGTTGCAATTACAATACAATTATTTTGCAAATATTTTTCAATAACAGCCTTAGCTATATTTCCTGCACCACCTGTTATTACTATAATATCTTTTTGTTTCATTTTATCACCAATTGTATTATACTCCAAAATGTTGTATTTTGTCAATCTATGAGTATATCCCCTCTACCTTATACTCCTTTTCAAGCTTTTGGTCAAAATACAACTTGCTAACTAAAATCAGCTCTTGCAAGCTTTCTTCTGCTAATTCAAAGGAAAATAGCTTTTTACTATCTGCTAACACAATATATTGTATTGCTGTTTTGCAAGAAGCTGAAATTTGAATAGCACTTTTATCTGTTCTGCCACAGCTGCTACATTTAAAACCATCTTCTTTTAAACTAAAATAACTCAAATTTTCCTTTTCTTTGCAACATACACACTGTGTAATTTGTGGAGTAAAACCTAAATAACAAAGTAGTCTTAACTTAAATACTGATAAAATAAAGTTCAAATTTTTATCAGTTTGGCAAATCATATATAACGTATTTAAAACCAATTGCAGTATTTTGTATGTATTTTGATTTTCATCTGTTACATCATTAATAATTTTAGTAATATGTGTGCCATATATTAATTTATCTAAATCTACACGAATAGGGTAAAATACTTCTATCGTTTCGCAAGAATTTATATGATAACTACTTGCTCCTTTATAAATCATGTATTCTCCAAAACACAAAAATTGAGTGCCTGCCATTAAGAGGCTTTTTGGTCTTCTAGCCCCTTTTGCAGCACACCCAATTTTCCCATTGGGAGTAAGTATTGTTACCATTTTATCAAAATCATTCATATTATTTTCCGAAATGATGATTCCCTTTGTTTTGATAATTCCCATATTGCATTTCCTCTATATTTTCTAGTTTATTTTGTGCTTTATTTTTTTCTATGTTTTCTACTTGCATTAATTCCATAAAAGTATCAATATTTCCTGTTTGCTTAAATGTATTCCATGCCAAATTTTTAATTTGTTTTTCCATCATGTATTTATCAACTCCTATCTTTAGAAGCTTTTACTTCTGTTACTATTGTTCGCATTTTTTCTAATTTTATTCGGTGTTTTAAAAAAATCAGTTTATATTTTTAAATTTTTTTACAAATTGTTCATTATTGATCCAATCTTCTCTTACTTTTACCCACAATTTTAGGTTTACTTGTTCTTCTAGCATTTTTTCTAAGTCTTGTCTTGCATAGCTTCCTATTTTTTTTAACATCTGGCCATTTTTACCTATAATAATACCTTTGTGGGAATCTTTTAGACAATAAATGGTTGCCTCTATATTAAAAATTGGTTTATCTTCCCTTGTTTTAGACTTTTTCATTTTTTCTACTTCTATAAAAATACCATGTGGTACTTCGTCTTGTAATAATTTCATTGCTTTTTCTCTAATGATTTCTGATGACAAGTCACGTAGCGTTTGGTCTGTATATTCTTCTTTATCATAATAGGCAGGACCTTCTTTTAGGCATTTTTCTATTTCTTCTAAAATAATTTCTACATCTGGCTTTTTTAAGGCAGAAATTGGAATAATAGCTTTAAAATGATATACATCTTTAAAGGTTTCTATCATTTGAAAAACTTGCTCTTTTTTTACTAAATCAATTTTATTAATAATTAAAATAGTAGGCTTTTTAGCTTCTCTAATTTTTTCTAAAATCATTTGGTCACCTTTGCCAATTTCATTTGCAGTTGCCTCTACCACAAACAGTAAAACATCCACATCTGCTAGGCTTTCCCATGCTGTTTCATTCATTGTAGTTCCTAATTTTGATTTTGGTTTATGAATACCTGGTGTATCTATAAAAATAATTTGAGAGTTTTTGCGATTTACTATAACCTTTATAGCCGTTCTTGTCGTTTGTGGTTTATTTACTACTGCTGCTATTTTTTGCCCTATCACATCATTTAAAATGCTGGATTTTCCAACATTAGTTCTTCCCAAAATTGCTACAAAACCAGATTTAAATTTTTCCATGTATTGCTTTTCCTTTCTAAAAAATAATTATACTACTCCTATCTATTCCTATTTGTAGAATTTTGTCAATATTTTTTTAGTTTTTTTCTACTAATTTTGCTTGACATTACTCAAAATTACTATAATAGTAATTATAAAAGCTAATCTAAGGGAGTTATATCTAAACTCTCAATTGATTATATAGTCGATTTTTCCAAAAGTCAATATGTTTTAAATTCTATACTTTTCCATTTTTTTATACTGTGTATGTAATAGTTCATGTGCCATATGTCCACCTGGCTCTCCTAAAAACTCTTTATATATCTTTTGCACTACAGGGTTTTTATGTGATTTTCGAATGGTACTTTTTTCGTCAATGGTATACATTGCTTTTGCTCTTTTTTCACGAACATTAACAGTTTCTTGAACTTTGGCACTTTTAATTGGTTGTCCCCCACCCATAATACAACCACCTGGGCATGCCATAATTTCTACAAACTGATAATCTGCTTTTCCTTGTTTGATTTCTTCCATAATGATTTTAGCATTTCCTAAGCCACTTGCCACTACTACTTTTATTTCTTCTTCCCCAATTTTTACACTTGCTTTTTTGATGCCTTTTTGTCCTCTTACTTCTTTAAAGTCAATATTTTTTAACTCTTTTGTCGTTAAAATTTCTGCAACAGACCTTAAGGCTGCTTCCATAACCCCACCTGTTACTCCAAAAATTGCTGCTGCTCCTGTTGCTTCTCCCATTGGGTCATCAAAGGTTTCTTCTTCTAACTCTACAAATTCAATATTTGCACTTTTTATCATTCTAGCAAGTTCTCTTGTGGTAATTACAGCATCTACATCATAAAGTCCATTATGTTTTAATGTTTCTTTTTGCCTTTCATATTTTTTTGCTATACATGGCATAACAGATACTACAAATAATTTTTCTGGGTTAATTTTTTGTTTTGCTGCATAATAGGTTTTTAAAATTGCTCCAAACATTTCGTGTGGTGATTTACAACTAGATAAATGTGGCAAATTTTCTGGGTAATTCATTTCAATATATTTTACCCATCCTGGGCTACAAGAGGTAATCATTGGTAAATGGTCTTTTTCTTTGAAACGTTTGATAAATTCTGTTCCTTCTTCCATAATAGTAAAGTCTGCTCCTGTATTGGTATCAAATACTTTATCAAAGCCTAATCTTCTTAGCGCTGTTATCATTTTCCCTGTTACATTTGTACCAATTGGCATGCCAAATTCTTCTCCTAAAGCTACTCTAACTGCTGGTGCGGTTTGTACTACTACATAGGTTTCAGGGTCATGTAGTTTTTCCCATACGATTTGAGTAGAGTCTTTTTCACGCAAAGCTCCTGTTGGGCAACTTTCAATACATTGACCACAAAAAGTACAATTTACATCATTTAAGCTATTATCTCCTACTGTTGAAACACAAGAGCTAAACCCTCTATTTACAACATCAATAGCACCTACTTGTTGTACTTTTTTACAGCTAGAAACACATCTTCTACATAAAATACATTTATTAAAGTCTCTTACAATACAAGCAGATGCATCATCTATTTTATGTTCATTTTTTGCTCCTTCATAGCCAATACTAGTTACATTGTATTTCATAGCTAGTGTTTGCAATTCACAGTTTCCATTTCTTGTGCAAGTTAAACAATCACGATGGTGGTTGGATAAAATTAAGTCTAATATCATTTTTCTTGCTTCAATTACTTCTTTTGAGTTGGTATGTACTACCATCCCCTCTTCTACTTTTTGAATACAAGAGGTTGCAAAGCCACGCCTTCCTTCTACCTGTGTAATACACATTCTGCAATCTCCTACTTCATTAATATCTTTTAAAAAACAAAGGGTAGGAATATCTATATTTACCTTTCTTGCCGCTTGCAAAATAGTGGTATCTTCTTCTACTTCTACTTTTTTACCATCGATTATTAAATTTATCATTTTTTTAGACATCGCTTAACTTTCCTTTCTTATCCCTTTTTGACTATTTTTATCCATTTTTTTAACATTACCCAATGGCATGAAATGGACAAACACTAATGCAAGTACCACATTTAATACATTTTTGTTCATCAATGCAGTGTGCTTTTCCTGTCTGTCCTGAAATAGCTTCTACTGGACAATTACGTTTACACATAGAACAGCCCTTACATTTTGTTTCATCAATTTGTATTTTAGCTAAAGCTTTACATTCCCCCGTTTTGCATTCTTTATATTTTACATGTTTCATATATTCTTCTCTAAAATATTTTAAAGTAGAAAGTACAGGGTTTGGTGCTGATTGCCCTAACCCACATATAGCTGTTTTAGGAATATTGGTAGCTAATTCTTCTAATTTTTCTAAGTCTTCTATGGTTGCTTCTCCTGTTGTTATTTTTTCTAATAATTCTAACATTCTTTTTGTTCCTATTCTACATGGTGTACATTTCCCACAAGACTCATCTACTGTAAAACTTAAGTAAAACTTAGCTAGGTTTACCATACATTTTGTATCATCCATAACAATTAAACCACCAGAACCCATCATAGAACCAATTTCTTTTAATGATTCATAATCAATAGGGGTATCTAAATGTTCTTTTGGTATACATCCACCTGATGGGCCTCCTGTTTGGGCTGCTTTAAAGCCTCTGTTATTTGGAATACCACCACCTATATCATATACAATTTCTCTTAATGTGGTTCCCATAGGCACTTCTACTAATCCTACATTTACTACATTTCCGCCAAGTGCAAATACTTTTGTTCCTTTTGAATTTTCTGTTCCAATTTTGTTATACCAATTCGCTCCATTTAAAATAATTCTTGGAATATTAGCATATGTTTCTACATTGTTAATTAATGTTGGTTTTCCCCATAAACCACAACTAGCTGGATAAGGTGGTTTTACTCTTGGTTGACCACGTTTTCCTTCAATTGACTCTAAAAGAGCGGTTTCTTCTCCACATACAAATGCTCCTGCACCTAAACGAATATCTACATCAAAACTAAATGTAGTTCCTAAAATATTTTTACCAAGTAAACCATAATTTCTTGCTTGTGTAATTGCTACTTTAAACCTTTCTACTGCAATAGGGTATTCTGCTCTAACATAAATGTAGCCTTGATTTGCACCTATGCTATATCCTGCAATTATCATAGCTTCTAGTACACTGTGTGGGTCACCTTCTAAAATACTTCTATCCATAAAAGCTCCGAGGATCACCTTCATCTGCATTGCAAACTACATATTTTTGCTTTTCTTCCACCTGACTTGTTAGCTTCCATTTCTTTCCAGTTGAAAAACCAGCACCTCCTCTACCACGTAGCCCTGATTGTTCAATCGTTTCTATTACTTCTTGTTGTGACATTTCTAATAATACTTTTTCTAGTGCTTTATATCCATCAAATGCAATGTATTCTTCTATATTTTCTGGGTCAATTCTGCCACAATTTTGAAGTGCAATTCTTTTTTGCTTTTTATAAAAATTAAGGTCATCTAACTTTTCTACTATGGTGCCATCTATATCTTTGCAAAGCAAACGCTCTACTTTTTTTCCTTCCATAATATGTAGTTTTATAATTTCTTCACAGTCATTTGGTGTTACTCCTGCATAAAAGGTATTTTCTGGCCTAATAATTACAATAGGGCCTTTCGCACACAGCCCAAAACAGCCTGTTTGAATTACACGCACATTTTCTATTTTATTTTCTTTTATTGTTTTCTTAAAACTTTCAATGATTTGGGGAGATTTTGAAGATGTACACCCAGTTCCATGGCATACTAAAATATGTTTTTCTTTTGTTCCTACTTTATCTTTTATACGCAGTTCCACTTCTTTGTGCTTTTCTTGTCTTATTTTCCTTATCTTTTCTAATGTTTCCATGGCTTTGCTCCTTTTTTATATTCTATCTATATTGTATTTACTATTTCCTTTTCTTATGTATTTTGCTTTTTTAACGTTCCATTAATTTATCTAATACTTCATCTAACATTTTAACTGTTGCCTTACCATATACTTCACCATTTACAGTAAATACTGGAGCAATACCGCATGCACCTACACAGCGTGTACTATCAATGGAAAATTTACCATCTGCAGTTGTCTGTCCCTCTTTTATTTGAAGTCTTTGTTTTAGTCGTTCCATTATTTTTTCAGAGCCTTTTACAAAACAAGCAGTTCCTAAACATACAGAAATTGCATATTTTCCCTTTGGTTTTAGGGTAAACCTAGAATAAAATGTAATAACACCATAAATCTCTGCCATAGGAATACTTAAGTATTCTGAAATTTTGCTTTGTGCTATAGGTGGAATATACCCATATTTTACTTGTACCTCATTTAAAATTGGTATTAAGTTATCTTTACTATTCGTATAAGGCTCTAAAATAGCCTGTAATTCTTTTTCTAGTTTTTTGTCCATACAAGAGGTATTTTGTTTTTTTTCTTCACTCATGTGCTTTTTTCCTTTCCTGAGATTTTAAAAAAATGGCACGATTATAGTCTATTTCTAAAAGTGCCATTTTGTTTTTTATTTAAAACTAATTTTACTATCAATTGGGCAAATTTGAATAAAAGTTTTGCCATCATTTACTTTAATTTCATTACCTTCTAAATCTTTATATACTGTTTTACCACTTCTAGATGTTTTTTCACAGGTAATCGGAATATATTTACCATTTGTAATATAATAGCCATCTAACTTTTTAATATTGTCTATAGTTTGTCTTCCTTTACCACTTCCATCACTTAAAGTAGTATTTTTACATTTAGTAATAATAATATTTTTGGTAGTTATTTCTTTTTGAGTATCCCAATCTACCTGTTTGGTATCTCTAGAGTAACGTGTATATGTTTTAGTTTTTTCATTATAGGTATACTTTACTGTATTGTGGTCAGAATATGGTATGGTAACAGTATTAGCTAAGTTTGTTATTTCTCCTTGTTCTTGACCTTCTACTGGTTCTTTTCTTTTTTCTTCTAAGTCAAATTCTTCTGCTACATAGTTTAATACACTTCCTTTATCAGAAGTGGTTCGATAGCCTTCTCTGTCGATAATAGCCTCTAGCCTAGCTGTAGAAGTCACTGCATTATGTGGCGCATAACGACTACTTACTCTCCAAAAGTTTTTGCTACTTTCATTAATTCCATTAATATCACTAATCGCTAAAGTTTGAATATCTGATTTTGCTTGTGGACTTTGTCCAAAATGTACATAAACAGCGTCATTTTCTAGGGCATAATCTAGGAAATAATGTCTTGCGCTTCTGATTGGTCCTATTTTTTCTATGTCTTTGTTTTTTATAACAGACATTAGTCTTGTTTCTCCACCTTCTACTATAATTTCGTAAACCAAGTCTGCTTCTAATAAACTTGCTTGTGGCATTGCATTTTTATGGTTATCTATCATAATGGCTATGGCTCTTTGATTTCCTGCAAAGGTTTTTGGTTCTTGTTTTGGTTTTACTTGTGGTTCTTCATTCGTATTATTATTTGTAACTGCATTTCCCATATTTTGCTCTGTATTTTTCCATACTTTTAGTACAAATAATACTCCTGCTATTATAATTAAAAGTAATAAGATAGCTACCAATAGTCCTGTTTTACTTTTTGTTTTATTTCTTCTTTTTTCTCTCATTTTTGTATTCCCCTTTTTTATTTAATTTTTGTATTTTAACTTAAATGCTATTGCTTTATGTCCCCCCTTTAAATTAATTTAGTAGTAATACTTACTAGTCCATATAAAATTAAAACCATAATTGTTCCAAATGCACTGCTAAAAATAATTTCTGAAAGTCTATGTTCTTTTGCTGCGATTCTACTTTCTGATAATAATATTGCCATTACTAAAGATAAAATTAAGATTATTACATTTTCTGTTAATAGCCATATAATAGTATTGCCTGCAAAGGCAATCGTAGCATGTCCGCTTGGCACAAATTTATTATTTAGCCCTTTATGTTTATTGGTTTTAGCATAAGCAATAAGAGCTAAAACTGCAATAATGGTAATTATCATAACCGCAAATGCTACATGTGTAGGTGAGCTAGTAACATTTTCCAAAAAAGTTAGTCCAATATCTGCCATTTTATCAAAAAACAAGAAATATGCTACAATTAAAGCATTGATTGTAGTAATTACTACTCCTCCTGCTGCTACATCTTTTGCAATTTTGGCTTTTGGATGATATACATCTACATATAAGTCCACTACTGTTTCTATTGCGGTATTTACCATTTCTGCAAATAAAATTAATACAATTGTAAATAAAAAGCATAAAAACTCTGCACGGTTTAGGTTGAAAAATAGACTTACAATAACTACAATCACAGCAATAATAAGCTGTTTTTTTATATTTCCCTGTGTCGTGGTTGCATAAATAATACCATTAAAAGCATTTTTCCAAGCATCTATAAAACCATCATTTTTTATTTTTTTGCTATTTTCTTGCTTATTATTTAGATTTTGACTTTCTTTTTCTTGTTGTGCTTTTTTAGTTTCTTTTTTTAAGTTTTGTTTGTCTTGTTTCATACAATCCCCTTTTATATCAGATTTACCTTGTTAATTCTAACTCTTCTAGTACCTTTTCTTCTTTTTGCCTCATTACTATTTTTTCTTGTTCTACCATATGGTCATAGCCCATTAAATGATAGAATCCGTGAACTAACATATAGGAAAGTTCTCTTTCAAAGCTATGTTCATATTCTTTAGCTTGTTGCTCTACAATAGAGGTACAAATAATAATATCTCCTAAAATATCTTGCGTTATTGGTTGCTTTTTTTGTAAAATACCTTCTAACTCTTGTTTTTCAAACATAGGAAATGATAGCACATCTGTTGGTTTATCGATATTTCGATATTGTTTATTGATTTGCCTTATCTCTTCTTGATTTGTTAAAGTAACACATATATAGAAAGAGGTAGGCTCTATACACTCTACCTCAAAACATTTCTGCATGACTTTTTCAATTAATTTTTCTTTTTCTTTTTCAATGGGTATATTTTTCCATACAATTTCTGCTGCTAGTTTTACATTATTTTCCATTTTTTAAACTCCATTAAACATTGACTGTTATCTTTTGCCCACTATGTACCATTTTTTTGTAATTTCCTTCTGAGCAATAAGTATTTTTTAAATTTTTCATTGCACCTAATGCTACTAATTTATTACTATAAAATTTGATAATTTTATAATGTTTGTTTACATTTAAACGTAATTTTTTTAGGTCATTTTTTAAGAATAACACTTGTCTTTGCCTTGTATATTCTAAATAATTACTATCTTTATTTTCATTTAATTGCTTATATTGTTTAAAAAATGCTTTGTATGCTTCACGTTCATTTGGCTTATCCCAATAAATTTTAGTAGCCAATAGTTTTGTATTATATTCTTCCATTAAAGCAAGTAGTAGTGAATATGCTTTTTCTTGTTTACGTGCTATTTTAGTATCTACAATTAGGCTTCTTGCATCTTGTAATAATTTTTCATAACATTGCTCTGCTACAATAAGTGGAAGACTATGTGTAAATAATTTTCTACTTAGTCCTAATAGTATCATACTTTTTTCTATGTTATCATTTTGGTCTAATTTGCCAACTGTAAATCTTTCAAATTTTTGATATTCATCTGCTATTTCTTGGTATGTCTTATTTTCAGGTTCTTGTTTCATTTTTAATGGTAAAATGTTTTCTAGATACCCTTCAATTGTATCAAAAATTTTACGATACACTTCGTCTTTTGCACCTGGTGTTAAGTTATCTGCTAATTTGATAGAGTAGTGTTTTAGTAAGCCTTTGTACAATCCTTCCATTTGTTTGGCATATAGTTTTTTATACTTTTCCATTAATTGTGCTTTTTCTAAGCCTTCTACTGTTTCATAGTCTAAGTTTAATAAATACATTTGCTTTGTGTATTTATATTCTAAGTATTCACTGTCTTTTAGATGTACAATGGCATAATATTGTGATAATGCATTTTTTTCAAAATCACTTGCTATATCACTTTTTACTCTTTTATAAACAGAGTCTAATACGTATTTATCAATTGCCTCTAGGTAAAGTGCATAAACATCTTCAAATTTTTTAGCAATTTGTTCTTGTTTTTCTTGGTTTTCTATATTTTCATTTTCTCGATATGTTTCATAAGCTTTTAGTACATTATTTCTTTTGATTGAAATGAGCATTCCATTGATTCCAATCTTAGTTGGAGTTAATAATTTTGTAATAGTATTGGTTATTTTTGAGAAAAAGGTTTTCTCTTGATAGACTCTCAAACTTCTTTCTTCCATAGCTTCTCTTCCTTTCAAAATACAATTTTTTCTTTTGATTGTATGCTTTCTAGCACCTCGTAAATCACTTCAACTTCTATATATTCTGATGTTTGATTTGTATATATTTTTTCATTTATTTTATTTTCTTGTATTTGTTCTTCTAATTTTTGTTTTGCTTGTTGTATCGCTATGCTTTTTGCTTCTTCTACACTATAAACAATTTCTTGCTCTTCATATTCTTCGTAAGTTTTGGTATGTATTTCTATTGGTAGATAAAAATCAGAAAATAGTTTTAGTTTTTTACTCGCCTCTATTGTATCATATTTTTGAAATTTTGAAACCCCTTTTGATAAATTTATTTCAAAATTATTTATCTTTACGGAAAATATATTTTGCGTTTTTCCAGTTGTCTGTTTTTTTACTTGTTTTAAAGGCACTTGTACTTTTTGGCTGTACCATACTTTTGCCTGTACTTCGCCATTAGCATGCACATAACGCGTTCCTGTATATTTGCCTTCTAACCACCCTCCTACTAATATACTTCCCTTTGTTACAACATCACCTTCTTTTACTACGGGTGTACCATTTCTAGCAGTTACTTTTACAATAATACCATCTTTCGTTGCTACTAAATTACAATAATCATCTTCTTGTATTATTTCTGGCTTTAAGCTTGCCTCTACTATTTTTACAATAGCATTAGTTCCTTTTATTTCAATACCAGCCCATGCTATATCTTCTCTTTGCATACGAATTTGCTCTACAATTTCTTTTAGGTTCACTCCAATTTTGCACTTTCCTATTTTAAAATTGTTATTTTCTAAAATTGTTTGTATTTCTTCTTTGCTAATTTCTTCATTTCCTACAATTTCAATGTTCCAAATAAAGTTTGACAAGGTAATAATAGTAAAACATATCAATAAGAAGAATATAAAAAATAGTTTTCGTTTTTGATAACGATGCAAAATAAATGGTAGTCCTTTTTTCTTTTGTATTTTTATTCTACATTTTGTTTTTTGCGCAATTTGTTTTAGTTTTTTAAAGTCTTTGATGCCAATATTTACAACTGCTCTGGCTGTATGGGTTCTTCTTAGGCTCCATAAGAAAATTTTTTCATTATTACATAAATTTATAAAACGTTCTATAAAATAGCCTTCTATTTCAATGGTTACATATCCTAAAAGAGCATTTAGCAATATTTTAAAATACAAGTTTGGCTCCTCCTTTTTTGTTTATTCATCTGTAATTGTTTCAAAATCAACCCCTTCTATTTTTCCAGTAATTAAAAGGTCATCTGTTGTCATTTCTTTTAAATTTAGTTCATATCCATTGATATTTAAAATGCCCATATAGGTACTAATTCGAATATAAAAGTCTTGATATTCTAAAATTGCTTTGTAGTTTTCAATTAACATCTTTTCAAAACCAATAATGGTTAGTCTTGGTAAATTAGTAGAAACCTCCTGTGGTATTTCTAATAATTGATTTACTTTATTTGCTACTTTACTTTTTTTCCTTTTGTTTAACATATTGGCTCCTCCATTTTTGTAATTTGAGTTATCTTTGAAACTCCTCTAAACTTTTAAATTCATACCCCATTTGTTTAATTTCTTTTATACAGGTATCTAAAATATTACTATTATCTTTTGAATTACCATGTAATAAAATAATGGCTCCTGGATGGATATTTTCAAGTACCTTTTTCTTACCATATTCTTCTCTATCTTGTTTATTTTCGTCCCAATCATCATAAGCTAAACTCCACATAACTGTTTTGTATCCTAAAGTATTGGTATAAGAAATTGTCCTTTGACTAAATTCACCTTTTGGTGGTCTTAAGTATTTCATTTCGTAATTAAACTTTTGATAAATGGCTGCATGTAAGTCCATTACCTCTTTTTGAATTTGCTCATTGCTAATGTCTGGCATACTTTTGTGATTAACAGTATGGTTTCCTACAATATGTCCTTCTTCTATCATCTGTTTTACTAACTCTGGCTGTGTATTTAAATAGTGGGCTGTAATAAAAAAAGCGGCTTTTACCTCATTTTGTTTTAATACTTCTAATAGTTTTGGGGTATAACCTGCCTCATACCCTTCATCAAAGGTCAAGTATACATACTTTTTTTCTTTATTTCCCATTGCCATGCCTTCATATTGGTTAATTAATGCTTTATTTGTACTTCCTAAGTCTGGTTGTTCATGATTTGGCATTCTTTTAATACCCCAACCTATTTTTTGATTACTTAAAGCATTATTGCTGCTTGTTTGCATTGTTTTTTCTTGTAAATTCGATTGAATGGTTGCTATTGCAAAAATTCCTAAAAAGACACTAACCATTAATACACTTACTATTTTAGCTTTTTTGTTTGTCAATTTCACTCTCTTCCTTCCCTTTTAATTAGCTTATAGTTTATTTTATGAGACAAATTTTAGAAAAGAACAAATCAACAAATTTTTATCACTAAAAATTTGTTGATTTGTTCTTTTGAGTGCTATTATCTCTGCATAGTTTCTGCAATTATTTTTCTCTCAGAGATATCAGAAACTCTTATAATATTAGTGTGGCACGTGAAGTATCATCAGTATCTGAGTAAGATGGTCCAACGTTTCCTCTACTAGAAACTGGATAGGTAGAACTATAAAAATAGCCAGAACCTCCGTCGGCAGCCTCGTCCCATGAGCTCACTTACTTCTATAGTCCTATCCCATGCATTTCCTGCCATATCATAAATATTATTTATTTTATAAGCTTCATTCGAACCTGTTGAAATTATTCTATCTGTATCTGCTTGTGTTTCACTATAATTTCCTTTTCCTGTACTATTGGTTACATAGGTTGCTTTGTCTCCTCCTTGACTCAAAAACCAT
>CANSJB010000015.1 GCA_947647115.1 uncultured Clostridium sp. | reverse complement strand
ACTGAATTAAAATGTAATCCTGTCAAAGATTTTGTAGTCTTTGGCTGTTTTTTATTCATTTTAAATTATAACACCACTTCTATTAGTTCATTGCTAATAGGTTTTATATAAACTACAAAATATGTAAAGGCACATTGCATAACCATAGATTAAGACACGATAGAATTACACAATGGAAAGAAGCAGGAATGGATATGAAAGCTATTCAATATTTAGCAGGTCATGTTGAAGATAGTGAAGTAACCGATAAAGTTTATATAGACGTTTCGCCAGAATTTGCATTTGAACAATTTGAAAAAGCGAAATAGAAGTCTACTGCATCACTACTGCATCATTTTACAAAAAGAAAACCTTGTAAAACATTGATATTTCAATATTTACAAGGCTTTTTACATTTGGTGCAACTGGCCGGAATCGAACCGGCACGGTTTATTCAACCGCAGGATTTTAAGTCCTGTGCGTCTGCCAGTTCCGCCACAGTTGCATATTATTTGAACTGACAAGACTAATTGTACTACATCTAATAGCCTACTGTCAAGTATTAAAACAAAAATTGTCAAATTTTTATTTTATTTTTCTTGTCATCTCCAAATATTTATCCATTTTCATTGATGCCAAAACTGACACCTAATGCATTGTTAATTTGTGACATAATATTTTCGTCATCTATGTGACCTATTTTTTCTTTTAATCTACTTTTATCAATGGTTCTGATTTGTTCTGTTAATATTACTGATTCTGATTTAAGTCCACTTTGCTGTGGTACTATTTCTATATGAGTTGGAAGTTTTGTTTTTCCCATTTGTGAAGTAATTGCTGCAGCAATTACAGTTGGACTATGTTTATTTCCAATATCATTTTGTATAATGAGTACAGGCCTTATTCCTCCTTGTTCTGATCCTACTACAGGACTTAAATCCGCATAAAACATATCTCCTCTTTTTATTACCATTTTCCTTCACTCCTACTATTTGCTTCATATATTTTAAGGATTAGCAAAAATAGTTTTAAGAGCAGATATTTTTTCTTTAATATTGATTTGCAGATAAGTCTTTCAATTTAAAAGCCAATACCTCCTCTTTTTTTAAACTATTTATTTTTATCTCATTATATAATATGTAAACTAGATTTTTTTGGTTCTTATCTTGTACCACTAATTTTGTTATTTTACCTGTTAGTGTATCAATAAATAGTTTTTTATAAGAGGCATAAGGGTTTGTTTTTTCTAAAGTTACTTCCATAATAACCTGATTGTTTTCTTCATACAGTTTGGCATTTTCCCCTGTATTTTTGGCTGTTTTGTAGTCTTCTATAAAAGTATTTAGCCAAAGATAATTATTGGTAACATAAGGATAATTTTCATATACTGTATTTAAATTTAACTTTGTATTATGAATAGTAAGGTTGGTTCCATCATAGGTAGTTTCTAACCCTTGAATATTGCTTGGCTCTTGTATTACCTGTTTTGCTATATTGGGACTTACATAACTTTGCTTTATTTTATATTGTGTTTGGTTTTTATTGCTTTGCACAGTTAGCCCAATTTCTGCTTCATAAGAGCTAATATTTAAAATATATTCTTCAATTTCTTGATTTGTTTTGTTACTTAAATTATTCCCCATTTTTGAATTTTTATTAACATTTTGATAAAAAAAGTAAATAAATACACAAGCAATTATTATAACTACTATTAAAATAAAGACTTTTCCTTTAGTAAACACATTCATTTTTTTTGTTTTATTTTTCATATTCCCACCTTATTTATTAATAAAATAAAAAAGAATAGATATTATCTATTCTTCTTTATCTATATACATAAATTTACAAAGTATTCAATTAAACAATTTTCTAATTCCTTTTGTGTTTCTATGCTATTTACTTTTTGCCTTACTACCGCTGCATTCGGCAAATTCTTTAAATAATATGTCATATGTTTTCGCATTTCTTTTATTCCTGTACTTTCTCCCAGATATTTTACTTGCAAACTAATATGTTCTAATATCATAGCAAGCTTTTCTTGTTTTGTAATTCTTATCATATCTTTTTCTTGTAAATATTCTTTTATTTCTCTAAAGAGCCACGGATTTCCCATACTTGCTCTTCCTATCATAATTCCATCGCAGCCAGTTTGCTCTAGCATCTTTTTTGCATCTTCTTTTGTTTTAATATCACCATTTCCAATTACTGGAATATTTACAACTTGCTTTACTTTTTTTATGATTTCCCAGTCTGCTGTGCCTGTATAAAATTCATCTCTTGTCCTTCCATGAATGGTAATTGCCCTAACACCTTTTTGTTCTGCAATTTTGGCAAGTTCTATTGCTACAATGTGGTCTTTATCCCAACCTTTCCTCATTTTAACAGTGACTGGTACTGTAGCTGCTTTTACTACTGCATCTATTATTTGACCTGCTAATTTTAAGTCTAGCAATAATTTGCTTCCATCTCCATTTTTTACAACTTTTGGTGCGGGGCATCCCATATTAATATCTACAATATCTGCTATTTGACTTATATTTTTAGCTGCATAACTCATTGCTTGTATATCATTTCCAAAAATTTGAACAGCAATTGGCCTTTTTTCGTCTTGCATATTTAGTAATTGGCTCGTCTTTTCATCATGATAAAATAAGCCTTTGCTGCTTACCATTTCTGTATAAACTAAGCCTGGCTCAAACTTTTCACAAATCAGTCTAAATGGCAGGTTAGTAATTCCTGCCATTGGTGCTAATAATATATTATTTTTTAATAGTACATCTCCTATTTTTAATTCGTGTAAGTACATTTTTAATTTCTTCCTTTTACTACTTTTCTATTCTACAAATAATGCCTTTTGTCTTCTGCCACTAATATTTAACAATATTGCTATTAATATTAAATTAGTTAAAAGTGAACTACCACCATAGCTTACAAAAGGAAGTGGTATCCCAGTAATTGGAAGCAGTCCCATTGTCATTCCTATATTTTCTATCATATGAAAAAAGAAAATACCTGCAATACCTATTGCAATATAGGAACCTAAGTCATTTTTAGCAGTTTTAGCAACATGTATGGCTTTTGTGATTAGTATAACATATAGCAAAATAACTGCTCCTGCTATAACAAAGCCTAACTCTTCTCCTATTACTGCAAATATAAAGTCTGTTGTTTTAGGATATAAATAGCCGAAGCTGTGTTTGATTTCCTTTAAATAGCCCCATTCCAAAGGCTTGTCCAGCCCCGATAGCAAGTTTAGACTGGATAATATTATAGCCAGCTCCTCTTGGGTCTATATTAGGATTTAAATACACATCTATTCTAGTTTTAGCATGTTCTGGTAAAATAAAAAAGTAAGCTGTTGGCACTAAAATAACTACTAATAAAGCAGATACTAAAATATACCTTTTCTTGATACCTGCTACATATAACATAAAAACAAGTAACACTAAAAAAGCAAGTGCTGTACCATAATCCGGCTGTTTAATAATTAATAATACTGGTACCGCTGTTATTAAAATAACTAGCAATAACTTCCAAAAACGGCTAATCTCTTCTCTTCCCTTTTTTTGTAGTTTTACAATGTTGCTTGCTAAAAATAGTACAATAGCAATTTTGGCAAATTCAGAAGGTTGAATTGTAAATTTTCCTATACTAAACCAACTAGTTGCGCCATTGATTGGCTCTGTAAACAAAACAGCTACTAATAAAATAATGCTAAGCACATAAAATATAGGTGATAGTTTAGCAATAAAGTTATAGTCTATAGCAATTACAATAATAATAATTGGCACACTTATAAAAAGCCACATGATTTGTTTTTTAAATTCGTCATAATTTGAATTTTGAGTGGAAGAAAATAGTGCCAACAAACCAATTGCTATTAGCAATATGGTACATACTAAAATTCCCCACTCAATATTTTTTAATATCTTTTTTTTCATTTCGAAACCTCTTTTTCATTTCATCCGATAATAGCGATTCTATTTTTTGCTTGCTACTTCTTTTGACTTTAGGTTCGTTTTTTGATTCTTTAAATTACTACTTTGGCTCTTGCTTTTACTTTTTAAGTCCTTCTTTGGTTTTGTTTGCTGCTTTTCTTGACTATTTTCTTCTGATTTGACTTCTTTTGCTTCTTTTTTATCTTCAGATGGTTTTATTTCTTTGCTATTTTCTTCTTGCTTTTTAACTGGTTGTTTTGCTTTTTGTTCTCCTAGCTTGTCTTTTTCTTCTGGCTTACTATTTGCTGTTTTTGAGGTAGTTGCTTGGTTTTTAGGCTCTGATTTTTGAGCTTGACCTACGTCTTTACTATTTTGGTCAATATTCATTTTCCTTGCTTCATTTTTTATAGTAATAATGGGGATATTGGCATATAAAGCTGGTGCACCTGTTGTCCCATCTTCATTAGTTTTACTGGTTAATTTTACATCAATTGCTTTTTCATCAATATCCACGTATTTTTTAATTACTTCTATAATTTCTTGCCTCATTAGCTCTAAATAGTCAGCAGATACATTTGCCCTATCTTGCATTAATACTAAATGTAGTCTTTCTTTTGCGGTATCTGAGCTTTCTTTTGACTTTTCTTTCTTACTAAGCCTTCTAAAGAAATTCATTATGTTTTCAAACATCTTTTACCTCCAAATAGTAGTTTATTTTCTTTTAAAGAAATGTTTTATTTTAGTAAAAAATCCTTTGTTTTCTCCTGGAATTGTAACCTCTACATTTTCTCCTAAAATTCTACTTGCAATTTCTGTATAAGCCCTTCCAGATGGTGCTCTGTCATTGGTCACTACTGGCTCACCTTTATTGGTTTGAGTAATAATATATTCGTCATCTGGTACAACACCAATTAAGTCAATAGATAATAAATCAACAATATCATCTACATCCATCATTTCACCCTTTTTTACCATATTAATTCTTAGTCTGTTTACTACAAGTTCAGGGTTTTTGATATCAGATGCTTCTAAAAGACCAATAATTCTGTCTGCATCACGAATAGCTGATATTTCTGCTGTAGTAACAACAATCGCACGGTTAGCACCAGCAATTGCATTTTTAAACCCTTGTTCAATTCCTGCTGGGCAATCTATTAGTATGTAGTCAAATTCTTCTTTTAGCTTTTCTACTAAATCTTTCATTTGTTCTTCATTTACTGCACTTTTATCTCTTGTTTGAGCTGCTGGAAGTAAAAATAGTTCTTCAAAACGTTTGTCTTTAATAAGGGCTTGCCTTAATTTACATTTTTCTTCTACAACATCTACGATATCATATACAATTCTGTTTTCTAAACCCATTACAACATCAAGGTTTCTTAAACCAATATCTGTGTCTACTAAAACTACTTTTTTTCCTCTTAAGGCTAAAGCTGACCCTACATTGGCTGTTGTAGTTGTTTTTCCTACTCCCCCTTTTCCTGATGTGATAACGATAACTTCTCCCATGTTTTTTCCTCCTTAACTTTGGGCTCTTTTTTTATTTTATAAAAATGCAATATTTAACGCTTATATTATACATTAAAAATGGGAAAAAATCAATGTTTTCGCTTAGAAAAATTAAGTTTCGTTTTAACAAGTTAAAAAAATTGCCTTTTTTCATACTTTTGTGGGGCATAAATAAAAAAGAATGAGTCCCCTGTAAATTACAAAACTCATTCTCTAAAATTACTTTTTCCAAATTCAACTATTTTTTACTAACTGGTGTTTAACTCTTTCAATTACTGATTAATTTTAACTTTCATACTTTGCCTTGTTAATATTATAATTATATAATATTTCACTATCTGTAAGTACCCTATCATATATCATAAAATTATACATTTTAATATTAGTAGCATTTTGAGAAGCCTGATAAGCAGCTAGAAATCTTATATTATTAGAAGTCTCTAAACCAATAGTATTAGCTAATGTCTGATTTAATTGTCCATTTACATAGAATTTAAACTCTTTCGTAGATAAGCTTATCGTATAATGATAAATTCCAATTTTATTAAATGAATAATCTATTTTATCATTTAATTCTTTTGTAGTCCCCCTATTGGCAATAAAAGTCTGATAATTGAAAAGTCCCTTTATATTCTCTGATGTTGTATCTCCCCAAATACTACCTGTCAAATTGCTAGCATCTACGGTATATATAATAGTTCTTTCTTTTCCATTTAAATTGACTGGCGTGTCCACATAAGTTCCAAGATTTTCACTCACACCTGCCAAAGTAATATGATTATCTTCCCAGAAAAATTTTCCCTCTTCTAAAGCTCTTGATAAAGTGCCATCATTATTATTTCCACTTAAATCTTTCCAAGTAGTAGTTGTGTTACTATGACCATTTTCTGTATTATTAATACCATCATAATGTGCAATCAATCCATTTTTTATATAATCCACACTCGGTGTTTCTTTGCTTTTTCTTTGCTCATAAATTTCCTGTATATTCTCTTTATCTTTCTCATATGCCTCTTTTATTTTAGGCAGCGTTTTTAATTGATTTTTTCTAACAGAAGCTGTACTTAAAAATACTCCCATTAAAATAATAATAAAACATAAAATGGTAATTGCTGCATATACAGCCATAGACCCTTTTTGACTTTTTAACCAACTTTTCATTTGCAATGTCTCCTTTTTTCTTTAACATTATCATAATAAAAAACCTAATTTTTGTCAATTAATTTCATCCATTTTACTCTTTCTTCATGCAAACACTGTGCTATTTCATTTCCTTTTTTATTAGGATACTTATTCGTAATATAACCACCATTTATTTGTTCTAAACACTTTTTTCCTAATTTGTCAAAATCCATTTGTTGTAGTTGTTCTTGTAGGCCCTCTTTCCCTCTTGCTTTATCACAAACAGCTACTATTTTTATTCCTTCCAAACCTAATATAGTTTTATCTACATTTTCTATGAATTCTACTTTCTTTTTTGCTGTCATTTTATTAAAAATTCCTGCCTTCATATGCCATTTAGCAGCTGTCCTTCCACACTTTTCCCAAGATTTCGGAATACCTATTCTTCTAGCTAATGCTGTAACTTGCTCTATTCCTCTTTCTTCATGTCCATAATGATGTGGCAATATTTCATTTGGAGTAGTACCTTTTCCTAAGTCATGCACTAAACAACTAAAACGTATCTCTAGGTTATTTGTTAACTTAGTACTATTATCTACTACTATCATCGTGTGGTTATAACTATCTCCTTCTGGATGATATTTTAATGGCTGCTCTTTTCCAATCAGTTGTGCTATTTCCAAAAAGTGCACCCCTAATATATCTGCTCTTCTTAAAACATCAAAAAATACAGATGGACTGTTACTTACTAGTGCCTTTTTAAATTCTGTAAAAACTCTTTCTTTTGATAAGGCTAACAATTCGTCTTTTAGTTCATACATAGATGTTATCGTATTCTCTTCTACTGTAAAACCTAACACTGCTGCAAATCTAGCTATTCGATATGCTCTTAGTGGGTCTTCTTTAAATGCATTTGTTGTTTGCCTTAAAATCTTATTTTTTATATCTTTCCTGCCTTCAAATGGATCTATTACCTGTTTTGTAAGTACATCTTCTGCTATGCTATTAATAGTTACATCTCTTCTTGCCAACTCCTCTTCAATTGTAATAGTTTCATTGGCTAAAAATTCAAAATCTTTGTGCCCCACACCTAGCTTTTTTTCCTTTCTAGCTAGTGCAAATTCCTGGTTATTTAATATAAATACAGGAAAATCCTTTCCCTGAATTTTAGCATTAGGAAAAAGGCTTTGAAATTTTTGTTTACTAAGCCCTGTAATGCAGTAGTCTTTATCCATTTCTTTTAGTCCCATTAATTTATCTCTTAGAGCACCACCAACCAAATAAAGCCTTCCGCCATTGTTTTCAATTATTTTAGCTATCTGTTCTATATTTTGCATATTAGTTCCTCTTTTATTTTATTATATAAATAGTATAAACTTTTTGCAATGAATTAGTCTAAAAAATTTACAATGATGAAACTAACATATTTTCTTGACATTCCTATCATTTAAGAATAAAATAAGACTTGAAAAAAATGAAAAGGAGGAAAAACAAATACATGAAAGATTTAATAGAAATCAGATGGCATGGTAGAGGTGGTCAGGGAACCAAAACAGCTTCACTTTTACTTGCAGATGCTGCCTTTAATACTGGAAAATACATTCAAGGTTTTCCAGAATATGGTCCTGAGAGAATGGGTGCACCAATTACAGCCTATAACCGTATTAGTAATATTCCTATTCGTATTCATAGTAATATATATGAACCTGATTATGTAGTAGTAGTAGATGATACACTTCTTGAAACAGTAGATGTAACAGCTGGATTAAAACAAACCCCTTCTAATAGTGGTATAATTATTAATACTACAAAATCACAAGAAGAAATTACAAAGCTACTTTCTAATTATCATGGCGATATTTATACTATTGATGCAAGAAAAGTATCTATAGAAGCTCTTGGAAAATATTTTCCAAACACGCCAATGCTTGCAGCAGTTGTAAAAGTAACTAAAATTATGGAAGATAAAGATTTCTTAGAAGATATGAAAGGTTCTTTTGCTCACAAATTTGCCAAAAAGCCAGAAGTAATAGAAGGCAATATGAAAGCTCTAGAACTTGCTTTGCATGAAATACATCAAATACACTAATTTTGGGTTTAACTTTTTGTCATTTTAGGGACGTTCTTTAAAGTGACAAAAGTGTCAAAAGTGGGACATACTTTAAAATAGTAAGAGTGTCCCCAGAATGACAAAAGTGTCACTTTAAAGAACGTCCCTAAAGTGACAAAATGAAAGGAGAAAAAATGGCAACAGAAATTGATAAGAATACGCCTGCTGATAAAATGACAATAGGTGGCAATATTTACGCAGCTGGTAATGCTTTGGAATTCAAAACTGGAGACTGGAGAAGTATTAAACCTAAATACATTAGCGAAAAATGTACGCAATGTGGGTTATGTTTCCCAGTTTGCCCTGATGCTGCTATCCCAGTAAATAAAGAGCAAAAACGTGAAGATTTTAATTATGATTATTGCAAAGGATGTGGCGTATGTGCTAAAGTATGCCCTTTTAAGGCAATAGAGATGGTAGATGAAATTTAAAAATACATAAAAAAGAAAGGAAAATAAAAAAATGGGAATTAGAGAAAGATTAAGTGGAAATGAAGCTGCTGCTTTTGCAATGAAACAAATCAACCCTGATGTTGTAGCAGCTTTTCCTATTACACCTTCTACTGAAATACCTCAATACTTTTCTACTTTTGTTAGCAATGGCAGTGTAGATACAGAGTTTGTTGCGGTAGAAAGTGAACATAGTGCAATGAGTGCTTGTGTTGGTGCCGAGGCCGCTGGCGTAAGAGCCATGACGGCTACTTCTGCTAATGGTTTGTCTTATATGTGGGAAATGATATATATTGCTTCTAGCTTAAGACTTCCAATTGTTATGAGTTTAGTAAATCGTGCTGTATCTGGTCCTTTGAATATTCATAATGATCATTCTGACGCTATGGGTGTTCGTGATAGTGGCTGGATTATGCTATTTTCTGAAAATAATCAGGAGGCTTATGATAATTTAATTATGGCACACCGTATTGCAGAGCATAAAAACGTTTTATTGCCTTTAATGGTATGTCAAGATGGCTTTATTACATCACATTCTATTGAAAATATAGAATTAATCGAAGACGAAAAAGTAAAGCAATTTGTAGGAAGTTATAAACCTGAGCACTACTTATTAAATGAAAAGGAACCTATGGCAATTGGTCCTTTAGATGTACAAAATTATTTATTTGAACATAAATATCAACAAGCTGAAGCGATGCGTGCTGCAAAACAAGTAATTTTAGATGTAAGTAGCGACTTTGAAAAGATGACTGGTAGAAAATACTCCTTTTTTGAAGAGTACCAAATGGATGATGCTGAAATTGCAGTTGTTTGTATGAATTCTACCTCTGGAACTACAAAAACAGTAGTAGATGAATTAAGAAGTAATGGCATTAAAGCTGGCATGGTAAAAGTACGTGTATTTAGACCATTTCCAACTGAAGAAATTGCCGAAGCTTTAGGTAATTTAAAAGCTGTCGCTATTATGGATAAAGCAGATTCATTAAATGCTGCAGGTGGTGCCTTATTTGAAGATGTTGTATCTAGCATGTATGTATCAAAAAAGCAAGTACCAGCCGTAAGCTATGTTTATGGTATTGGTGGTAGAGATACTACCGCTAAAGATATTCATGAAGTGTATAGTTATTTGCAAGAAGTTGTAAATACAGGAAAAATAGATAACCCATACCGCTATGTGGGGTTACGCAAATAATGTCATATTTAAGAATGTCCCTAAACTGACAAAAATGTCACAAAAAAGAACGTCCCTAAATTGACAAAATTGAAAGGAGAAATTGAAAAATGGCATATAATTTAAAGGAAATAATGGCAAGTACACAATCTAGGTTTACTTCTGGTCACAGGATGTGTGCTGGTTGTGGCGCTCCACCTGTTACTAGAATGATTTTAAGAGCTCTAAATCCAGAAGACCATGCAGTAATTAGTAATGCTACTGGCTGTATGGAGGTTTCTAGTTTTATTTATCCTTATACTTCTTGGACAGATTCTTATATTCACACTGCATTTGAGAATGCTGCTGCTACTTGTTCAGGAGTTGAGGCTGCTTATAAGGCTATGAAAAAACAAGGTAAAATATCACAAGATAGTCATACTAAGTTTATTACTTTTGGTGGTGATGGTGGTACTTATGATATTGGGCTTCAAAGTTTATCAGGAGCTATGGAAAGAGGTCATGACATGGTTTATGTGTGTTATGATAATGGTGCTTATATGAATACTGGTATTCAACGTTCTTCTGCAACACCTAGGTTTGCAGATACTACTACTTCCCCTGCTGGAAGTGTGATACCAGGTAAGATGCAATCTAGAAAGGATTTAACACAAATTATGGTTTCTCATCACTTACCATATGTTGCACAAACCATTGCTTATATGAATTTTAAGGATTTATATGAGAAAGCACAAAAGGCAATTTATACAGAGGGTCCATGCTTTTTAAATGTTTTAGCTCCATGTCCTAGAGGGTGGGGTTATGCAACAGATTGTTTGATGGAGATTAATAAATTGGCTGTTGAAACTTGTTACTGGCCTTTATATGAAGTAGTTGACGGAAAGTATAAAATTACTTATAAGCCTGCTAAGAAGTTACCAATAGAGGAATTTTTAAAACCTCAAAAAAGATTTAAACATTTATTTAAGCCAGGAAATGAATGGATGATTGAAGAATTCCAAAAAGAGGTAGATAAACGCTGGGAAGAGCTTTTAGCTTTAGAGGAAATGAGTAGTAAATAGTAAATATAATATTTTTGTAATATTATATTTTTCGAAAAATTACAATAATTGCTAACATGCGAAAATAACTAATATTGTTCGTATGTTAGCAATTATTGATTTCCTTTTTCATTTACATATGTTAAATCACTTCACTATTACAGCTAGCTTTTCTTTTCTATTTTCTTTGTTTTTTTATTTAGCTATATATTTACACAATCATAAATTTGTGATATAATTATTTATATTCTATTTTGGAGGTAAGTAGCAGTATGATGGATTACACCATGCTCCAAGCAGCTCAGCAGAAGCTGACCAACCATCCCAAGCAACTGGAACTTTTGAAGGCTTTGTGGCCTGCGGTCAGTGAGCACGACTTTGACAAAACTCCGCTTCTGACAATTCCGATGCCGGAGAGAGTTATTCGCTCTAACTCTGGCGCTACCCGGAAAGGGTTTTACAGCCGTTCTACTGTCAGGAACGTCCTGTCGGCTTTGGGGCTTCGCCTGAACAAGGGCAACCTGGACAATAAACTTCTCCTTGTGATTCGCAAGGAAAAGTAATGCTACAAACCAATAGCAAATAGCCCAATTGGGCTATAAAATAATGGAGTGCTAATGCACTCCATTATTTTATTTATATTGTTTCTTATTCTTCTGGTTCTGGTGCTCCTACTGGACAAACTCCACTACAAGTTCCACATCCAATACAAGTATTTTTATCAATTACATATTTACTATCTCCTTGAGAAATACAAGATACTGGGCAGCTTGCACTACATGCTCCACATCCGATACATTTATCTGTTATTTTATATGCCATTTCTATTTCACCACCTTTCCTATTTCATACTACAATTACTTTTTCATTACTATTTTTTCTATAGTTATTTTTCTGTGCAATTATGCTTCCCTAATTACTCGTCTATAGCATTTTATGTTTTTATTACATATCTTCTTCATTCACTTTGTCTAACTTTTCTAATTTTTCTAGTTCTTCTAATTCTTTTTTATGTGCCTTTTCTTCTGGGTCTATTTCTTCTCTTCCAATGTTTTTTATAATTTTCACTTCTGCTGCTGGATATTTTTTGTAGAAGGTCTCATCCCCATCTCTTAATTTTACTCTAACAATTTCTTTTAATGTTTCAATTGATTCTACTGTTCCTTCTCCATCAGCTGTTTTTACTACAGCTCCTATTCTTGGAAGACGTTTTAGTTTTTCTTCATATACATCTTGTTCATATTTTAAGCAGCACATTAGTCTACCACAATTTCCTGATATTTTGGAAGGGTTTAAAGATATGTTTTGTTCTTTTGCCATTTTAATAGAAACTGTTTCGAAGTTTCCTAAAAATGAACAACAACAAAGTTCTCTACCACAAACACCATTACCACCTATTCTTTTTACTTCATCTCTAACACCAATTTGTCTTAGCTCAATTCTAGTTCTAAAAATAGCAGCTAGTTCTTTTACTAGTTCTCTAAAATCTATTCTACCATCTGCTGTAAAGTAAAATAAAATTTTGCTGTTATCAAATCTATATTCTACTTCTGTTAAATTCATGTCTAGTTTATATTTTTTAATTTTTTCCTCACAAATTTTAAATGCTTCTTTTTCTTTTTGCCTATTTTCTTCATCATGTTTGATGTCTTTTGGTGTGGCAATGCGTATAACTTGTTTTAGTGGAGAAGGAAGTGCTTTTTCATCTATCCTTTTTTTACTGATAGCTACTTCTCCTACTTCTAGCCCCATCGTAGTTTCTATTATAACCTTATCTTGTTGCTTTAATTGTAAATGACCTGGGTCAAAAAAATATATTTTTCCTGGCTTTCTAAACCTAATTCCTACAATATTTTTCAAGTTGTTTTTTATTCCTCCTATTATTATTTAGGCTTTTCAAATTGGTTTTGCCTATTAACCAAGCGGTGCTTTTTTAAGCTAATTCTTCCCATAATTTTAGCAATAAAAAGTCAATGGACATATCATAATTAGCATTTGCTAAAATTCTTTTTTTCGCTTTTTCAACTATTTGTATAGCTTTTGCATAACAAATTTTATTTTGCTTTTGTAAATTATCATATAGCATAATAGTAATATAATCTAATAAAGATATGATATTTTCTTTTGCTTGGTATAATACTTCTGCCTCTTTCCATATTTGTGTAATATTTTTATCTTTTATATTTTTCATCAATGTTTCTATTTGCCAATATTGTTCTTTTTCCTCTTCTATTTTTAAGGCCTTTCCAATACTTCCTTCACTGTTTTTTAACATACTTGGTGTAATATTAGCAGCTTTATCGTTTTGTTTCAAATAATCTTCTATTTGCTCTTCTTGTAATGGTGCGAAGTTTATTTTCATACAACGTGATTTAATTGTTGTTAATAACTTGTTTTCATTAGAAGTTAGTAATATGATGACTGCATATTCTGGTGGTTCTTCTAGTGTTTTTAAAAGGCTATTGGCAGCCTCTCTTGTCATGGTTTCACTATTTTCAATAACATATATTTTTTTTAAAGAAGTAACTGGTTTTTCTGCTATTTTTTCTTGTAAATAGCGTATTTGTTCAATTTTAATAGACTTTTCCTCTTCTGGCTTAATGATTAAAAAATCCGGATGACTTTTGGCTTCAAATTCTACACAAGATTTGCACCTATTACATGGCCTTTGTTGCCCTTGGCATAATAGCATTTTAGCAAATTCTGTAGCAAATAGGCTTTTTCCAATACCATCTTTTCCTACAAAAAGGTAACTATGCACATAGGTATTATTTTTTACTACTAAGCTTAACATAGTTTTTACTTTTTCATTTCCTATTATCGTTTCAAATGCCAGGTCAAACGCCCCCTTTTTTTATTTCATAGCCTTTTTATCTATCTACCAATTTTTGTAACAAGAATTTTTAAACTTTTCCCCATAAATCAAGTGGCCAAAAGCGTATCCATACTTTGCTTTCTATTTTTTCTAGTGGAATACAGCCAAATGCTCTACAATCTGTTGATTGACTTCTATTATCCCCCATAGCAAAAACACAATTTTCTGGTACTACAAAGTCATTAAATGCTACGCCGCTACCAACTACTTCTGGTGTTTGTAAGCCTTCTACTAGATAGTCTTCTTGTAATTGATTTCCATTAATATATACTTTGCCATTTTCTATTTTCACATGTTCACCTGGCAATGCAATTACTCTTTTAATATAACTATTTTTTCCAATTTCTAGTACATAATAAGTAAATTTTTTAAACCAATTTTTAGGCTCTTCATTAAACTGGGCAATAGGTGTATTTAAGTTTATTTCTTCTGAGGAACGATATCCTGTTATGCTTGGTGCTTCAAAGGTGATAATATCCCCTCTTTTAGGCATTTCTTTTTTAGTTCTAGCTAATCGATTTAATATAAGCCTTTGTCCTTCTTCTAAAGTTGGCTTCATAGATACTTGACTTACAATGGTGGGAGTTCCTATAAAGTATTTAATTAACACTGCCAATACAAATGCAATAACAATACATAAAATCCATTCTAATACATTTTGCACCTTATCATTTATTATCATTTTAGATTTCCTTCTTTCTTGTTTTTCTAAACTTTTAATTTGCTTTTTAGCTAGCTATTTAATTTTGCTTGCTTTTTAAACATTTTATTTTGATTTGCAGGCTAGACTTTATCAAATCTTTACTTTTTATTTACTGGAATTCTAATTACTACTTCTGTACCTTTCCCTGCCTGACTTTTTATATCTATACTACCATGATTTTGGTCTAGAATTTCTTTTGCAATAGGAAGTCCAAGCCCAGTTCCTCCCATTTCACGAGTTCTAGCTTTATCTACTCTATAAAATCTTTCAAAAATTCTAGATAAGTCTTCTTGTGGAATTCCTATACCATTATCAATTACTTTAATATAAGCATCGTTGTAAACAAAGCCTACATATACTTTAATCGTTCCATTTTCCTTGGTATATTTAATAGCATTAGATATAATATTTAAAATAACTCTTTCTATGCCATATTTATCTGCATGTACTGGTGGAACATTGGCTGTAACAAAGCATTCGATATGATGCTCCTTTTTTTCTATTTCAAATTTTAGTCTATCTATACACTTTTTAGTTAAATCACCTAAATCAAATTGAGCTTCTTCTTTTACCACTTTTTTGTTATCATATCTAGAAAGTGTTAAAAGGTCTGTTACTAGTTTTGCCATTCTTCTTGCTTCTGAACTAATCACTCCTAAAAATTTGTCTTGCATTTCTTTGTCATATTCACTCTCTAAAAGTGTGTCTGCATACCCCATAATAGAGGTAATTGGTGTTTTCAATTCGTGGGAAACATCTGCAACAAATTCTTTTCTCATGTTGTCTAGTTTAACATGCTCTGTAATGTCTTGTATCACTACAATAACACCTGCTGGTTTACCACCTTCATCTTGAAATGGTGCAAATAGTAAATTAACATATTTTTCTCCAATGTTTAGCCTTTGCTCAGAGGATGTCCAACTTTCTAGGTATACTATTTTTTCTAGGTTAATATCTGTATTTAATTTTTTAAAAATTTCATTAAAATTACGGTCTTTTTTGTTTAAGTTTAGTAGTTGTATTGCTGCTGGGTTAATATGAATAATTTGCCCTTCCATATCAAATGCAATAATTCCATCTGTCATGTGTAATAAAATAGTTTCAATTTGCTTTTTTTGCTTGCCTACTTCTTTTAAATTTTGTTTTAGCTCAGTTGTCATTAGGCTAAATGCATTTACTAATTCATCTACTTGTGTTTTCTTTTTATCATTTTTAGCAATTTCTACTTCTTCTCCATTTGCTATTTTTTCTGCATTTTGTATTAATATATCGATTGGCTTTACTACTGCTTTGGAGACAAAATAGCCTACTAGCAAAGTAATAATGGCAAATATACCAATGGCAATAACACTAATTACTTTTGTTTGTGCGATTTGGTCTTCTACTACTTTTATTACTTCTTGGGTTTGTACAATATTACCAATTAAGTTTGTATTTTTTTCTAACATGTTAATATGTAAAAAGGAAAGTGTACCAATAACTACAATTCCTAATACAAAAAAGATTAATATAATTTTCGTTTGTATATTTTTTATCATTTTTAGTTCTTTCCTGTAAGCTGTAAAACCTACATATGTTTTATTCTGCAGTTGCTAAATAATAGCCTACCCCTCTTTTTGTAATTAGTATTTTTGGGCTTGAAGTGTCTTTTTCTATTTTTTCTCTAATTCTTCTGACTGTAACATCTACTGTTCTGATGTCTCCATAATATTCATAGCCCCATACCTTTTCTAATAAAATTTCTCTTGTTACTACTTGTCCTGGTTGATTTGCTAAATATCTTAATACTTCAAATTCGCGAAGTGTTAGGTCTATTACACTTCCTCTTACCTTTACTTCAAATTTATCTAAGTCTAGCTCCAAATCACCTAATTTAATAAGGTTATTTGATTTTTTAGAGGTTTCTTCTACTGATGCTTCTGCTGATTGGTTTGAAATTTCTGCTTTTCTTAAATTAGCCTTCACCCTTGCCATTAATTCCCTTACACTAAATGGTTTGGTAATATAGTCATCTGCTCCTAGCTCTAAGCCTACAATTTTGTCTATTTCTTCATCTTTTGCAGACAATATTAAAATAGGCACAGTTAAGGTATGTCTTAGTCTTTTGCAAACAGTCAAGCCATCTACTTTCGGAAGCATGATGTCTAACAAAATAAGATCTGGTTTTTTTTCTGTTGCTATTTTAATGGCTTCTTCTCCATCATTTGCTTGCAAAGTATGATACCCTTCTTTTTGCAAGTTGTATAATAAAATTTCTACAATTCTTTGTTCATCATCTACTACAAGAATTGTTTTTTTAGTTCCCTCTAATTCATTTTCCCCTTGCTGCATATTGGAAAATGTTTCTATGGTGTTATTGTCTTTTTCAAAACCTTCTGTTATTCCTTCCACGTCAAAAGCCCTGCCTTTCTTTTTAGACTTTTATATTTCTTAAAGCAATCTATATCATTATAGCCATTTTTTCTTTTTTAACTATATCATATTCCTACTTTTTTAACAAGATTTTTTACATAATTTTGTAATATTTTTGAAACATTTTGGCAATATATTTGAAATAGTTTTGTCATAATATTTTTGAAAAATAAAAAAAGATAGGAGTTTTTTCTCCTACCTTTTCTTTTAATGTTTCTTTAAGGGGTTACTCCTTCGTTTACTGGAAGGTCTGTATTAGTAATTTGTGGTACATCTTGATTTACCCTAGTATTTTGTATGTTTTGGTTATTATCATTATTTCCTGGTTTGTTCATAAATGCACTCCCAATTGCAATTGCTACAATAGCTACTACAATTAATGCAATTGCTATAAATGCTATTTTATTACTGTTTTTCTTTTCTTTTTCCATTGCTTATTCCCCTTTGCTTTTAGTCTATTATTATTTTTAATATTGTTTCGTTATATTCTTTATTAGCTCCTGCATTTCCTGTACCTAGTGCTACTTTTACAACAAATTTCAATTCTTTATTATTTAAGCCTACTATATTTGCTCCACTATCATCTTGTAGCTCTGTACCTTCATAAATGTAAATTTCCATATGAGTAACTGGTTTATTTCCTGTACTACCTGTTAATACATCACTGCCTTCTGGATAATAACTAGGTATAATTTCTAAAGCTTCTAATAAATCTGCTGGATCTTCTCCTTCTACTGAAGTTTTTGGACCTATATAACCAATATCTCCAACACCTAAATCGGCAATATCTTTATCTATATAATCTGATATTTGATTTGTATCTATTCCTGCAATTGTTACATTACTTCCATCATATTCATTTCCAAATTGGTCTAGATAACAAATATCTAAAACATATGGTGTTCCATTACCATCATCAATATTACTAGATGATAAATGAATTTCATTGTTACTACTGTTACGTAATTTTACATGAGTTAAAGTAGCTTTTACTGTTACTTTAATTGGTAAGATTGTAACTGTACCTTCTTCATAAATACTGCTAGCAAAGTCTATGGTATATTCTCCTGCTTTTCCTGCTGTACCTTGTAATTCAATACTACCATCTGCTTTTTCAACTGGTTTAATACTTAAAATAGTTTTATCACCATCTTTTTGCTCATAAACAGTACCATTTGCTGAAACATTTAATTTATCTATTGTTAATGGGCTTTGTGTAGTATCTATCGTTCTAATTGTTCCTAATGTAAATGTTGTTCCTGTTACCTCTACTGTATATTCTCCCGCTGTTTGAGTCATATCTGGTAATTCTAATGCTGTAATTTTAGGTAATACAGTTATTGGTGTAGTTGTTGATTGTCCATTATAACTAATGGTAATATCTCTTGTACCTGAAACATTTTTATCATAATTTAATATTGTAGCATTTAGTTCTTGAACTGTTTTGGTTTGTGTTGTTCCATTACTATAAGTTAATTTAATACTTATTGTACTTTTATCTATGTCTGTTCCATAATTATAAGTTGGTTTGGTATTATTTGTTACACTAATTCCTGTTAAAGTTGGTTTCGGTTTAATGATTAAAGTCCTTGTTGCTGATGCTTTTGCACCATTGGTATCTGTAATTTCATAAGTAATTGTGTAAGTTCCTGCTGCATTAGCTATATTATGTTTTATTACCATTTCTTCTGTAATTTCTACACCAAATCTGTTGTATGCTTTTGCTGCTGTACCTTTTGTAATGTATTGTGTATAACTTTCTCCTAGTTCAATCGTTACATTTTCATTTCCTACTAATTCTACTTTTGGATTTGTAACTGTTGCTGCTGGTTCTATATCTACTAATTTAATTCCTTTTTGAACAAATAGAAATATTCTATGTGCATCTAAAACATCTACATCTACATCATCGTCATTTACTACATTACCTGCTTTTAAAAAGTTACCTTTTATACTAGAGTCACTATTTTTTGCAAATAAGAAAATTTTGTGTGCATCTAAAACATCTACATAACCATCTTGATTTACATCTCCATAGATTAATACTGTATATACTTTACCTTCTGTAGTTGTAATTTTTGTATCTGTTAATACAATTTCAGTTTTACCATCTTCTGCTATTTCTGTTGGTTCAATGCTTTGTATTTCTATACCTGCTTTTTCAAATGCATCTCCTATTTTACCAACTGATGCAACTTCTTCTGTTTTTTTGAAAATAAAAGGTAAATAATTTGTCCCTTTTTCAACAAATACATTATCTAAAATGTTAACTGCATCAGATTTATAAGTTTGCATTTCTTGTTTGATTACACCAATATTCATTGGAACTGCTATTTGTAACATACTGCTAATTCCGAATTACAAGTGCAATTAAACTTAATAATATAAAACTTTTACTTAATTTCTTCATCCTATCTACCACCTATTTTCTCCTATTTTTACGATTATGTCTACTTTCACGAACAGATACTAAAATAATTATAATAATAGCAAGTACAATAATTCCTATCACACTATACAATATATAATTTGGCTGTGCTTTATCACTTGTTGTATTAGATGTTTGGTTATTTACAATTTCATTATTGTTTGTATCATTGTTTACTTCATTTGTTTGATTGTTATTAACCTCATTATTGGTAGGCTCATTTGTTACCTGATTATTAGTAGGTTCATTTGTTACTTGGTTTCCTTCTGTGTTTTGACTATTGGTTGTTTGGTTATTTGTTTGATTATTATTGTTGTTTTCTGCTGGTTTTGTTGTTGTTAAGTATGAGCTGTTAATATAACCTGTTTGACCATTATAAGTTACTCTACTCCATCCATTGTTACCAACGCCTGTTCTTTTAATGCTATCTCCTTGTTGTAATACTCCTATTCTGTTAGAACTAGTTGACCAACTACTTCTTATATTTACTTGTGATGTTGCATATACTGTTTGATTTACATTTGAAAATGTTGGTTTTGTGTCTGTAGTTGGTTTGTCTGTCCCAGTATTAGTATTAGTGTTTGTATTAGTATTAGTGTTGTTATTTGGTTTTTCTGTAGGTTTTGCTTTTACTGTAACTTTTGCACTACCTGTACTAACACTAAGTTTGCTAGCATTTGCGTCTGATGCTTTTGCTCCTGATATACTAATAGTAGAACTACCTGCTTTTTTAGCTTTAAATGTGAATGTTGCACTACTAATTGTTTTACCTGAATCAAAATCTAAATATACTACTTTAATACTACTACCTGTATTGATTCCACCAATTGAATTACTCACATATTGTAGCACAGAACTATCATAGTTTAACAAAAATTGTGTTGAACCTACTGGAACAGAAAACCTTACTGTTACAGTAACACTTCCCCCTTCTGTAACTGTGCTTGGACTTGCACCTACGCTCATTGTACAGCTACCTGCTGCATTTACACTACTTACCCCCATGCCAATTACGAAAAACATCATCAAAATAATTGAAATTAATTTTTTCATCCTTTTAACTCCCTTTCTTCTAAGACTCTTTTTTATTTTTAACTTTGTACTCAAGTCTTACGGATACCGCCATTTGAAGACTTTTTCCTTCGTACGCTTTCTATATATTATACCTCTTTTTCCAAAGTCAGTCAATGCTTTTATGTCGACTTTTGACACTTTTTTTCTCAAAAAGTTAAAGTAACCCTTTTAATTTTTGTTTTTCTTATGCTTCTACGGAAACTTAAGGTTTGCAACTTCTTTGTATTTTACAATTTCTAAACCAAAAAAAATAGAGA
>CANSJB010000014.1 GCA_947647115.1 uncultured Clostridium sp. | reverse complement strand
AACAGGCTTTGCCCAGTCTTCGCTAGCAATTACTAAGCAAATAACATTATTGTAATTAGTAACATAAACTTTTTCTGACGCTAATGTGGAAGAAATGAAAAAAGAAATGCTAAACAATATTGATGTTAGAAAATGGATTTGCGTTTCTGCAGAAAAAGTTTATGTTACTAATTACAATAATGTTATTTGCTTAGTAATGGCTAGCGAAGACTGGGCAAAGCCTGTTTATGAAGAATTTAAAAAATCAGCAGATGGAAAAGTAGGACAAGAACTTGAAAGAACAGAAGCAATATAGGTTAATTTTTTAGGAGGGAACTTTATGCTATTTTCTAGTATTAGTTTTTTATATTATTTTTTACCATGTGTACTCATTCTTTATTTTTGTACACCAAAAAAATTTAAAAATATAATTCTATTAATTAGCTCCCTCTTATTTTATTTTTATGGGGAGCCTATTTATGTATTTGTTATGATTGGCGCCATTGTTTCTGCCTATATTCATGGAATTTTAATTGATACTTATCCAAAACATAAAAAAATTTTCCTAATTTCTGCTATTATTATTAGTTTAGGAATGCTCATACTATTTAAATATTCTGATTTTATAGTATCTAATATTAATAGCTTATTTCATTCTCATATTGCTTTATTAAATTTAGCTTTACCAATTGGTATATCCTTTTATACCTTCCAAATATTAAGTTATGTAATTGATGTTTATTATAAAAAGGTCCCTGTACAAAAAAGCTTTATCAAACTTGCTACTTATGTTGCCCTATTTCCACAACTAATTGCAGGACCTATTGTAAGATATTCTGATATTGAAAAAAATTTAACTGCAAGAAGTCACTCTTTTGAAAAATTTGCTGCTCGGTACTAGAAGATTTATTTTAGGACTTGCTAAAAAAGTAATTATTGCTAATTCTCTTGGAGAATTATGCCAAATATTTTTACAAACTAATGACAAAAGTATTTTATTTTATTGGATTTATGCCATTTCTTTTAGTTTACAAATTTATTTTGATTTTTCAGCTTATTCTGATATGGCAATTGGTCTTGGTAAAATCTTCGGCTTTGAATTTTTAGAAAACTTTAATTATCCCTATATTTCTAAAAGTATTACAGAATTTTGGAGAAGATGGCATATTTCACTTGGTAGTTGGTTTAGAGACTATGTATACATCCCTCTTGGTGGCAACAGAGTTTCTAAGCTTAAACTTTTTAGAAATATTTTTATTGTATGGTTTTTAACTGGTTTTTGGCATGGTGCTAATTGGACATTTATTGCTTGGGGACTATTTTTTGGGGTATTATTAATAATAGAAAAGCTATTTTTGCTAAAATGGTTAGAAAAATGGCCTAAAATATTACAGCACTTTTATGTTTTATTTTTAGTTTTAATTAGCTTTATTTTATTTAATGCACAAGATATTAGACAAGCTATGATACAAATAACTGGCTTATTTGGTTTACAAGGTGAAGCTTTTGTAAATACCTATACCCTTTATTATTTAAAAAGTTATTTGATAGTGCTAATTATTTCCTTTATTGGAGCAACCCCACTTGTAAATTTTGGCATTCAAAAACTAAAAGAACATACTTTTATGAAAAAACTAATCAATATATTAGAACCTATCATACTTATTATTTTACTTATATGGGTTAGTGCTTATTTAGTAGATAATTCTTATAATCCATTTTTATATTTTAGGTTTTAAATAAAATTTTATAAGGAGTTTTACTATGTCAGATAAAACAAAAAATCTAGTTGTTAGCCTTAGCTTTATTCTAGTAATATTATTTTTCTTTTTAGGAAATTTAGTGATGCCAGATGCCAAACTTTCTGTAACAGAAAGAAGAAAGCTCGCACAGTTTCCTAAATTGACTATAAATAAACTACTAAACCGGAAGTTTTAACAAAGAATTTGAAAGCTATAGTGTGGATCAAATTATTTTTAGAGATAGTTTCAAAAGTTTAAAAGCTACTTTAGATTTTAAAGTATTTTTTAAACAAGATTCTCATGATATTTATCTTTATGGTAATCACTTAATAAAACTAGAATATCCTTTAAATGAACAGTCTATTTTAAATGCCACTAATAAAATAAATACCATTCAAAAAACCTATTTAAATGGTATGAATTGCTATTATGCTATTGTTCCTGATAAAAACTACTTTACTAATAAAGAAAAATACATTTGTATGGACTATGAAAAGTTACAAAATATTCTGGCACAAAACTTGTCAGATATGCAGTATATTAATATCTTTGACACTTTGCAATTAGAAGATTATTATATAACAGATATCCATTGGAAACAAGAAAAATTATCTAAGGTAGCCTATACAATAGCAGATAATATGCATTTTAGAGACAAGCTAACTACTCCCTATACATTGCATAATATTATGCAATTTGATGGACTATATGCCTCATCTCTTCCTATTAAAACCCAAAAAGATTATATTAGTGTGTTGACAAATACAGTCATAGAAAATGCTAGTGTATATAATTATGAAACCAAATTGCAAACAAAGGTATATGACTTAAGTAAAGTAAACAGTAATGACAAATATGATATTTATTTATCTGGTCCTACTCCCCTAATTACTATCAACAATCCCAATGCTACTACTACAAAAGAACTAATCATTTTTAGAGATTCTTTTGGAAGCAGCTTAGCACCTTTGTTTATAGAGGCTTATGCTAAAATCACTTTGGTTGATATTAGGTATATGAAAAGTTCTGATTTAGGACAATATATTCACTTTTCTGACCAAGATATATTATTTTTATATAGTACTTTGGTTTTAAATAATAGCACTACTTTAAAGTAGTATTATGAATGTTCCAATGAAAGCTTGATAGAGGAGGAAAAAATGGATTTTTTAGTTACATTTATAGAAGGGGTAGCATCTTTTTTATCCCCTTGTGTACTGCCAATGCTACCAATGTATGTATCTTATTTTGCAGGACAAGATAAAAACTTGAAAAAAACAATTATAAATTCTTTAGGTTTTGTTTTAGGATTTACAATTATTTTTGTATTATTAGGTATATTTGCAAGTAGTTTAGGAAAATTAATAACAGCTAACAGTCAATATATCAATATAATATTGGGAATTATTATTATTTTTTTTGGTTTACACTATATGGGAATCTTAAATATAAAAATATTAAACAAATCTAAAGGAATTCAAAAAAATAAGGATAAACTGAGCTTTTTTTCAGCAATCCTATTTGGAATGATTTTTTCTGTATGTTGGACCCCTTGTGTAGGAGTATTTTTAAGTAGTGCCTTAATGATGAGTGCTACTTCGCAAGATATTTTAAAAGGCGGTCTTATGCTATTTATTTATTCCATAGGATTAGGAATACCATTTATTTTAACTTCTATATTTTTAGAAAGATTAAAAAATACATTTAATCATATTAAAAAACATTATAATATCATTAATAAAATAGCAGGAATAATATTAATCTTAAGTGGTATATTACTAATTTTTTAGGAGGAATATAAAATGGATAAAAGAATAAAATTAATCATTGAAATTGTTTTATTTGTACTATTATTAATAAGTATAAGTGTTCTTTATAATTACCTAATACAGCCAAATTCAGATCAATCTTTAAAAAATGTTGAAAAAGAAGAAACATCACAGATACTAGAAATTAAGAATATAGAACAATTTAAACAACAAGTCCTAAATGAAAATGACATAGTTTTTATTGATTTTTATGCAACATGGTGTATGCCCTGTAAAACAATGAGTCCAATTATTGAAGAAATAGCCAAAGAACATAAAGATGTTAAATTTGTAAAAGTAGATATTGATGAAAATGAAGAATTGGCAATAGAATATAATATTATGAGTATACCAACAATGATTATCATCCAAAATGGCGAAATAGTAAAAACATTTGTAGGAATAAAAAGTAAAGAAACTATTGTTAATGAATTAGAACATTTATACAAAATTTAATTTCTTCACCATATTAACCCCTTTTTATTATATTCTATTAAAAGAGCTACTCTATCTTTTTGGTATAAAGTAACTCTTTTTATTATTTTTATCTGTTACACATTCTATTATGACAATTTTGTCTTCTGCCACAATTTCCCATGTAGTTGTTATTTTGTTGTAAGCATTGATTATTTTGCTGTATACAATTATCGTTTTGTTGATATATTGGACAGCTTTCATTTTGTTGGTATACTGGGCAGTTTTCATTTTGCTGACAAACATTATTATAATTTATCATTCTTTCTTGTTTGTAGAATGCTTGTGCATATGAATTTGCACATACCATTCCTATTAATACTAAAGCAACAATCACAATAGAAACTATTATTTTCCTCTTCATAATTTTCCCACCTTCCTATTTAAATTAACCCCTATTACACCGCCTAACATACCTGTAGCAATTCCTACCATTAGCATAATAATAGAATGCAGTGTAAATGTAAAGCCTACTAAACATAAACTAGATGATACATATAAGATAATACCATATATAAAACCAACTATCCCACCATTTAATAAGCCATTTTTTCTAATTTTTGAAGTTGCAATAGAACTACCTATTAAAATACTAACTCCTGCTACTGCAACTACTACTGGTGTAATTGTACTTTCTGAAATACTAGTATAGGTAAGTAGTAAAGCAAAGATAAGTAATAGAATTAGTGAAATAACAATAGCAAAGCTAATTCCTTTTAAAATTCTTATACTGTTTTTCTTTATTTCACTTTCTTGTGTTATAATATTTGATTTTATTAAATTTTCTTTTTCCATGTAAATCTCTCCTTCTTTTAAATTCATTTTATGTAATACGAAGAGATTTAAGAACTTTAATCTTATTTTTTATTGAACCTGTGTATTGGTAGCTATATTGTTTTGTGTATTATTAGTAACCTCATTATTTTGCTCGGCATTATTACCATCTGTATTATTTTGAACTTCATTACTATTTACATTACCTGTCTGGCTATTTTCATTTTCTTGTCCAGAGTTTGTCTGGTTATTTCCTTTTACATAAGTTTCTATATAATCAATTATATTCATTACTTGTTCATTGTAAATCATGAAATAAGTAACTTCTCCAGAAGCTGTTGTAGAATACATTGATTTTAAAACACTTGGAAGTATCGCCTTTCCTTGACTGTCTATTAAACCATAAAACTCTTCTTGTTTTACTACAATTGCTTCATACTTTGGTATTAATAATACTTTATTAGAATTAGCAATCGAACTGCCTCCACCCTCTGTACAACCAAAATCATCATATTGCAATTGTGTAAGCTGTTTTCCTGTTTTATCAAATAAACCCCATTTTCCATTTTGTTTAACTGGAATACATTTATTATATAATAAATATTGATTTTGTATATCATTATTTGCAAATTGACTAGCATTAATTCCAATTTGGTCATATTCTATATAAATAACAATACTACCATGGTCATTAATAACTCCTTGTTTTTTATTGTTCGTTACTAAATACAACCCATTATTCTTATCAATTTGTTTAATGGCATCATATTGTGGACTAATTTTAGTTTCAGAAGTATATGACATAATTCCCATTTTATTTTCTTGTGTTGTTACAATAAACTCCATCGTACTTTCTATAAACTTAATTGCTTTATATTTAATTCCTAAAATTTCTTTACCATCTAGGCTATATACTCCATAATCATTAGAATTATCTTTTACAATAATCATATTATGCAATAATGCCTTTTGATTACTAAAAACATCGTTTCCTTTTGCTATAGCAGCATTTGATTTATTAGCGGTATAGTAGTTTACTAAATATGGAAGAGTATATATGGTAATTCTATTTTCTTGCTTAGTATATGCCATAGAAATATTAAACGCAGTCTGAGCTCCTTGTATTGTAGTACATAATTGATTATTAATCATTCTAATTGGTTCATCTATTTCATAATACTCATAGTTATTTTCTCCATCTAATACAATTTTATAAATCTTATTAGAACCTAAGCTAAAATTTGCAACTTCGTTTTTGCTTTCTACATAACATTTAGTAGCATCTTCTGTATATTTGTCTTGTGTATAGTCCCCATTAGAAGAACTATAACCTACATAGCTTGCAAAAGCACGAATTGGAACATATATCTTTTCATTTTCAAAAATAAAAACATTTTCTAAATCCGCCACATTCTTTTCATCTACTGTAATTTTTAGCTGCACCATTTTAATATAATACATAAAGCCTACTAAACCAATACAAACCATTAATAATAGCACAATTAATATTATAATTAATTTCATTGTCTTTTTAGTTTTTTGTTGTTCCTGTGCCTGATTATAGTAATTACCACCTATAAAATCATTCATCTCAATTCTCCTCTCACATCTCTTTTGTAACTTAGCTACTATAGCCATATTTTTTATAAAATGCCTCTTTAAAATTTAATAAATTATCTTGCTCTATCTCTATTCTAACCCTTTCCATCAATTTCGTCAAGAACCTTAGGTTATGAATTGATAATAATCTAATTCCTAAAATTTCATTTGTCTTTACTAAGTGCCTAATATAAGCTCTTGTATAGTTTCTGCAAGTATAGCAATCACATTCTTCATCTAGCCTTCCGAAAATCTTTTTCGTAAGTAGCATTTCTCACTACTACTTTTCCATTCCATGTCATAGCTGTACCATTTCTTGCAATTCTAGTTGGCAATACACAATCACACATATCAATGCCTGCTAGAGCCGCTTCTATCAAATAGTCTGGTGTCCCCACTCCCATTAAATACCTTGGTTTATTTTCTGGCATTAAAGGCGCTGTGTAATATAACATTTTCAAATATTCTTCTTTGGGCTCACCTACACTAATGCCTCCTATAGCATAACCTGGAAAATCTAGTGCTATTAAATCTTTAGCCGACTTTTGCCTTAGCTCCTCATAAAAACCACCTTGAATAATACCAAACAATGCTTGCCTTTGCGTATTTTTATGCGCCTCTTTACATCTAATAGCCCATCTAGTTGTTCTCTCCATTGAATTTTTTGTATATTCATAAGTAGATGGATAAGGACAACATTCATCAAAGGACATAATAATATCTGCCCCTAGAGCCTCTTCAATTTCCATTACCTTTTCTGGTGTAAAAAGGTGTTTACTTCCATCTAAATGTGACTTAAACTCCACTCCCTCTTCTGTAATCGTTCTTAAATCACTCAAACTAAACACTTGAAAGCCGCCGCAATCTGTTAATATAGGTCTGTCCCATCTCATAAAATTATGAAGCCCACCTGCTTGTTTTACTAATTCATGACCTGGTCTTAAATATAAATGATAGGTATTAGACAAAATAATTTGTGCCTCTACCTCATCTTTTAATTCCTCTGGCGTCATAGATTTTACAGTTGCTTGTGTTCCCACTGGCATAAATACAGGAGTTTGAATATCTCCATGTGGTGTATGTATTACCCCTCTTCTTGCACCTGAGTTTTTATCTATATGTAATAATTCATATGTTACTGCTTGTTTCATATTTTCTGCTCCTTTTGTCATTTTAGGGACGTTCCTTTTTGTGACATTTTTGTCACTGGAAAGAACGTCCCCATTTTGACATAATAAACATAGCATCTCCAAAGCTGAAAAATCGATATTTTTCTCTGACAGCTTCTTCATATGCCTTTTTAATAAAGTCTTGTCCTGCTAAAGCTGATACTAACATCAGCAAAGTGGATTCTGGAAGATGAAAGTTTGTGATAAGTCCATCTAAGCATTTAAATTTATAACCTGGGTAAATAAATATGCTGGTGTCTCCAACGGTTTCTTTTACTGCACCATTTTCATCACTGACAGATTCTAAAACTCTACAAGATGTGGTTCCTATGGCAATTACTCTATGTCCTTCTCTTTTTGCTTTGTTGATTTTTTCTGCATCTTCTTTAGCTATATAAAAGTGTTCTGAATGCATATGATGTTCTTCTATGTTTTCTACTTTTACTGGTCTGAAAGTTCCGTATTCCAACATGTAGGGTTACATTAGCAATTTCTACTCCTTTTTGCTGTATTTTTTCAAATAGTTCTTCTGTAAAATGTAGACCAGCTGTTGGTGCAGCACTAGAACCTTCATGCTCAGCATATACTGTTTGATAACGGTCTTTGTCTTTTAATTTTTCATGTATATAAGGTGGCAAAGGCATTAGCCCTATTTTATCTAATATTTCATTAAATATGCCTTTATATTCTAATTTTACTTTTCTATTGCCGCCTTCCATAGATTCTAAAATTTGAGCATTTAATAATCCTTGTCCAAAGGTTACTTTTGTTCCCTGTTTTAGTCTTCTTCCGAGGCCTTACCATCACTTCCCAAATTTCTTCGTTTTTGCCATTTTCATTTTGTTCTTTATTTTCTAATCTATTTAAAAGTAAAAACTCTACCTCAATACCTGTTTCATCTTTTATTCCATAAAGTCTTGCTGGTATTACTTTTGTATTATTTCTTACTAAACAATCTCCTGGCTGCAAATAGTCTATCATATCTTTAAATATTTGATGGCTAATTGTTTTATTTTTTACATCTAGTACCATTAATCTTGAAGTATCTCTATTTTTAATCGGTACTTGGGCAATTAGCTCTTCTGGTAAATCATAATTAAAATCTGCTACTTTCATTCATTAGTCTCCTTCATATAGTGAAACATTTTTCCAATTCTACCAAATAAACTTCTAATAACTTCTATTATATTTTCTGGTTCATGAAAGACATCTAAGGTTGTACTATATTTAAAGTTGCTTTCATGGGCAGGTTTATATTTAAATATCTGTGCTGGAAGTCCTAACTTTTTACCATTGTAAGTAATATTAGCATTCATATAATCTTCATACCACTTTTTTAAACCTTCTAGTCTGCTTTCCGAATAACCATATTTATTATAATCATGAAGGGCTGGTATTTCATAGCCATATTCTTTACTATTTCTTTCTAAGGTATGTAATAATTCATGAATGAATACTTCTTCTGGAAAAGTATTAATTAAATAATGATATTCATAAGCATAATTGTTTTGGTCATCTGGCATACGAATATTAGAATAGCCTATGCCGAAATAGTCCATACCACCAAGCCCTATCCAATCATTTACTAATATATCATTTCCTTTTTGCTTATTTGCCATACGAAATGCTACATATATATGGTCATATTCATTTTTGGCTACATAAGAATTTATTTGGTCATACACATCACTAGCCGATACATAATAGCCATTTTCTTCATCATAAGAAAGTGTATGAATTGGCTCTGTAATTGTATATATTTCATAATCTACTTTCATTTTATTTTTACTTAATTGTGCTATTGAATTTTGGAATCTTTGCAAATTTGTTTTAACATTTGTAATGTCATTATCTGTCATTTCTAATTTGACATGCTGCATTTTGCCATTTACTTCAACATCCACATCTATGGCAGGAAAAATGAAACATACCATTTTCCATGTAGAATCTTGACTATTGGTACCGAACTTCTAACTTGAAGTCAGAAAACCAAGCTGTCCCTTTTGACCTTTCTGCATAACCTCCTAAGCGAAAACCTATATCTACTTCTGTCTTGTTTTTAGAGTTAAAGTAAAAACATAGTTCTTGCCAACTAGATGTGCCATATACACTAGCTGACCTTTCTGTAGTTCCATTAATACAAATTTGTGCACCACCAGTTTTTACATTATTTTCATTTACTACATTGTCTACTCTAACTTTACAACTTACCTTATAGGGAGTGTTTGGCATTACAGAAATTTTTTGGGCAAACATAGCATCATGGTATTCTTTATTTTCAATCTTATAACTATCATACTTAGAATACTTAATTACACTATCTCTTGTAAAAGAAGTTTTACCTGGTTGCGTTACATTTTTTATAAAATCATTATAGTTATATTTATTATAAATTTTAACTATTGCAAATATAATTGCTATTATCATTAGCCACCAAAGCACTTTTTTTACTATTTTGCCCGTTTTTCTCATTGGTTTTCCTCCCTCATATTTTTTACTTAATGATTAGAAATAACACTACTGCATTTATGGCAAAGTGTTGGATGCGCTTTATCTTCTCCCACAGTTGTATCATATTTCCAGCATCTTTCACATTTTTCTCCTTGAGCTACTTCTACTTTTACTCCAATTTTGTTTTCGTCTTTTCTTTCATTTTTTTGTATTTGCAAGTCAGATACAATCAATACACTCATTAACAATTCCTGATTTTCTACTAAAAAATTGTATTCTTCTTCATTTGCAAATAAAGTCACTTTTGCATTTAAGGAATGACCTATTGTTTTATTTGCTCTTGCTACTTCTAATTCTTTCGAAACTTGTTCTTTTAGTTCTAAAATATGATTCCATTTTTCTTCTATTTGTATATTTTCATATTTTTCTTCTAGTTTTGGGAAAGTGCTTAACATAACACTTTCTACTTGTTCTTCTTTGCAATGTTTCATATATTTCCATATTTCCTCTGCTGTATAACAAATCATCGGTGCTAGCAATTTTACTAAAGTATTTAAAATGATATACATTGCAGTTTGAGCAGATTTTCTTTGTGTAGAGTCTTTTTCAGAAGTATATAATCTATCTTTAATAATATCTAAATAAAAATTGCTCATATCAATCACACAAAATTGATTAATATCATGATATACCATATGGAAATTAAAATCTTCATAATTTTGTATACAGTTTTTTAATAACCTGTTTAATTTTAATAGTGCCCATTTATCAATTTCTTCCATATCTTCATAGGCAACTGGACTTTCTGGGTCATAGTCTGAGGTATTTCCTAAAATATATCTTGCTGTGTTTCTCATTTTTCTGTAACTTTCACTAATTTGCTTTAAGATATCTCTTGAAATACTAACATCTGATTTAAAATCAGAAGATAATACCCACAATCTTAAAATATCTGCTCCATATTCTTTGATAATGTCTTGTGGACTAAGACCATTTCCAGCTGACTTAGACATTTTTTTGCCTTCTTCATCAATTACCCAACCATGTGTTAAAATATTTTTGTATGGTGTAATTCCTTTTGTAGCAACAGATGTTAAGATAGAAGATTGAAACCATCCCCTATACTGGTCATGCCCTTCTAAGTATAAATCTGCTGGTACTGGCAGCCCTCTTTCTTCTAGCACACCTTGATGAGAAGAACCAGAATCAAACCAAACATCCATAATGTCAGTTTCTTTTTTAAATTCATGATGCCCGCATTTGCTGCATGTTGCGCCTTCTGGCATTAGCTCTTTTTCACTTAAATCAAACCAAGCATTAGAGCCTTTTTTTCTAAATATCTGTGCTATTTTTTCAAAGCTTTCTTTGGTAGCATATTCTGTTTTACATTCTTTACAATAAAATACTGGTATTGGAACGCCCCAAGTACGTTGTCTTGAAATACACCAATCATTTCTATCTTTTACCATGCTAGCAATTCTTTCTTTTCCCCATGATGGTGTCCACTTTACCTTTTCAATTTCTTTTAAAGTAGCATCTTTAAAGTTTTCTACAGAGGCAAACCATTGGTCTGTTGCCCTGATAATAATTGGATTTTTACATCTCCAACAATGTGGATAAGCATGGTTAATTTTTTGTGTTGCTAACAAATAGCCATTTTCCTCTAACCATTTTGTAATTGCTTTGTTAGAGTCTTCACAAGAAAGCCCAGCAAATAGTTCTGCTTTTTCGGTTTGATACCCCTTTCCATCTACTGTAACTACAATATCTAAGCCATTTTTCAAACCACATAAATAGTCTTCTTTACCATAACCAGGTGCTGTATGTACTTCACCTGTACCAGTACCTAGCTCCACAGCAACAGTATCTTCACTTCCCAGTACAACTCTTGAAATTCTATCTTTCATAAATGGGTGCTGACATAAAATTCCTTCTAAATCAGTTCCCCTGATTGTTTTTACTGTTTTGTAGTTTTCTATTTTGGCTGTTTGCATAACACTATCTACAAGCTCAGTAGCAATCACTAGCTTTTCTTTGCCTGTATCTACTATACTATATTCAAAGTCACTACCAACTGTAATACCAGTATTGCCAGGTAATGTCCATGGTGTAGTGGTCCAAATAACCATTTTAGTTTGTACCTCTAACACTCCTTTTCCATCTACTACTGGAAATTTAACAAAAATAGAGATATTATCTACATCTTGATATTCAATTTCTGCTTCTGCTAATGCTGTCTCACAATCTGTACACCAGTAAACTGGTTTTAACCCTTTGTAAATATAGCCTTTTTGATACATATCACCAAAAACGCCAATTTGTCTTGCTTCAAATTCTGGTTGTAAGGTAGCATATGGATGCTCCCAGTCACCTAGTACTCCTAAACGTTTAAATCCTTCTGCTTGTTTATCAATATATTGAGTTGCAAAATCACGGCAAATATCTCTAAATTTTGAAACACTAATTTCTTCTCTGTTAATACCTAATGCTTGAATTGCCTTTTTTTCTGTTGGAAGTCCATGGGTATCATAACCTGGAATATAATTAATTTGATAACCTTGCAAAGTTTTAAAACGATTTACAGTATCTTTTAAAACTTTATTTAATGCGTGTCCCATATGAATTTCGCCATTAGCATAAGGTGGTCCATCGTGTAATATATAAGTTTTGTGTCCTTCATTCTTTTTTACTATTTTTTCATATAAACCATTTTCAAATAATGCTTGTTGCACCTTTGGTTCATTTTCTGGCAAATTTCCCCTCATAGGAAATTCTGTGTTTGGTAAGTTTAATGTTTTACCATAGTCTTGTTTTTCATCTGACATTTTTATTCCCCCTTTTAGATAACTATAGATTTCTTTCATCTATAAAATCAAAAAAGCCATTTCCTCCTATATTTTAGGACGAAATGGCTTTTTTCCGCGGTACCACCTAATTTAAAAGAATCTATATTGAATAACTAAAAGTTATATCTTCTTTTCTCTCTTCCCCTTTAACGCAGGAAATGACGGCTTCTTTTACTACTATTTTTCAAAGAAACAGCTAAAAGGTGATAACAATATTGCTAAGTTTCTTATGTTAAACTCTCAGCTTCTGTTTAACTCTCTGTAGTAGATTTTTGCCAATATTGTGTTGTCCTTTATATTTGCTTTTTATTTTGTACTTATATAGTGTATCATGTTTTTGGTTAATTTTCAAGAGCAAAATAAAAATTTTATTATGGACAAATTATAACGCGGAATCCCTGGGATTCTGTTCCATACATAGTGTCACAAGTAAATATTCCGCCTTTTCCCTCATTAATTATTTCTCCTCTTCCCCCACGATAAAAAAATGGATACTTATTATAGGCAAAATTCACACAATCTAGATGCCAACCTCTTCTAGTCTCCTCTCCTGTATATACTTCTTTTAGAGCATCTCCTACTTTGCTTACCAAATATATTCTATTCCCATTCCATTCTTCTGTACTATTACTATATGCTGTTTTATATTGGTTGCTTGTTCCGTTTGTACTTGCAAAAGAAGTTCCACTTGCAGGTAAGCCTAGATATTTACCAGTAAAATAATCACCCGAATAGTTTTTATTAAATGCTGCTATATATTCATTTGCTCCTCCACTCATATCATATACTCCATAAATATTACCTGTTGAGCTAGCTTTTGCTCCTATTACAGTGTCATATGCATTTGTTACACCACTTTTTCCTATTTCCTCAGTTCCTGCAGGACATACTTGTCCTGCTCCATTACCTGTTATATAATCTTTACTATTATTAATATCTACTTCATGTCCATTTCTTCCATAACTACTTTGGGTCAAATAAGCACAAGCTCCCCATTCACTCATTTTTATTAAATGACTTTCTTTTTCCCTATCGTAATTATAGGAATAATTATAAAAATCCGCTTGATTAGAACTATTCATTCCTCTATCAAACCAACTAGTTCTGTTAGGCTTACTAACTGCTTTTACTGTTTCATTTGTCTCTAGTTTTCCTGGATTTGTTACTATAGTCCCATCAACATTTTCTCCACTCATTTCATATTTAGCCATCCAAAATCCTTTTAACGGAGCACTCCAGCCACCTAAATCCACATAGTCTTCAAAGGCTGGATGTATGATATATTGTTTACCATTATATTCTACTGTTTTTGCTCCTACATCTAAATCATATTTTTTAGCACCATCTTCTGCTTTCCACATACCATAGCCATCATAATATCCTGTTGGCTTAGCTGTTATATCCGTTGTCCAGTCTGTATCATAATAAGTTATTCTATAAGCATATCTTGGAATCCATACAAAATAACTTCCATCTGTATTTTTAGCATTTGCCCATTGGCTTGTTGTATTATCTGTTCTTCCCAAACCTTTTTTATAACTATACCATGTATTATTTTTTATTTTGGTATCTGTTATTTCTTTCGTATCTTCACTCCAGCTAGTGGTCCCCTTTGTCCATGTGACTGGAGTTAATCTTTTACTTTCTTCTAAGCTAGCATATAATTCAGGTGCATTTGGTGTTGTGCTTACATCTTTCGTTTCTTTCCCTATATCTTTTAACCAAATAATATCAATTTTTCCATAATTTGTTGAAAATGTAGTTTCTGAGGTTGCTTCTTTGGTCTCATCTGGTTTCAACTCAGCATTATCATCCTCATTTCCACTTATATTGCCTGTTGCATCTGGATATATAATTTCTATATCTTTACCATCATTAATTGGTTTTACTATTATTTCTATTCCTAATTCTGGCTTGATTATTGCTGTTCCATCTGTCTCATCTCTCATTACATCTTCATCTGTTATAATTCCTTCTTTTTTTAATTCTTCAATAAAGCTATCTACTGTTACTATTCCATGTTTTTCTGTAATGACTGAAAATCTTGCCACATCAAATAAGTCTTTGTATTTTGCTATATTTTGTGCTTCTTCTGCTTTTTTAGCTTGCTTAATTACTCCATTTTCTCCTAATAACACTGTTAATGTTATTCCAGCCAAAATAAGCAAAACCACAATTGTAACCACTAGTGCTATTAAAGTTATCGCTCTTTGTCCTTTGTTTTTCATTTTTATCTCCTTTTCTCTTTTTCTTCTATTTTAAAATTTCTTTTTTTATTTTCTAATCTTCCCACTCTAATTCATAATCTGAAATTTGTACATAATCACCATCTTTAATGCCTAGCTCTTTTAATTTTTGATTAATGCCAAGCTCATTTAATCTTCTATGAAAATAATGTAATGACTCATTATCTTCTAAGTTTATGGTTCTCATTAGCTTTTCTACTACTTGTCCAGATACAATAAACAAGCTGCCTTCTTTTTTTACTATTACTTCTTCTTTTTCCTCTAAAGTATATATCTTTTTTATTTGTTCTACTTCTATTAAATCTTCTTTTGGTAAAGTTTTTAATACTTCTGAAACCCTTGTCATTAATTCTTGTATCCCTTTACCTGTTGCAGCTGAAATTTGGTAAATTTCTATCCCCTTTTCTTTTGCTAATTTTGCTAAATCTTTATATAAAGTCTCATCTTGTATACTATCTATTTTATTTGCTACAATTATTTGCTTTCTTTTACTTAACTTTTCACTATATTTTTTTAATTCATTGTTAATAATTTCAAAGTCTTTCGTAGGGGTTCTTCCTTCTATTCCAGATACATCTATTACATGTAATAAAAGCCTCGTTCTTTCAATATGACGTAAAAATTGAATACCTAATCCAACTCCTTGACTAGCACCTTCTATAATTCCCGGAATATCTGCTATAACAAAACTTGCTCCATATTGTGGTTTTACCACACCTAGATTTGGCTCTAGAGTAGTAAAATGATAATCAGCAATCTTAGGTGTAGCACTTGTTACAACAGAAAGCAAAGTAGACTTGCCCACATTAGGGAAACCAAGCAAACCTACATCTGCTAATAACTTTAATTCTAGTATCAGTTCTTTTTCTTCTCCTTTTTCACCTTCTTGAGAAAAACGTGGTGCTTGCCTAGTAGAAGTAGCAAAATGAGTATTTCCTTTTCCGCCTCTGCCACCTTGCAAAATTAATTCTTTTTGACCGCATTTGGGATAAATCCGCCAAAACTTTTTTGCTGCTAGCTTCTTTTACAATTGTACCTAAAGGAACCTTTATGATTAAATCTTCGCCGCTTTTACCATAGCGATTAGCACCTTCTCCATTTTTTCCATTCTCAGCTTTAAATTTCTTTTGATAGCGAAAGTCTATTAAAGTATTGGTATCTGGGTCTACCTCAAAATAAACATTGCCTCCTCTTCCACCATCTCCACCATCAGGTCCACCTGCTGCTACATATTTTTCTCTACGAAAGGAAACTGCTCCATCTCCGCCATTTCCAGCCTTTGCTATTATTTTTACATAGTCTGTAAACATTTTTTTCTCCTTATTTTGGCACTATTCTAGCCTACTATCTTTTGCTTTTTGCTGTGCCATTTTTATTCTAATCTTCAAAATAATTTAATTTCATTGCTCTTTTTACTTTTTGCATTGTTTCTATCGCTGTTTTCCTTGTCTTTTCAGTTCCTTCTTTTAGTATTTTTTCTACTAATTCTGGATGAGCCTCATAATATGCTCTTTTTTCACGTATTGGCGCTAAAAAATGATTGGCATTTTGAGCTAATTGTTTTTTACATGCTACACAGCCTCTACTACCAGCTTTGCACTCTTCACATACGCATTTTACTACTTCTTCTATACTAAATAATTTGTGATAGTATGCTACCATACATACATCAGGATGCCCTGGATCATCTTTTTTTATTCTTGCTGGATCTGTTACAGCACTCATAATTTTTTTATTTACCTCTTCTTCAGTATCTGCTAAATAAATAGCATTTCCTAAGGATTTTCCCATTTTATCATTACCATCTAGTCCTTTTATCCTTTTATGTTCTGACAATATTGCTTCTGGTTCTTTTAAGGTTTGCCCATAAATACTATTGAACTTTCTTACGATTTCTCTACATTGTTCAATTAGAGGGAGTTGGTCTTCTCCTACTGGTATTACTTCTCCATCTACTACTGTAATGTCTGCTGCTTGACTTACAGGGTAACCTAAAAAACCATATGTAACACTTTCGCCAAAAATCTCCTTTTTTTGTGCTATTTCTGTTTTTACAGTTGGGTTACGCTCTAACCTTGCAATGGTTACTAAATTAGAATAAAAAACTGTCAATTCTGCTGTTTCTGGTATCATAGATTGAATATAGATAGTTGTTTTTTCTGGGTCAATTCCTATAGATAAATAATCTAAAATTACCTCTTTTACATTTTTTCTTACCTTTTCAGGACTTGCAAAATTATCTGTTAATGCTTGCACATCTGCAATTAATATATAAGGGTCATATTTGCCACTTTCTTGCATCTCTACTCTTGTTTTTAAAGAACCAAAATAATGACCAATATGAAGTCTTCCTGTTGGTCTATCTCCTGTTAACATACGTTTTTTCTTATCGTCCATTTTTAACCCTTCCTTCAATTTTAATTTGTATCTATTATACTTAATTTTTTACCATTTTACAAGGCTAATGATGCAAAAGTTTGAAGTTTATTGCATTTTATGTTATAATAAAGTTATCAGCTTAATTTAAGCACTTTTATAAGAAAGGAAAAGGTTTTAATCATTATGGCTAGTGAACTTTTGCTGATGTACCATGAGCAGCATCGGGCTGCCAAATTATTTGCTGGTACAGGAATAAGCCGAAAGGCTTACCATGTGCAGCAAGTAACAGATTTCGTAAAAATGTACCCTCAACTTTTCGTAACCCCCGGCATGAAGCATGAACTTGCCATCCTCTTCGCCGAGCATCATGATGATGGCCGCTTTTTACAGTTCCAAACAATTGGCTCTCTGAGTGATAGACAATTTTCTCATCGGGAAGCTGGGGCACAAATGCTTGATGCCTTCTGCAAAGAGCATCTTCCTTCTGGGCGCGAAATCCCTCAAGACGTACTATTCCTGCGTGCAGTTATGCTGTACCATGGACAGCTTTGCAAGTTTGATACTACCACTGTTCCGGCATCTTCCATTCCCTATATTATGGCCATTAGCGCCGCCGACGAGCTTGAAAATTCCATGAGTTGTGTTTCTTATTTGAAACGTAACTACTATGATGACGAAAAAAAGCTGTCCTATGATGACACTATTTCTGATGAGGTATGGAGTTTTTACGAAACCGCTACCAAATTTGACAAGATGCTATATTGCCATACTTATGCCGAATACATCTTATTTGCAGCAACGTTGGCAGTTTGCAGTTGTCACAAATATGGCAACTTTGCCAAAGATTTGTTCAAATTGCCTGGCTACGGCTATATGAGCACTTTGGAAGGTTTCCATGATATCTTCTTCGAATTGCTCAGCGAACAAGATGCCTGCAGAGCATACGAAATCTTGCGGCACTATATTTGTGACTAGGTACAAACCTTTTCAAAACTCAAAAGAGCCTTTATATTAAAGGCTCTTTTGAGTTTTTTATAATATAATAAAGTCATTGCTATAAAAAACAATGACTTATTTTATATTATTTTTTTGCTGTTTCCTCTACTGGGTATACACTAACTTTCTTTTTATCTCTTCCTAGTCTTTCAAATTTAACTTTGCCTGTTACTTTTGCAAAAAGAGTATCATCACTACCAATACCTACATTAGTACCTGGATGAATTTTAGTCCCTCTTTGTCTTACTAATATATTACCTGCTGGAACTACTTGCCCATCAGCTCTTTTAAGTCCTAAGCGTTTAGACTCACTATCTCTACCGTTCTTAACACTACCTTGCCCTTTTTTATGTGCCATGCCTTTTCACTCCTTCCATTTTTGAGCTTTTATCTATCTTCCTTTTATTTAAGCTTCTTTTTTAGTTGTTGTAGCTTTTTTCTCTACTGGTTTACTAGCTGTTTCTTTTGCTGATTCTTCTGTTTTTGTGCTAGCTGTTTTGATTTTTGTAATTTCTACTTTTGTATATGGTTGTCTATGACCTTGTGTTCTTCTGTAATTCTTTTTAGCTTTGTATTTATACACTAAAATCTTTTTACCTTTACCATGAGAAATTACTTTTCCTTCTACTGTAATACCTTTTACATAAGGAGCTCCTACTTGAACTTTTTTGTCATCAGATACTAAAACAACATTTTCAAATGTTACTTTTTTTCCTTCTTCTACTTCCAATTTTTCAAAGAAAACAACATCTCCTTCTGTTACTTTGTATTGTCTTCCACAGCTTTCAATAATTGCGTACATTTTGTACACCTCCTATATTTGTATACTCGCTAAGCATAAATAACAAGGTAATTGCTTATTTCATCAATATTTAGTTACCCGACTCAGGCGGCTTACAGTTATTTATTTTACCATATTTTAGTACTTAGTGTCAAGCTATTTTTTAATTTTAGTTGGTGCAAACAGCGTCGCAGTTGCCATCCATACAATCGATGGTAGCAAAACCATTTGCATAATCGATGAAGTGGATGACTCCGCAATTCTTGTTTCTAGGCTTTAGTATATAACTGTTTTTATTTCCTTATATGTAAGATTAGTTTTCTCTAATTTTCTAATGCTACCATTAATAAATCTAAAATTAACTTTTGAAAACTCACATATAAGTTCAAGTCGCTGTTTTAGATATTCCTCAAATTCTAGTTCTTGCTGAATTATCTTCATTTGAAACACCATCATTGCCTTTTGGCTGGCAATTTTGCAATAAAAAATACCATCCTTTTTAGAATGATATTTGTATCAATTCTGTTTAATTTAGTTCGAACAGATATGTTGTTGGTGCCGTTGGCGTAGATATCTACAACTTTTTCCGGCTCTCTTGGGCGATTGATACAAATATCAATCAATTTATTATCTTTACTTTAACATAACATTTATAATTTTGCAAGTATATTTTTGAAATTTATTGACCATTTTTGAAAGAAACTCATTAAAAATTGGTCGATAACTTGACTTTTTCTAAAAAATATAATAATATAATTATGGTGATGATATGGAAAAAATATATAAAAGAGAAAGTTATTTAAATAAAATTCGCGGATTTTATAAAGACGATATGATTAAAGTTATATCTGGAATAAGAAGATGTGGTAAATCTTTCTTTTTAAAATCAATTATTCAAGAACTACTGGAAAATGGTATAAATGAAAAAGATATTATTTATATAGAGTTAGATAAAAAGGGATATAAGGATATAAAAACGTCAAAACAATTAGAAAAAGTAATAGATGAAAAGATAATTGATGAAGATTTTAAATATTTATTTATTGATGAAATACAAAATGTAAAAGACTTTGAATCTCTAATTAATTCTTATAGAGAAGAAGGAAATATATCTATCTTTATTACAGGTTCAAATTCATATCTTTTAAGTGGAGAGTTAGTAACAAAATTAACTGGAAGATATATTGAAATAGAAATGATGACTCTTTCTTTTTATGAATATGTAGATATGAAAAGATTTTTAAAAAAGAATGTTAATGAAAATATTTATTTAGAATTTGAGGAATACATTAGAAATGGTGGTTTTCCAAAATCTTTATATTACGATAATTATGAGGAAAAAATAACTTATACTTCTAGTGTTATAAATCAAATTTTCGATAAAGATATAAAAACAAGTAATAAAATAAAGGATAAAGCTTTGTTTGAAAGAATAGAAAAATTTATTATAAATAATTTTGGAGCAGTTATATCTATAAAGAATATATACAATTACCTAAAAGATGAAGTAAAGATAAATGTAGATAGAAGAACTATAAAAAGATATTTAGATATTTTAGAGAAGGCTAAAATCATCTATTCTTGTGACTTATTTGATATAAAATCAAAATCAGTTTTAAAAGGAGAAAAAAAATACTATTTAGCTGATTTAAGTATCTACTATTCACAAAACACTGACAATAGAATAAATTATGGACCAGTTCTTGAAAATGTAATGTATGCTTATTTAAAAAGCAAAAATTATAAACTTTCTGTAGGTTATATTGGAAAATTTGAATGTGATTTTATTGCAAGAACAAATTATGATGATTATTACTATATTCAAGTTTCAAAAGATATTAGTAATAAGGATACTGAAGAACGAGAATATAGACCATTTTATATGATTAAAGAACTATATCCAAGATATTTATTTACTATGGATATGCTACTTCAAAAACGAGATGGTATAAATCATATGAATATTGTTGATTTTATTTACAACAATAAAAATTTATAATTGCATTCAATAAATATGACAGAAAATTAATAAAATAATTATCCCCCAGCTAAGCTGGGGCTTTTAGAATACAAA
>CANSJB010000013.1 GCA_947647115.1 uncultured Clostridium sp. | reverse complement strand
CTTGCCTTATCCATTATTTTATAGTATGATTATGAATATTACAGAAGAGTTAAGGAGAGGTACATGTTTCAAGAAAAATTTGATTTTTACAGTCCTGTTAATTTAAAGTCTTATAATTTAGATAAAATTATGCGTTATCAACTAGATGTATTAGAGCGACTAGACCCTTTTACTAGAAGGCATAGTGAAAACGTCGCTAATTTATGTTGTAGAATTTGCGAATATTTAAGATGTAAGCAATCTTTTACTATTCATTGTACTATTTGTGGATATTTACATGATGTTGGTAAAATGTTTATTCCACTTTCTATTTTAAATAAACCTGCCAAATTAACAGATGAGGAATATACTGTTATGAAAACACATACTACTTTAGGTTATGAAATGTGTATGAAAAACCCAAAACTAAGGCCCTATGCTCTTGCTGCTTTAGATCACCATGAAGCTTTAGATGGTAGTCGGTTACCCTCATGGTATTAAAAAAAGGGATATTCCTTATGAGGCTCAAATTGTGCGTGTAGCAGATGAATATGATGCCATTGTTACCAAAAGGCAATATACGACTCATGTTAATATTTCAGAAACTTTAAAAGATTTAATCAAAAATACCAAACCTGACCCTAAGTTTGTTGCCTTAGACCAACTTGCTGAAAAAGAAAAAATGGGCAAAATTAGTGGCACTATTTTGAAAAAGTTATTTAAAGTTGTTATTGATGATACTTTATATGAAATTAGTGGTATTATGGATTATGTAGAATATTTAGAGCAGCAGGTAAAGCGCTTAGAAGTAATTTTGAATTACAAACAAAAAGCAGAGCATGCTAATAAGGAAAAAACAAAGCAATATTATTTAGAAGGTATGAGAATTTTGTTTCAAGAAGGCGAAAATCAGCAAAATTTAGAACAAATTTTAAAAGAATATAAAGAAGCTATGGCTAATCGTAAAGAAATGATAAAAAGATTATATGATGAAATAAAAATCATTAAAAAATTAAGAGTTTAAACTAAGGTATTATCCTATATATGCTAACTTGTTTGATAAAAATAATTTGTAGTAATAATGGATACAAGGGGGAATACGAATGAAATCTAATAAAAGTAAAGTAAAAAAATTATGTACTATTTCTACAAAGTTAAGGATTGCTATGCTTGTTTTCTTTGCCTTATTAATACTTTTGATTATTAGACTTGCTTTTATACAATTTGTACAAGGTGCTGATTTAAAAGAGCAAATGTATGACCAGTTAACAACTAGCCGTTTGATTCCTCCAAAGCGTGGCACTATTTATGATGCTACTGGAAAAGCTTTAGCAACTAGTGCACAAGTAGATACTGTTAGTATTAATCCTCAAAGTATTGTGGTAAAAGAAAAGGGCAAATTAAATGAAGAAAAAACAACTAGCTTAAAAGAAAAAGTTTCTAAGGCTTTTTCTGAAATTTTTGGTTTAAATTATGAGGAAACTTTAGCCAAAGTTAGTAGTTCTTCTAGTTATGTTACTATTGCGCAAAAGGTTGAAAAAGACAAAATCGATAATTTAAAAGCCTGGATGGAGGAAGAAGAAATTTATACTGGCATTAATATTGATGAAGATACTAAAAGGTACTATCCTTACGACAATCTAGCCTCTTCTTTAATTGGTTTTTGTGGTACAAATAATCAAGGCTTAGAAGGCTTAGAGGCATATTGGGACTCTGTACTAATTGGTACTCCTGGTAAAGTAGTTACCTCTCAAAACGCTGTACAAGAGTTTATACCAGATAATAATCAAACTTATATCCCAGCTGAAAATGGAAATGACATTACTTTAACCATTGATGCTAATATTCAGTCTATTGTAGAAAAATATTTAAAGCAAGCTTGTATTGAAAATAAGTGTGACAGAGGTGGTAATGTAATTGCTATGGACCCTAAAACAGGAGATATTTTAGCAATGGCAACTTACCCTGATTACAATTTAAATACGCCATTTTCTATGCCTAGTCATATTACTAAAAAGAATTGGGATAAGATGAGCTCAAAGGATAAAAATACTACTTTAAATGCTTTATATAAAAACCGTGCTGTGGCAGATACTTATGAACCAGGTTCTATTTTCAAAATTATTACCTCTTCTATTGCTTTAGAAGAAAACTTAGCTAAGTCAGATACAGCAAAGGTGTATAGCTGTTCTGGTGCACAAGTAGTTTCTGGTAGTAGAATTAGGTGTTCTTACAGTGCAGGCCATGGTAAACAAAGCCTTCGTGATGCTCTTGCTAATTCTTGTAACCCAGCCTTTATCCAATTAGGACAAAAGATTGGTGCTTCTACTAGTTATACTTATTATAATGCTTTTGGCTTTTTTAATAAAACAGGAATTGCAACTTCTGGGGAAACTGGTTATACTATTTTTTGGGACTTAAAAAATGTTGGTCCTATTGAGCTTGCTACTATGTCATTTGGGCAAAGGTTTAAAATTACACCACTTCAAATGATTACAGCAGTTTCTAGTGTTGCTAATGATGGTATTTTAATGCAACCTCGTATTGTAAAAGAAATTAAAAATACTGATACAGGAGCTATTACCACAATTGCTCCTGTTGAAGTAAGACATGTTATTTCTAAAGAAACTGCAAATACAATGATGGACATGTTAGAAACAGTTGTTACAGATGGTACTGGAAAGTATGCTAAGGTTTCAGGTTATTCTGTTGCTGGAAAAACAGGTACTTCTGAACCTGACCCAGGTAATCCTTCAGAAGGTTTTACGGCTTCCTTTTTAGCAATTTCACCTACTGAAAACCCAGAAATCGTATTATTAGTTACACTATATAACCCTAAAGGTCCTAAAGGAGTTCATGGAAGTAATGTTGCAGCACCTGTGGCATCACAAATTTTAACAGAAGTATTACCTTATATGCAAATTCCATCTGATGGCTCTAGTGGTACTAATGCTACTACAACTACTTCTTTACCAAATGTAACTAATAAAACAGTAGCGGAAGCTAAAAAAATATTAGAAAAAGCAGGCTTTACTTGTAGCACTTCTGCTGCTGATACGGATATTGTAAAAGAACAATTCCCTGTAAAAGGTTCTTCTTTAGTAAAAGGTGCTATTGTTAAGTTATATACTGAAAATGATAATACACGTGTTTCTAAACAAGTCCCTAACTTAATTGGAAAGAATTTATCACAAGTAAAAAGCTTGTTAAAGGAAAGAAATTTAAATTATAGTGTAACTGGTTCACGGTACTGTTGTTAGTCAAGAACCTATTGGCAATACTTCTGTTGAAGAAGGAACTATTGTAAAAATTAGGCTGGCAAATTAAATTTAAAATTGCATATAAAAAAACCCACTACAGAGTGGGTTTTTTTATAACTCTTTTTAGCCTTATGTTGTTTCAAATATTTCGTCAAATTGGTCTCCCTCTATTTTTTCTTTTTCTAATAGCACATTTGCTACTGCTGTTAGTTTATCCATATTGGCTTGTAATATCTCTGCAGCTTTACGATAAGCAAAGTCTATGATACTTTTTACTTCTTCATCTATCATAGCTGAGGTCTCTTCTGAGTATTCTTTTTGTGTTGCAAAATCTCTTCCTAAAAATACTTCTTCTTGGCTAGAGCCTAATGTAATAGTACCAATTCTTTCACTCATACCATATTTGGTTACCATGTTTCTTGCAATGCTAGTTGCTCTTTCTATATCATTACTTGCTCCAGTTGAGATGTCATCTAATACTAACTTTTCTGCTACTCTTCCTCCTAATAATGATACAATATTTTCAACCATTTCTGTTCTTGACATAAAGGACTTATCTTCTGTTGGACGATACATTGTATAGCCACCTGCCATACCTCTTGGTATAATTGATATTTGGTGCACAGGGTCTTGTGTTGGTAAAAATCTACTAACTACAGCGTGCCCTGCTTCATGGAAGGCTACTAATTTTTGTTCTTTTTCACTTCTAACTCTTGTTCTTTTTTCTGGTCCCATCGTTACTTTTACCATAGCATCTTCTACTTCTGGCATACCAATTTGACTTAAGTTTCTTCTAGCTGCTAAAAGTGCTGCTTCGTTTAAGACATTTTCTAAGTCTGCTCCTGAAAAGCCTGATGTATTTTTAGCAATGGTTTTTAGGTCTACATCATCACCTAATTTTTTCTTTCTACTATGAACTTCTAGTATTTGTTCTCTTGCTTTTACATCTGGTGCTGATACTACAATTTGTCTATCAAACCTTCCTGGTCTTAATAAGGCTTTGTCTAAAATATCTGGTCTGTTGGTTGCAGCAAGTACAATAACACCTTCATTGGCTGAAAATCCATCCATTTCTACTAGTAATTGGTTTAATGTTTGCTCTCTTTCATCATGTCCACCACCTAAACCTGCTCCTCTTTGACGTCCTACTGCATCTATTTCATCAATAAAAATAATACATGGTGATTTTTTCTTTGCTTCTTCAAATAAATCTCTAACACGTGATGCACCAACACCTACAAACATTTCTACGAAGTCAGAACCACTAATAAAGAAGAATGGTACTCCAGCTTCTCCTGCTACTGCTTTTGCTAAAAGTGTTTTACCTGTTCCTGGATGTCCTACAAGTAATACACCTTTTGGAATCCTAGCTCCCATCTCTGTAAATTTTCTAGGGTTTTTTAGAAATTCTACAATTTCTTCTAATTCTTCTTTTTCTTCATCTACACCTGCTACATCAGTAAAGGTTACTCTTGTTTTATCAGTTGGGTTAATCATTCTAGCACGGCTTTTGCCAAAAGACATTGTTTTGCCTCCGCCACCTGCTGAGCCTTGTGCTCCACCCATTAAGAAGAACCAGAAAATTAAGAATATAACAAGTAATCCAAATGGGGTAAGAAGACTAAAGATTACCATCCAAATAGATTCTGATTTTTCTGTTACTTTTACAGTTCCAGCTCTCATACTATCATTTAAGGTTTCTAAAAGGTTTGTAACACTTGGAATATTGACTTCTTTTGTAAAGTTTTCATTTTTAAGTTTTACTTCTGCTTTGCCACCATCAGAAGATAGTGTTATTTCTTTTACTTCTTGTGTTTCTATTTTAGCTACTAATTCTGAATAAGATAGCTTATTATCTGTGTTTTCTATAATGGAGCTAATGAGTACAATTAAAATAACTCCTATAATTAGCCACATTGCTAATGTTTTAATACTGTTTTTCAAAATGATTCCTCCTTGTACTTTTTGTTTTTTTATATTCTGCTAAACTAGACTATACCATATTGTTTTTTTGATTTCAAGTATTTTTTTAAAGTTTTTCGCCCTAATTGCAAGGAATAGCAAGGTTTTTCTTACGGAAGGTTCGCTTTAGTTATAAAAAAAATTTTTCCTTTTTTTATTAAAATTTTAATATTTTTGTTTGGTGTTAAATATTTATTACCAATATTATTACTACAAAGTTTTAAAATATCTTCTATGTTTATCTTCTCTATTCCTTGTGTCGTGCCTATAGCTTTGTTAATAGTATATAATAACAATCTTGTTTTTATAACTTTGGGAAGAAGATTAAATGCTTTTAAATCTAATATAATTTCTTTTTCATTTTCCCCCATTTTTAAAGTTTCATACTCTTTTTTTACAATTTTTGAAAAATATTGTTCCTCTTCTTTGGCTAAATCAGAAAGTCTATTTAAGTTTTGTATCATGTTAGGGTTAAATTCTTTTTGAAGATAAGGTATTAATTCATTTCTGATTTTATTTCTAGTATAAATATTTTCTAAATTTGTTTTATCTATTTTAGGATTTAAATTATTTTTTTGGCAATATTGTTCTATTTCCTCTCTTTTCAAAGTTAAAATAGGCCTTATATAAGTTATCCTAGGGTTATTTGCACTTTTTCTTGTCATTTCAATTCCTTTTAGTCCTGCTATAGCACTTCCTCTTAAAATATTCATTAGTACTGTTTCACTATTGTCATTTGCATTATGTGCTGTTGCAATTTTACAAGCATTTGTTTTAGCTGCTATTTCTTCAAAATATTCATATCTTATAATTCTTCCTATTTCTTCTGTTCCCTTTTTTTGCTGTTTCGCTATCATTTGAACATCAGCATATTTTACAAAACATGGAATGTTTTTGCTTTTGCAAAATTCCTGTACATATTTTGTTTCTTCTTGGGCTTGTGCTCTTATTTGATGGTTAACATGTGCTACGATTATTTGTATTTGTATTGTTTGTTTTAAACCATACAAAATATCTAGTAGACACATTGAGTCTGGTCCACCAGATACGCCAATTACGACTTTATCGCCGCTTTGTATTAAATTATTTTGCTGTATTGTTTGCAAAACTTTTTGTTCTAGCATTTTTACTCCCTATATTTTTCCAAATTAGCAAATTTGGTGTAATTACCTAACCATAATAATTCTACTGTACCTGTTGAACCAGCTCTATGTTTTGCTAAAATTACCTCTGCTATATTTTTCTTTTCAGAGTCTTGGTTGTAATAGTCATCACGGTATAAAAACATAACAATGTCAGCATCTTGCTCAATTGCTCCAGATTCACGAAGGTCTGATAGCATTGGCCTATGGTCTGGCCTTTGTTCTACTGACCTAGAAAGTTGAGATAGTGCAATTACTGGTACATTAATTTCCTTTGCTAAAATTTTTAAAGAACGACTAATCTCAGATATTTCTTGTTCACGGCTTCCGCCTCTTTTATTGCTACCTTGTACTAATTGAATATAATCAATTACTACCATGCCAATATTTTTTTCTAGTTTCATTTTCCTACATTTAGCACGAATTTCCATAACAGAAATACCTGGTGTATCATCAATTAAAATCTGTGCTCCCGAAAGCTCTCCTGATGCTTCTGCTAGCTTTTGCCAATCGTCATCTTCTATTTTTCCAGTTCTTACTTTATTACTATCTACCATGGCTTCACTACATAAAATACGGTTGGTCATTTGCTCTTTAGACATCTCTAAGCTAAAAATAGCTACTGGTGTATTGGCTCTTACAGCAGCGTTAGTAGCAATATTTAAAGCAAATGCTGATTTACCCATAGCAGGTCTTGCCGCAACAATTACTAAATCAGAGTTATGTAGTCCTGCTGTTATATAATCCAAATCCGAAAAGCCAGTTGCTACACCTGTAATACGTTGTTTTTGATTATATAATTGTTCTAGTTGTGTAAACGAATCTACTAAAATATCTTTAATGGCACTATAGCCTTTTTGGTTTCTATTTTGAATCACATTAAAAATTTTTCTTTCTGCTAAATCTAAAATGTCCTCTATTTCTTGTGTTTGGTCATAACCTAATTCTATTAATTCATTGGCTGTTTTTAGTAATGCCCTTAAAGCAGACTTTTCTTCTACAATTTTAATATATTGTTCTACATTGGCAGTTGTGGGAACTTTGTCTGGAAGATTTGCTATGTATTCTAAACCACCTACTGCATCTAACTGTTTCATAGATTGCAATTCTGTTTTTAAAGTAATAATATCTACTGGCTCTGCACGATTATATAAATTGAGAACTGCACTATATATTTGCTTATGGTCTTCACGATAAAAATCGTCTTCTTTTAATACTTCTACTGCTGCAATAATGGCATCTTTATCGATTAGCATACTACCAATTACTGCTTGTTCTGCTTCTATATCGTGTGGTGGTATTTTTCCCAGCTCCATTTTTTAGCCCCCTTTTTGCTTAATTTTATTGTTTTGATATAATTTGTACTTTTAGGCTCCCTATCACACCTTCATATAGCTTTATAGAAACAGTAAAGCTTCCGAAGCATTTTGATTGGGTCTTTTAGTTCTATTTTCTTTTTATCTACTTCTATGCTATATTGTGCCTTTAAGTTATCTGCAATTTCTTTGGCAGTAATCGAACCAAAAATTTTACCATTTTCCCCTGCTTTAATTTGTATTTTTAATAAAATTCCTTTTAACTTATCGGCTATTTTTTGTGCTTCTTCTTTTTCTTGTGATTTTTTGTATTGGTTTGAGTCTTGTTTTGCTTTTAACTTACTCATATTTTCGCTGTTAGCTTCTAATGCTAATTTTTTAGGAAATAGGAAATTTCTTGCATATCCATCGCTTGCATTAATTACTTCGTCTTTTTTTCCTACCCCTTTTATATTATCTAGTAAAATTACTTTCATTTTTCCTCCTCTACTGGCTAAAATTATGGTTGTTCTGTAAAATATTCATTGATACGATTGATTAATTCTTGTTTTACTTCTTCTATGGTCATACCTTCTACTTGTGCTCCTGCTAAGGTAATATGACCACCACCACCTAGCTTTTCTAGTATTATTTGTACATTTATATCTCCGATAGAACGTCCACTAATACATACTTTGTCTCCTAATTCTCCTATTACAAAAGAAGCTGTAATGTCACTAATGGTTAATAACTCGTCTGCTGCTTTGGCACAAATTATATTGGCATCTTTGTTACTTTCTGTATAAATAGAAATTGCTATGGTATCATTTGTAATTTCTGCGTTTTCTACTATTTTCGAAATTTTATTATAGGTTTTTAGGTCACTTTGGAACCATTTTTTTACTTTAATGATATCTACACCGCATTTTCTTAAATAAGCTGCTGCTTCAAAAGTTCTTACTCCTGTTTTGAATGTAAAGTTTTTCGTGTCCATCATAATACCTGCATATAGAGCTTCTGCCTCTAAGGTAGTTAGTTGTATATTTTTTTGAGCATATTCTAAAATTTCAGTAACAAGTTCTGATGCAGAAGAAGCATATACTTCATGAAAGGTTAATATAGCATCTTCTATATAGTCTGGACTTTTTCTATGGTGGTCAATAATAACAATTTTGTTTGTTTCATCTAGTAGCTCTGGTACTTCTACATATGTCTTTTTATGAGTGTCTGTGATAATTAGTAAAGTTTCTGGTGTTATTTTTGATATTGCCTCTGCTTTACCTATAATTGCTTTTTGATATTCCTCTTCTTCTTTTGCTGCTTCCATAAAGTTTTGTAGTCCTGCTCCTACAAAGTTATTTACAATATAGCTTTCTACATTTAAGCTTTGGGCCAAACGGTAAATACCCATACTAGCTCCCATAGAATCAATGTCACCATTAGTATGTCCCATTATCATAACATTTTTGGCTTGTAGCATTAGTTCTTCTAGGGCATGTGATACAATTCTAGCTTTTACTTTGGTTCTTTTTTCAACTTCTTGGCTTTTTCCTCCGAAAAAGGTATATTTTCCATCTTTTCTAATAACTGCTTGGTCTCCGCCTCTACCTAATGCAATATCAACTCCTGCTTGTGCAGATTTGTATTTTTCATAGTTTGACTCTCCCTCTGTGGAAATAGAAATGCTTAAGGTAATTGGCATTTTATCTGATAATTCTAGCTCTTTTATAGCATCTAATATCATGAATTTTCTTTCTTCTAACATATTTAAATATTTTTGTTCTAAGATGCATACAAAAGTATCTCTTTCTGATTTGATGATAAGTCCTTCAAAAGTAGATGCCCAATCATATAATGTTTTTTCTACTTGTGCTAGTAAACCTGGTTTTTCTTCATCTGTAAGCCTTTGATTAATTTCTTCAAAATTATCTATCATAATTAGTCCTACACATATTTTAGATTCCTCATATTTTTCCTCTAGCTCAATGGTTTTGGTTTCATCTAAAAAGTATAGTGTTAACATGTATTCTTCTTTTGATTTGGTATATTTTCCTTTTATTTCATATATTTTATTTCCGATTTCTATTTCTTTATGAATACTTTTATCTGGATTTTCTTCATTATTTTCTATTTCTAACTTAATTTCTTTTAATAATTCGTTTAATGTACTATTTATATTATCATTTGCAAATTCTTTTACAAAATTAGTACTTTTCCATATAATATTGCCATTTGTTTCAATAATAATAAGAGGAAATGGTGAATTTATCATGGTGTTTTTAGCTGCTTTATCTACATGTAATGTTAATTCTTGTAAATGCTCTGATAATTCTTCTCTTCTTTTTTGATTGCTAAAATAGGTGTAAATAAGTGTTACCATATAGGTAAGTAGTGCTATCCACCAATAGTGCATATTTAATAGACAAATAACTACTAGTAAAATTGCAATTACTACTAAGTAGATTTTTGTCTTAGACACAATACCTTCAAATATTTTTTTATTGCTGTTTTTCGGCATATATTTTCTTCCTTTCTTACGCTTCTATTTTACACGTTTTATGGGATTTTGTCAATTAAAAAAGGGGATAAAATGCCTCTTTATCTTACTTTGTTAATTGAATTAACAAATAGTATATGACTACCCCAAATGCTGAAAAATAAAAAACAGATAAGCAGGTATTGAAATAAGATGCCAAGTAGTGTAAGAAATGATACAAAAGGAAGATATTAAAAGTGGAGAAGTTTATTTTCTAACTTCTCCACTTTTTACTTTTTATGCTATTACTATAAGCTAAATGATTGGTCATTATCTGCATCTGATTCTTCTTCATTTTCCTCTGTATTAATTCTTGTGTTTTTATATATTGGAAGACCTGTTCCTGCTGGAATTAATTTTCCTATAATTACATTTTCCTTTAAGCCAATTAATTCGTCTACTTTACCTTTTACAGCAGCTTCTGTAAGTACTCTTGTTGTTTCTTGGAAAGATGCTGCTGACAAGAAACTTTCAGTTGCTAGAGATGCTTTTGTAATTCCAAGTAATAAACGTTTTCCAGTTGCTGGCTTTTTGCCTTCCTTAATAACTTGCTCATTTTTGTCTTCAAAGTCATGTATATCTACTAGTGAACCTGCAAACATATCTGTATCGCCATTATCTTCTACTCTTATCTTTTTAAGCATTTGTCTACCGATTACTTCAATATGTTTATCATTGATATCAACACCTTGGTTACGATATACTTTTTGTACTTCTTGAATTAGGTAGTTGTATACACCTTCTGGTCCTTTAATGGTTAGAATTTCATTTGGGTTGATAGCACCTTCTATTAAGGCATCTCCTGCTTGTACGAAATCACCATCTTTAACACGTAGTTTTGACCTAAATGGTATTGTATATGTTTTAGAGTCATCATCTGATGTAACAATCACTTCTTTTTTCTTTTTGTCTTCTGCTATTTTAACAACACCATCAATTTCAGTAATAACTGCTAGACCCTTTGGTTTTCTTGCTTCAAATAGCTCTTCTACCCTTGGAAGACCTTGTGTAATATCTGCAACACCTGCAACACCACCAGAGTGAATCGTTCTCATGGTTAACTGTGTTCCTGGCTCTCCAATAGATTGAGCAGCTATAATACCTACAGATTCTCCTATATTTACTTGGTCACGTGTTGCTAAGCCCATACCATAGCATTTACGACATACACCGTGTTTTGTACGACATCCAAGTACACTGCGTACTGGTACTGCTTCCATACCTGTTGCTATAATTTTCTCTATCATTTTTTCAGTAATCATAGTGTCTGTATCTACAATAACTTCTTTTGTTGTTGGATCAATGATTGTTTCTAGTGGATATCTACCAACTAGTCTTTCTTCTAATTTTTCTACTACTTGATTTCCATCTTTAATATCTGTTACAATAATTCCTTCATGGGTACCGCAATCATCTTCACGTACAATAATGTCTTGTGATACATCTACTAACCTTCTGGTTAAGTAACCAGAGTCAGCTGTTCTTAAAGCAGTATCTGCTAAACCTTTTCTAGCACCATGGGCTGATATGAAATATTCTAGTGCATCTAAGCCTTCACGGAAAGAAGAGGTGATTGGTATTTCTACTGTTTTACCTGTTGTACTTGCCATAAGTCCACGCATACCTGCAATTTGTCTTAATTGATTTAGGTTTCCGTCTTGCTCCTGATTGGCTCATCATGTAAACTGGGTTTAAGTCTTCGAAGTTATCTTTCATCGCATTTGTTACATCATCTGTTGCCTTTTCCCATATTTTGATAACAGAGCTATATCTTTCATCATCTGTAATTAAACCACGTTTATACTGTTTTAATACATTGTTTACTTGTTCATTAGCATCTAACAATATTTGTTTTTTAGCTTCTGGCACTTTTACATCATCTACAGATACGGTAATACCTGCTGTTGTAGAGTGTTTAAAGCCCATTGCTTTTACATAGTCAAGTAATTCTGCTGTAGCACTTAAGCCATTGGCATTAATAGATTTAGCAATAATTTTTCCTAAATTCTTTTTAGATACAGCAAAGTTAATTTCTGGTTCAAAGATGTTTTCTGGTTTTGTTCTATCTACAAAGCCTAAATTTTGTGGTATTCCTTCATTATAAATTAACCTGCCTACTGTAGTTTCTACTTTTCTTGCCTCTATTTTACCATCTATTTCTTTTTCAATTCTAACAAATATTTTAGCATGTAAGCCTAAGTCATGATTTACATAGGCAATTTCCGCTTCTTCTGGCGATGAGTAATAATTACCTTCTCCTGGCTCTCCTGCTACTTCCATGGTTAAGTAATAACTTCCTAAAATCATATCTTGGGTAGGTACTGTTACTGGTTTACCATCTTGTGGTTTTAATAAGTTGTTTACAGATAGCATTAAATACCTTGCTTCTGTTTGAGCTTCTGGTGATAATGGTAAGTGAATTGCCATTTGGTCACCGTCAAAGTCAGCATTAAATGCAGTACATACTAATGGGTGAAGTTTAATCGCCCTACCTTCTACTAATACTGGCTCGAATGCTTGTATACCAAGTCTATGTAGTGTTGGTGCACGGTTTAAAAGTACTGGGTGATCTTTGATAACATCTTCTAAAATATCCCATACTTCTGGTCTTAATCTTTCTACCATTCTTTTCGCATTTTTGATGTTATGTGCTAAGTTTCTACCTACTAGCTCTTTCATAACAAATGGTTTAAATAATTCTACTGCCATTTCTTTTGGTACACCACATTGATATAGTTTTAGCTCTGGTCCTACTACAATAACAGAACGTCCAGAGTAATCAACACGTTTTCCAAGTAAGTTTTGACGGAATCTTCCTTGTTTTCCTTTTAGTAAATCTGATAATGATTTTAATGCTCTATTTCCCGCACCTGTTACTGGTCTTCCACGTCTTCCATTATCAATTAGGGCATCTACTGCTTCTTGTAACATTCTTTTTTCATTACGTACAATAATTTCTGGTGCACCTAATTCTAATAGTCTTTTTAAACGGTTATTTCTATTAATAACCCTACGGTATAAGTCATTTAAGTCTGAGGTTGCAAACCTACCACCATCTAATTGTACCATTGGTCTTAAATCCGGTGGAATAACTGGTATAACGTTCATTATCATCCATTCTGGTTTATTGCCAGATAGTCTAAAAGAATCTATGGTATCTAGCCTTTTTACAATTTTTGCTCTTTTTTGTTCACTTGCTTTTTCAAGTTCTTTTACTAGTTTTTGAGATAATTTTTCTATATCTACTTCTTGCAATAGTTCTTGTATTGCTTCTGCTCCCATTCTTGCTGTAAAAGAACCTCTACCATATTTTTCTTCTGCTTCATGATATTCTTTTTCAGATAATACTTGGCATTTTGTTAAGCCACTTGTGCCTTTGTCTGTTACAATGTAAGAGGCAAAGTAAATTACTTTTTCTAAGCTCCTTGGAGAGATATCTAGTACTAGTCCAATTCTACTTGGTATGCCTTTAAAATACCAAATATGTGCTACTGGTGCTGCAAGTTCAATATGTCCCATTCTTTCACGTCTTACTTTTGATTTGGTTACTTCAACACCACATCTATCACAAACAATTCCTTTATATCTTACCCTTTTATATTTTCCACAATGGCATTCCCAGTCTTTAGTAGGTCCAAATATTCTTTCACAAAATAGACCATCTTTTTCTGGTTTTAATGTTCTATAGTTAATGGTTTCTGGTTTTTTTACTTCACCTTTTGACCATTCTCTTATTTTTTCATCTGATGCAATTCCAATTTTTATTTTATCAAAAATTTCTAATTCGTCCACTTTTTAGCCCCCTATTTTATTTTTCTTTGTAAGGTTTTTCCTTACTTTCTTTGGTTTTCACAATTCTTGATTAAATAATTCCCACTGTTGTGCAATTCCCTCTTGTCATTATTTATTCTTTTTTGTGAAGGCTATTTAATTATTTTATTCTCCATCTTCTAATAAATCTTGATCATTTAAAAGATTGTCTTCTCCTAAATCAGTATCATCTAGCAAAATTTCTTCATCATCTAAATCTGCAAATAAGGCATCATCTTCTTCTATGCCTTCTTCCTCATCTAGTAAAATGGCTTCTTCGCTATCATCTTCGATATAACCATTTAGCTCTTCTTCATTTAATACTTGTTCTTCTAATTTCTTTGCTTCTTCTATGCTGTTAAAGTCTATACCATCTTCGATGTTTTCTTTTAATTCTAATTCTTGGTTATCTTGTGATAAAAGCCTTACATCTAAGCCTAATGATTGAAGTTCTTTAATTAATACTTTAAATCCTTCTGGCACACCTGGCTCTGGTACATTTTCGCCTTTTACAATAGATTCATAAGTTTTTACACGACCTATAATGTCGTCTGATTTAACAGTTAACATTTCTTGTAAGGTATATGCTGCACCATATGCTTCTAATGCCCAAACTTCCATCTCTCCAAAACGTTGTCCACCAAATTGTGCTTTACCACCTAATGGTTGTTGAGTTACTAATGAGTATGGACCTGTTGAACGGGCATGTATTTTGTCATCTACTAAGTGGTGTAATTTTAACATATACATTACTCCTACCGTAATTGGTTGATCAAAAGGTTCTCCTGTTCTTCCATCATATACTACAGTTTTTCCATCTTCACGAAGACCTGCTTGTTTAAATAGTTCTTTAATTTCTTCGTCAGTTGCACCATCAAATACAGGTGTTGCTACTTTAAATCCTAATGCTCTTGCTGCCATTCCGTAAGTGTACTTCTAGTACTTGCCCTAAGTTCATACGAGAAGGTACACCAAGTGGGTTTAATACAATATCTACTGGTGTTCCATCTGGCATAAATGGCATATCTTCTTCTGGTAAAATACGAGAAATAACACCTTTATTACCATGGCGTCCTGCCATTTTATCACCTACTGATATTTTACGTTTGGTTGCAATATAACAACGTATTACTTGATTTACACCTGGTGAAAGTTCGTCTGAGTTGTCCCTTGTAAAGATTTTAACATCTACAATGGTACCTGCTTCTCCATGTGGTACACGAAGTGAAGTATCTCTAACTTCTCTTGCTTTTTCTCCAAAGATAGCTCTTAGTAGTCTTTCTTCTGCTGTTAATTCTGTTTCTCCTTTTGGAGTAACTTTACCTACTAAAATATCTCCTGGTCTTACTTCTGCACCAATTCTGATGATTCCATTTTCATCTAAGTCTTTTAAACTGTCATCACCAACATTTGGGATATCTCTTGTAATTTCTTCAGGACCTAATTTAGTATCACGACATTCGCAATCATATTCTTCTATATGGATAGAAGTATATACATCTTCTTTTACTAGTCTTTCACTGATTAATACAGCATCTTCATAATTGTAACCTTCCCATGTTGTAAAGGCAATTAACACATTTTTACCAAGTGCCATTTCTCCATTTTTAGTTGCTGGACCATCTGCTATTAGGTCACCTTCTTTTATTTTTTCACCAACTTGTACTACTGGTCTTTGGTTAATACAGGTTCCACCATTGGTTCTTTTGAATTTTCTTAGGTGATAAGTATCTATTTCATCTTTTTTATTTCTGATTTTTATTTCATCACCTGTTACTTTTTCAACAATACCTGCATTTTTTGCAATTACAGTTATTCCAGAGTCTTTAGCTGCCCTATATTCCATACCTGTTCCTACGATTGGTGAGTCTGGCATTAATAATGGTACTGCTTGACGTTGCATGTTAGCACCCATTAAAGAACGTTTTGCATCATCATGTTCTACGAATGGTATCATGGCTGCTGCAACAGATACTAATTGTTTTGGTGATACGTCTACAAAATCTACTTGGTTTTTATCTACCATGGTAATTTCTTCTCTATGACGTACACGAATTCTATCATTTATAAATTTACCTTCTTCATCCACTGGTTCTGATGCTTGGGCTATAATATATTTGTCTTCTACATCAGCAGACATATAAATTACTTCATCTGTCACTTTTCCTGTTTCATGGTCTATCTTTCTATATGGTGTTTCTATAAAACCATATTCATTAATAATAGCAAATGATGAAAGTGCTGAAATAAGACCTACGTTTGGACCTTCTGGTGATTCGATTGGACATAATCTTCCATAGTGAGTATAGTGAATATCACGTACTTCAAAGCCTGCTCTTTCTCTTGATAACCCTCCAGGTCCTAATGCTGAGATTCTTCTTTTATGGGTAAGCTCTGATAATGGGTTAGTTTGATCCATAAATTGTGATAATTGTGAGCTTCCAAAGAATTCTCTAATAGAGGATGTAATTGGTTTTGTATTAATTAAAGTTTGTGGTGTAATGACATCTAAGTCTTGTATCGTCATTCTTTCACGTACTACTCTTTCTAGTCTTGTTAAACCAATTCTAAACTGATTTTGTAGTAATTCACCAACACAACGAATACGACGATTTCCTAAATGGTCTATATCATCTACATTTCCTAAGCCATGTTCTAGGTTTAGTAAATAGTTGATAGATGCTATAATGTCTTCGTTTGTAATGTGTTTTGGATTTAATTCATCCATTCTTTCTTTTAATACATTTGGTAAATCCTTTTTATTTGTAGTATCTATGATAGATTTTAATACATTATAGTTTACCATTTCTTTGATATGTAAGTTACTTAAGTTTATATTTGGTAGTACACTATGAATATTTACTGTACCATTACCAATAATTCTAACTGGTTTGTCTTCTATTTTAATATCTACTATGTTAATACCACTGTTTTGAATGTTAATGGCCAAATCTTCTGTAATGGTATTATCTTTTTCTACTAGCACTTCTCCTGTTTCTGGGTCTATGATGTCATAATAGGCAATTCTACCTGTAATTCTACGTGCTAGGCTTAATTTTTGATTAAATTTAAATCTTCCTACTTTTGCTAGGTCATATCTTCTTGGGTCAAAGAATAAGCCATTAAATAAGTTTCTTGCTGCATCTGTTGTTGGAAGTTCTCCTGGTCTTAATTTTTTATAAATTTCAACTAAAGCTTCTTCTTGGGTTTTGATTGGATCTTTTTGAATAGTGGCTGTTAGTTTTGCTTCTTCACCAAATAATTCCATAATTTGTTCATCTGTTACTAAACCAATAGCTCTTAATAGTGTAGTGACTGGTAATTTTCTAGTTCTGTCTACTCTGGCATAAAAAATGTCATTTCCATCTGTTTCATATTCTATCCAAGCTCCTCGAATAGGCATAACAGTAGAGGTATATATTCTTCTACCTGTTTTGCTATCAAAGTCTTGTGCATAATAACATCCTGGTGAACGTACTAACTGGCTTACTACAACCCTTTCTGCACCATTGATAACAAAGGTACCACTATCTGTCATAAGTGGAAAATCACCAAGGTATATTTCTTGTTCTTTGATTTCTCCTGTTTCACGGTTAATTAGCCTTACCTTTACATGTAATCTTGTAGAGTAAGTTGCATCACGTTCTTTGGCTTCTTCTAATGTGTATTTTGTTTTTTCTTCCATATAGTAGTCTAAAAATTCAAGTACCAAGTTTCCAGAATAGTCAATAATTGGTGAAATATCTTTTAATACTTCGCCTAGGCCTTCTTCAATAAACCAATTGTATGAGTCTTTTTGAACTTGAATCAAGTTTGGCATTTCGATTGAATCACCGATTTTTGCAAAAGTTTTACGAGAACATTTCTCGTGTTTAATTTCTTTTAACAAAAAAATCACCCCTAAAAAATATTAAGCAGAAAGAAATATATTGATTTTAAACAAAAAGTCCTTCTTGTTTCTATAAATGGTTTTACAAAATAAGTGGTTCCTGCTTTCTAAACTTCTTATTTTTGTAAGCTTTTATAGCACAATTCCTCTTTTTATTCAAATGAATAAACTAACTTTTAAGACGCAAAAAGACGGTTGGCATTTTTATGTTTACCAACTGTTTTTTAGTTTTTTTCTTATGATTTTAACATCCCTGTTTTTATTTTAATCACCCTATCTTTGTTTAATAGAGATTATATATTTAAAATATACTAGGTTATTTTATCATAATTTCATACTGCTTGTCAATGCTTTTTACAGTAATTTATTTTTTTATAATTCCCTCTTCTATTAGAGCATTTCTTATCGACATATTTACTAACAAATAAATAGGTAAGCCATATTTTTTCTTTAGTTTGTATAACCCATGTAATAGGCTTTCTTTTAGGAGGAAGGTTCTTGTTAATCTCATTTTATCTCCTCTTTCGTAGTTTTGTATTTTTTCTTCTTTTAACATTGTTTCAATAGCTGCATTGACTAGTTTATTAATTGATGCATCATAAGTCTCTTTTGATAGTTGTTCTAAAATGAAATAAAAATCTTCTTCAATTTCAATTGTCCTTGGTATTGCTTTTTCTTTTTTATCAAATTTTTCGAAGCAAGACATTTTACCACCACCTTTGTTGCATTATACAATATTGGAATATTTTTATTAATCACTGCGTAATATTTAATTTTCCAACTTTACATAGTTGATTTTTTACATTTTTTGGTTTATAATGTAAAAAAATGTAAAAGGAGGAAAAATTTTGAAAAAGTAAAGTATTATCCCTTTATTTTCAGCAATTGCGTTACTATAATTATAAATTAATTTGTACTTACAAAGGAGAAAACAATGAGTAAATTATATGATAATTATTTATTTCTAAAAGCAAATGATAGTCAAGCAAATCATACATTATATTTATTTAAATCTGGTTTATTTTTTATTTTTTTAGATAATGATGCCATTATTGCTTCAAAACTTTTAGGTTTAAGACTTACCTATCTAACCGAAGGAGTTGTTAAATGTGGTTTTCCTTCCAATTCTTTTGAAAAGTATAGTACTATTTTAAAAAGAAGTTCTTATCATCTCAAAATTGTAGATAGTGTAAAAAATAGAACTTGTAGTTTGGATACTTATACAATTGATGAAAGTATTAAAAGTTTGCTACAAGAAATAGCTACTATTGATACTAACACGCTTTCTGTAAAGGAAGCTTATGATTTTATAGAAAGGCTAAAGTCTTCTACTAAATTTATGATATAAGGGAGTGCAAAAGATGCAAGAAAATACAAAAGCGACTGTTAATAAGTCTAATCTAGTGATTTATCAAAAATATATTGAGCTAATTTATTATACCAATGATATTGTTAAAAAATATCCAAAATGTGAAAATTTAAGCCTAGTAAAAGAAATTAAAAATTCTTTGTATGACGGTTTTCGTATGCTTATGTATGCCATTAAAACTTATAAAACACAAGATAAACTAAAATATTTAAGTGAACTTGATATTAATTTATCTTTATTTAAAGTTTATGTAAGATTATCTTATAAATATAAGTATATTTCTATGCAAAACTATACTACTTGGAGTGCCATTATTACTAATATATGTAATATGCTAGGAGGATGGATTACTTCATGCCAAAAACGATAAAGAATTGCTTTGACAAAAAATTGACTTTTCAAAAACTCATGGAAGCACATAAACGTGCCAAAAAGCACAAAACTTATAAAAATGAAGTTATTTTGTTTGAAATGAATCTAGAAAATAATATTACTAATTTGTTAAATAATATAAAAAATCAAAAATACAAGGTTGGAAAATATTTTCAATTTAAAGTATATGAACCCAAAGAACGCATTATTAATGCCCTTCCTTATGTAGATAGAATTGTTCATCAATGGTATGTAGAAGAATTTATCAAACCCTATTTTGTTCCAAAGTTTATATACACCTCTTTTGCTTGTTTAGATAATAAAGGAACTCATAAAGCTGTTGACACTGTGCAAAAGCAACTTTGCTCTTGCAAAAGAAATTATGGTGATTTTTGGATATTAAAATGTGATATTAAAAAATTCTTTTACAATATTGACCCTAAGGTTTTGTTTAAAATTATGGGTAGGTCTATTTCTGATAAAAAGCTGTTATCTTTTACTCATCTATTATTATTTAATGGCAGATTTGGTGATGTTGGAATTCCTATTCGGCAATTATACTAGCCAATTTTTTGCCAATATTTATTTAAATGAATTAGACCAATATATCAAAAGGGACTTAAATATCAAGTACTATTGCCGTTATATGGATGATTTTGTTTTATTATTACATACTAAAAAAGAATGCAAAATTATAATGGAAAAACTTGTTTACTATTTAAAAAATGTTCTTCATTTGAAACTGAATGAAAAGTCAAGATATTACCCTTATAAAATGGGGGTTAATTTTTGTGGATATAGAATCTTTACTACCCATAGACTGCTTAGAACTAATAGTAAAAAGAAAATAAAAAAGAATGTTAAATCTTGGAACAAACAATTTGCTCATGGAAAACTTAATATTTCTGCAACTATGCAAAGCCTTAATTCTTGGCTTGGACATTCTAGCCATTGTAATTGTTATCAATTGCAACAAAAGATTTTAAATAGTTGCCATTTTTTATATAATCATGAGTTAGATGTTAAAGTAGAACAAGAACTAATTAAGCTATTAGATAATCAGGAAAATCACTAAGTATTTATTTTAATTGAAATCTAGTTTATTTATAATTTCAACAAGGCTATTTGAAAAAGTAAATAGCCTTATTTGTCATAATTTAAAATATTCACCATTTTGCTACTAATTTCAAATTACTATTTATGTGTTTATGATATAGAACCTAACCTTTTACACACATATTTTTCATTTAAAGTTAAGGTGTAAATATGTAGTTTTATTTTTCAAAAACTGCCTATACCAATGGAATCAAACTTCTTTGATACAATCCAACTGTTTTTACTTTATTGTTTTACTTTCTCGATATTCTCCTTAAAGAATATCCCTCTGGGATAGAAGCCTTAAAACTTCTTTGTGTATCGAAGTGCTACGGACAAAGCACGACGCGGAACGAATTGTTGCTGCTGATACCACCTGTATTGTTGTTCGAACAGAACACACCCGCATTGCCAGAACTATTGCTGTAATTGCCTCCACGAATGAAGAACGGATTGCTAGAGTTCACGAAGTAAGCGTAGTACAGTTTAATCCCAAATTTATTTTAATATTTTTATTTGCCTCTTTCATATGATAAGTGTTTTTGGGTGCTTATAAGCACCCAAAAACTTTATGTAAAACTTTAATATTGTACCCGTATTTTTGTTTACACCTTGTTTTAAGAATTTGCCGAATAAAAGGGAAACTAGGTACGAGGCAATATTAAAGTGCTACGGACAAAGCACAACGCGGAACGAACCGTTGTAGCCGGAACCACCTGTAGCGCCGTTCGAAGAGAACACACCCGCAGAGCCAGAACCAGAGCTGTAAGAGCCTCCACGAAGGAAGAACGGACCGCTAGAGTACACGAAGTAAGCGCAGTCATGATGCCATCCAATATAGTTTTGACCTGTGTATACCTCTT
>CANSJB010000012.1 GCA_947647115.1 uncultured Clostridium sp. | reverse complement strand
TTAGTTGATTTTGTAGTTTTAATAATAATATATTTTTGGAAATTTTATAAAAAATGGAAGGAAAAAGGTAGAGATATACTGCTTGTAAATACTTTAATGTATATATACTTATCTTTTGTATTATTTTTTACATTAATGCCTATAATAACATCTTTACCATTTATATTTAATCACCCATACGATTCAATGAATTTAGTTCCATTTATTGATGTTTTAAATGGTAGAGGTGATTTTATTAGACAAGTGGGGTTAAATGTGATAATGACAATTCCTTTTGGTTTTTTAATGCCTTTAGTAAAAAAAGAAAATGGTAGACTATTAAAAGTTGTTTTTTATACTTTTTTATTAAGTCTAGGAATTGAGTTATTACAGCCTTTAATAAATGGTTTTAGATCATCAGATATAACGGATTTAATAACTAATGTCATAGGTGGAAGTATTGGATATGTTATGTATTTAATATTCAAACCGTTAACAACTAAAACATTAAATTATATAAGTCATAGATAATTACAAATTACAATTTTGTAATTAGATAGATTTACAGTAATTAAAAAAGAATATCATAACTTAAGTAGAATTAGGAGTAAAGTATGGGACAGTTTATTTTAAATGTTTTTATGGCTATCTGGATATTGGGAACGCTATTCATGCCACATATAATAGGTGTAATATTGTCTGCTATAGTAATATTGTTAGTAAGAAAAAAAATAATAGAAAAAGATTCTAAAATGCCAATTTATGTAATTATTGTAGTGTTTTGCATGACAGTATCTATAAAGGTAGGATATCCAGCTATGGCATATTTGAGTAAAAAACCAGATAAGATTTATACAGAAATGAAAAAAATTAATGATAGTGAAAAACTTATGGGACTATCAAAAGGAGAAGTTATTACACAATTAGGAGAGCCTGAAAGAAAAAACTCTAATGATAATGTGTATACATATAATGCTGGAGAAATAACTAGTTATGTGGGTTTTGGTGGACATACATACTATAAACTATATGTAGAGTTTGATGAAAATAGTAAAGTAAAGTCTACTTCAATATCGATATATTATCCACTAGGAGGATAAAGAGCAATGAATAATGCATCAATAGATCTAATCTTCTCGACAATTTACAATTTTGAAAGGAGAAAAAATGGAAACAAAAATTATAAACGATATAGCAATAGCAAAAGCAAATGAAGTTATTATAAAAGATGTTCAATCAGCAATAGATTTTATTATGACTATCAAATATGAAACAAACTGCAATAAAATAGTATTGAATAAAGATGCAATAATAGAAGATTTCTTTATATTAAGTAAAGGAATAGCAGGAGAAATCTTGCAAAAGTTTATAAATTATCAAACAAAATTTGCTATATATGGAGATTATTCAAAATATACAAGTAAACCATTAAAAGATTTCATATATGAAAGCAATAATAGAAAAGATATATTTTTTGTAGAAAATGAAGATGAAGCAATAAAAATGTTAAGCAAGTAGAATAAAAAATTAATAGATAGAGCTGATAATTAGTTGATATTGTCAGCCTTTTATTATATAATGGTAACATCCAATTAATAAAGAGATAAAAAATATGAATAAAAGAGAATTTAAGAAAAAATGTAAAAATGTAATAATATTTTTATATAAAAAAGGAAATTATAATAACAAGGAGTGAAAATAAATGATTATTACCAATCAAATAGAATATGTAGGAGTTAGTGATAAAACATTAGACTTATTTGAAAGTCAGTACAAAATACCAAATGGTATATCCTATAACTCTTATATCATACAAGATGAAAAAATAGCCATTATGGACACCGTAGACAAAAGAGTAGTAAATGAATGGATACAAAATATAGAACAAACACTAAAGCAAAAACAAGCAAGTTATTTAGTAGTTTCCCATTTAGAGCCAGACCATTCAGCAGGTATTGAACAATTAGCTAAAAAATATCCTAATATGCAAATTGTACTAAGTCCGAAAGCACAAAATATGTTACCACAATTTGTAAGTTCTGATTTAATCAATCGATGTATGATTGTAAAAGAAGGAGAAATACTAGACCTAGGAACTCATAAACTGCAATTTATTATGGCACCAATGGTGCATTGGCCAGAAGTAATGTTTACTTATGAACAGACACAAAAAGTATTATTTTCAGCAGATGGGTTTGGCAAATTTGGTACAATAGATGCAAAGGAAGACTGGCTAGAAGAAGCAAGAAGATATTATATTAATATTGTTGGAAAATATGGAACACAAGTACAAGCAGTATTAAAAAAGGTAGAAAACTTACCAATAGAGATTATTTGTCCATTACATGGAACTATTTTAAAAGAAAACTTAGGGTATTATATAGAAAAATATAACCAATGGAGTAGTTATATACCAGAAGAAACAGGCATATTAATAGCCTATAATTCGATTCATGGAAATACACAAAAAGCAGTAGAAAAGCTAGTAGAAATGCTAAAACAAAACCAAGTAAAAAATATACAAGTAAGTGATTTAGCAAGGAAAGATATGTCACAAGTAGTAGCAGATGCCTTTCAATATGATAGACTCATCATAGCAGCACCAACTTATGATGCAGGTTTATTTCCAATGACAGAAGACTTTATAAGACATTTAAAACATAAGAACTATCAAAATAGAAACATAGGAATTATAGAAAATGGTTCATGGGCACCTATGGCAGCAAAATGTATACAAGATATCATAAAAAACATGAAAAACCTTACAATATGTGAGCCAGTTATTACAATCAAAACTAAAATGGAAGAAGAAACCATAGAAAAAATGCAAGAATTAGCCAAAACAATGGCAAAAATAGGAGGTGAAAAAAATGAAATATGAATGTACAGTATGTGGCTATATTTATGACGAAGCAGCAGAAGGCGTAAAATTTGATGAACTACCAAATGATTGGACTTGTCCTTTATGTGGTGTAGGAAAAGAATTTTTTAAAAAAGTAGAAGAATAAAATATAAAAAAAATAAAAGTAATAAAAGTCTCTTCAAGTGCTAATTGCACCTAAAGGGACTTTTTAATTAGTCATAAAAACTTTAAAACCTAATAAAATAGAAAATAAATCTTATTAAAAACTATAATAAGGAAGGTATAAAACTTGAAAGAAAAAAAGTATGTGCTCATAAGTAAAACACCTTGCAGAATCAAAATAGAAAATAAAATAGTAGAAATGGAGTATGCAACAAACCAAAAAAAATTTGAAGAATGTATGATAAATATCTTGAAACAAAAACAAGGAGGCTAAAAATCTAGTGGCAGGAAGAAAATCGAAATATACATCAGATAAAAACATAGAAAATAAAAAAGTGTGGTCTACCGCTATTTATATAAGACTTTCTCAGGAAGATGAAGACAATCGGAAAAGAAAAAATAGAAAGTAATAGTATAACCAGCCAAAAAACATTATTAAATGAATTTATAAAAGAGCAGGATGACTTACATGTTTATGATACATATATAGATGATGGTTTTACAGGAACAGACTTTAACAGGCCCTCTTTTCAAAGACTATTAGAAGACATGAAATTAGGAAATATAAGCTGTGTAATAGTAAAAGATTTATCAAGACTAGGAAGAAATTATATTGAAGTAGGAAACTACATAGAGCAAGTATTTCCTTTATTTAATATTAGGTTTATTGCCATCAATGATGGGGTAGATAGCTTCAAAGCTCCTGCAAGTACCAACACTATCTTAGTACCATTCAAAAACTTAATAAATGATGAATATGCAAGAGATACCTCCATAAAAATTAGAACAGCATTAAATGCCAAAAAGAAAAAAGGAGAATTTATAGGAGCATTTCCTGCTTATGGTTACCAAAAAGACCCAAAAGATAAACATAAATTAATTATTGATGAAACAGTAGCAGGTATTGTACAAAACATATTTGATTGGTATGTAAAAGAAGGAATAGGAAAAATAGCTATTTGCCATAGGTTAAACAATTTAGGAATTTTAAATCCAACAGGCCATAAAAAGTTAGAATTACAACAAAATTACAATAACTTTGCAGCACAAAGCAGTAGTTATACATGGACCCCTTCCACCGTACGAAATATTTTAAAAAATGAAATATATTGTCGGCAATACCATTCAAGGTAAAAGAAAAACAAAAAGTTATAAAATACATAAGGTAGAGTCTGTGCCACAAGAAGAGTGGGTTAGGGTAGAAAATACACATCCAGCAATTATTGACAAGCAGCTATTTGAAAAAGCACAAAACCTAAGCAAAAAAGATACAAAATCTTCTCAAAAAACAAAAGAACTATCTGTATGGGCTGGTTTTCTAAAGTGCGGTGATTGCAAAAGAGCAATGAATAAAAAAAGTAGTACCAATAAAAATGGAACCAAATATGAATATTATATTTGTAGCACGTATAGAAAAAGGTCAAATCACTTGTGCAGCAAACATACGATAAAAGTAGAAGACTTAGAAAAGGCAGTTTTACAAGCCATTAATTTTCATATTGACACCTTTTTAGAAGTAGAGAATGTAGTAAAACAAATTAAAAATAGCAAAAATCAAAATACAAATAGTAACAATATAACACCAATGATTGTAAAAAAACAAAATGAAATTTCTAAAATATCCCATTTTAAAAAAGCATTATATGAAGATTGGAAAAATGAAGATATTACCAAAGAAGAATATAAACAATACAAACACAAATATGAAAAAGATATAGAAGAATTAAAACAAATCATAGAAAGGTTAGAAAAAGAAAAACAAAAAAATGAAAGATTAAAAGAAAAAGAAAATGAGTGGATAGAAACATTTAGAAAACAAAAAGAAATACAAAAGTTATCAAGAAATATCATGATAGAGCTAATAGATTGTATTTATATAAAAGAAGACGGAAATATTACAATAAAATTTAATTTTAAACAAGAATTAAAGCCAAAAAGTTTAGATGGTTTTAGTCTAAATAATATGTAAAAATAACTAGAAGTACAATTTCTAGTTATTTTTATATTAGTTTGTAATTTTACCACAAGCAATTTTAGTTCCAGAGTTTCCACTTGGCTGAGTAGTAAAATTATCAGGTAAATCATGAATGATAATGACTTTTCCAATAATATCTTTTAACTTAAACTTATTTACTAAAACACGCATATAAGCATAACCATTATTTTCAATTAATGGTGGTAAATCACCTAAATGAAAAGGATGAGGACAATTGGTAGGATTTAAATGCGATTTTGCATTAGAAAATTCATCACCTAAATTTCCACTACAAGAAGTACCTTCATGGATATGAAAGCCAAAAAATCTACCAGTACAATTATTTTTAGATTGTGGTAAGTTATGAATTTTTGCAATAATCCAAACACCATTTTTTGTTTCTCTAAAAGTAACATTGCCATTAATCTTAGGATATTTTTTTCCACCTTTTATTTGTGCTTTTGCTGTATTAAAAATAGTTGAAAACATAAATAACACCCCTTAAATATTGTATTCAAAAAAATAAAAAAAGTGAAACAGCCTAAATTGGCATAGCAAATATATTACTTAAATTAAATAAAAATATTGACACATATCCAAAAAAACAATAAAATTTTGTAACAAATTTGAATTTGATACGTCATATAAGCAAAGGGGGATAAAAGTTATGCAGGATATGGAAAAAATATATAAGCAATATTTTGAAATAGTAAACAAATACTTATTCTGTTTAACTCATAATAATGATATTTCAGAAGAACTTACACAAGAAACCTTTTATAAGGCAGTAAAGAAAATAGACACATATAAAGGAGAATGCAAAATGTCAGTCTGGTTATGTCAAATCGCTAAAAACCTTTGGTATGACCAGTGTAGAAAAAATAAAAGGTTTAAGCAAACAGAAGAGACAACATTATTAGATATACAAGAGATACATACACTAGAAGAGCAAATTATTTCAAATGATGAAAAAATCTCATTATATAAGAAGCTACAAGCTTTAGATAATAAGACTAGAGAAGTGGTATATTTAAGAATAACAGGAGAGCTAAGTTTTAAAGAAATTGGAATTATTTTGAATAAAACAGAAAATTGGGCTAGAGTAACATTTTATCGAGGAAAAAATCAATTAAAGGAGGTTGATTCATATGAAAGAAAAAAGAAATTGTAAAATTACTCAAGATTTATTACCAAATTATATTGAAAAACTAACAAATGAGGATACCAATCTCTTTATTCAAGAACATTTAGAAGAATGCGGAGAATGTCAACAGATGTTAGAAAATATGCAAAAGGAATTAAAAGCAAATACACAAAAAACAGATAAAAGAGAGGTAAAGTATATTAAAAAGTATAATAGAAAATTGAAGTTTTTTAGAAATGCTTTATTAATACTATTAGTAGCACTTATTATGATAATAGGTAGAAAAGTAACTATCTTAACTATTTTGGCTAATAAGGAAAGCAAAATACAAAAAGACGATAATTTTTACGCAAAAATAGAAAATTATTCTAGTGGAGAGATGAAAATTACAGAGGCATATCATACACAAAATAAATCTTTGGTAACCCATACCATATATTCACAAGAACAAGAGAGTAGAAAAATTATAGTATACAAATCAGAAACAGAAAAAATAGCTTTAATAGAAAATGGGGAAACTAAATTGATATTAGACGAATTTGAATTTAATGTAATTCCAATATCTTATTTATCAATACACAGTTGGGAAAATTTATTTACGGCTATTACATCTAGTGTTGATAGAATTAACCTTGGCGAAAAAGAATGCTATATTGTAAGAGATGGAAATACAGAAAAATTTATTGACATACAAACAGGTATGGTTTTAAAGCTAGTGGACAATGCAAACAACATAACAGTAGACTATCGATATGAATATGGGACAGTTAAAGATACAGATATTATTAAGCCAGATACAACTGGATATAAAGTTAAAAAGTAAAATAGATTAAAAAAGAAAATGTCATTTTATGCTCTTTACAAAACAAGCAAATATTAGGGCAATAAAAAGTAGGACATAGTTTTATAAGGAAATATGACAAAATATAACAAAATTGTTAAACAATTGTAAAAAATAAGCCAGACTCCTTGTTTCCTCAATAGTTTCTAGCATTCTATATTTTAAAGCGAGGTTGAAAAAAATAAAAAATAAAGTATAATTAAAATATAATGCATATTATAAGATTATAGAAAGAAACAAGGAGAGAGAAAAATGAAAAAAGTAGCTAGTATAATAATAATAGTTATGATTTTGATTTTGACAGGAACTATTTCACAAGCAAGCACAAAAGTAGAATTAGCATTAAGTAGTACATTACAAAAATTGTATGCAGGAGATGTAGTTGTATTTACACTAAAACTAGACAACATACAAGAAGTAAAAAAAGGTATTAATGTTATAAAAGCAAAAATTGAGTATAACAAAGATATTTTTGAGGAAGTAAAAGAAGTAAACTTTAAAACAATGAATGGATGGGAAGGGTTACAATATAACCAAAATACCAATGAAGTAGCAATGTATAAAAAAGCAGGAACCACATCTAAAGAAGACATTGTACAGATTTCTTTAAAAGTAAAAAAAGAAATAAAAGCAGCTAAAACAGAGTTTAAAGTTACAGACATCGTACTTTCTGAAGGAAAAGAAGATATTATAATACAAGATGAAACAAAAACACAAACAAAAATAGATGTTATAGAAGAACAAAAACCAGGAGACAATAAGCCAGGGACTAATAAACCTGGAGATAATAAACCAGGGGATAACAAACCAAGTGGAGGAGAAAATCTAGCACCAGGTGATTTACCACAAACAGGAAGAAATTATATAGGTCTATTTTTACTATTAGCAGTAGAAGTAGTATTATCAGTAAATGCAGTATATTTTGGAAGAAAACTTTTTAAAAGCGAAAAACAAAGAATGACAATTATAATAGTAATGGCAACTATCTTATTCATCCAATTTGTAGGAACAGTATATGGAGCAGTTAACTACTTCTCACAAAAAGGAGAATTAAATGGTGATGGAGAAGTAAATTATGCAGATGTTAATTTACTAGTATCACATTTAGTACATATCAAATCATTAGAAGAGGGAAAAAGCCAAGAAGAAGCAAAAATTGTATTACAAAATGCAGATATGAATAATGATGGAAAAATTACAGTAACAGACTTAAGCTTTTTAATTCAAAAAATAGAGAATAAATTAGACTATGAAGTAACAATTAGTCAAATTGAGATAAGTAATTATTACCCAGCCAAAAATGAAGAAATTACTTTAAGTTTTGAAGCAGAAGCAAACTATGAAGCCACTATTAAAAGCGTTACAATGAATGGAAATGAATATGAGTTAGTCCCAAATGAGCAAAAACCAAAAACATATGAAATTAAAGTAAATGTGGGAGAAACTAGTGGTATCAAAGAATACAAATTTGAAAAAGCCACTTTAACAAATGGAAAAACAGTAAAAATAAGCTCAGCTGCAAAAGTAGATATACTAAAAAGTATACCTGAAATAACAAATTGGACAGTAGCAGAAGATATAGAAAAAACACAATTAAATATATCATTTGACCTAAATGATATAGATAAAGCATTCATGGCAGGAACATATAGAATTGTAGAGAAAAAAGAAGAGAATACAAAAAGTGAAAACAGCACAGATGAGGAAGAAAATTGCATTAAAACAGGTGCATTTGTAGCAGGTTCTAATAATATTAATGTAGAAGTAGAAGAAAACAAAACCTATCAAGTAATTATGTGTACAGAATATAATTTAGATACAGATACATTAGAAAATGATAAGGAACATTATGGTAATACAATGCATATTGAAGAAATTAGTTTAGTAGTAGACTATGGCTTAGAATTATCAGATGTTAAAACCTATAAGTACAAAGAAGAACAAGAAGAAAAAACAGAAGAATTTGGCATAGATGAATATATTACATTAAAATTTAATAGCACAAATAAAACAATATGCATTCCAAAACAAGCTGTTATTAATGGAAAAACATATGAGCTTTCACAAAAAGAAAATACTTATACAGCATTTATAAGTGGTTTTGATAGTGTTGGAGAATATAAACTTAAAATAGAACAAATTATTTTAAGTAATGGAAAAGTAATTGATGTAAGTGATATAAAAGAAAACAAAGAAGTAACAATTAAAGTTATCAAAAATGAGCCAACAATTGCGATGTTTAGAGCAAACGAGAATCGTGAAAAAAATAGTATCAATGCATACCTTTATGTAAAAGATATTAACAAAACAATTACAAAACTTACTATTACATTATATGATGAGGAAAACCATGAAATTACAACTAAAGACCTAACAGGAGGATTAATAGAAGAAAATTTAGTAAAAGAAACTTCTAATGAAAGTGAACAAGGAGGGCAAGATGAGCAAGAAGAAAACAATAAAGCAATATTAAATACATATTATATAAATACATTATTAGATATTAGTTCAGTAGATATGATAAACAAATATAAAATAAAAATATTTGCAAATTATAGCTTGCTAGAAAATGATGAAAACTATACACAGACTGATAAACTAATTCTAGAAGAAGAATTAGAAGCCAAACCAGTTGTGCGAATACAAAATGTAACGACTTCAAAAGAATATGTAGAAAAAAATGAAAACATAACAATAAATTATGAAATAGAAACAAATAAAACAGATAATGAAATAACACATATTATTGTAAATAATGTACAATGTATTGTTACAAAACATGAAGACAATGATGAAAATGTAAAATATTCTGTAACATTACCAGTAGGAGAAAAGGCTGGAATATTAAACCTACATACAACTGAATTTATATTTGAAGGACATTTAGCAGCACAAGTAAACCATAATACACAAATTGATGTACTAAAAGACAAACCAACGAGTGAAGCATTTTCACAAGAAGATAACATAGAAAATAGAAGTGTTAAACTAACAGCTCATATAGTAGACCCAGATGGAGCATTTATTAGTGGTTCAGCAGACCTTGTAAAAAATGATACGCAAGAAGTAGTAGCAACTAAAGAATTTGATGCAGAACATATTACTTTTACAATTGATGAAATTGAAATAGACACAGAATATACATTAGTTGCAAAAATGACCTATGCAAGAGATGATGCAAAAGTAGAAGAAGAAACAAATCAATATTACGTACAAGATGAAGTATTTAGACAAAGACCAATTCAATTAATTGCGGATTATGAATTACAAATAAGTGATTTAAAAACCTATAAAGGAGAAAAAGAAACTGTTTACTTTGAAAGAGGAGAAGAGGCAACAGTAAGATTTAATAGTACCAATAAAACAAAATTTTATCCAGTAAAAGCTATTATTCATGTAGTAGACAATGATGGAAAAGAATATGAAAAAGAATATGATTTAGAAAAAGAAGAAAATAGCTATACAATGAAAATACTAGTAGTATCTACACCAGGACCAAAAACAGTTACTATTAAAAAATTAATTTTAAATAATACAAAACAATTAGAAGTAGAACAAAACAATGTAACAAGAGTTGGAATTTTAAAATTAAGACCAACTGTTACCAAATTTGGATATGAAGATGATGATGAAAATAAGAGCGTTCATGTAACATTTACAGTAAATGATTCAGAAGAGACCATAACTGGCGGAAAAATAATAATACTAGATGAAAATGGAGACAAAATAAAAGAAGAAGAATTTAACCATAGCTCAAATGGAATCACTTTCCCAAAAGGAATTGGAGAAGAATATGAAATAAAAATACTTGCAGACTATGACTTAGACACCAACCAAATTACAACAGGAGATAATCAATATACACAGCAGGTCCTACTTTCAGAAACAATTAATATAAGTACAAAGCGTTTATTTGAAGTGAAAGATATTATTGGAATTAGCATATATAAAACGGGAAGTGAAAAAGAAGTAAGCAGTATATCAGAAACAGAATTAGCTAATAAAGATAATTTGAAAAATTATATTGCAAAAGTAAGAACAAAACAAATGCCTGTATTTTATGCAGAAATAAAAGATTATGAAATAGCAGACAACAAACTAAACTTTATATTAGATTATGATAATATAGTTCAGTATGAAAATGGTAAAAAACAAAGTAAATTAAAAGTAACCTATGGTGAAATAAAAAATGGAACTGCACAAAATAAGAGCATAGAAGCTTTAATTGCAGAAATAGAAACAGACCCAAGTGCTAATATTACCCTAACACAAGATTATGATGCCTCTTATTTAAAGAAAACAGGAAATGCCATTATAAGTGGAACATTTAGAGGTACTTTAGATGGAAATGGACATAAAATTAGAGGACTTAATAAACCATTATTTGAAACAATAGAAAATGCAACTATTCAAAATTTAATATTAGAAGATGTGACTTTAGTAGGTGCAACTAGCCGTGGAAGTATTGCTAATACTGCACAAAATGCAACATTTACTAATGTACATGTAAAAGGTTTATCTATGACAACAGGAGCAGATGAAAATGGTGGTATTGTAGGAGAACTACAATCAGGCTGCTTAGTTTCAAATTCGAGTGTTACAGGAATTCATATTAAATTAAACCATATTAGAATTGCAGGAATTGCAGGAAAAGTTACAGGAAGTACTATTAGCAATTGTTATACAGAAGGAATTATAGAATCTATCACATCTACAAAAGATGGTGTAGCAGGAATTGCAGGAGACTTATCTGAAACAGCTACAAGCACAATTGAAAATTGTATTGCTAAAATTAACTTTGTAAATAATACAAGAGCTAAATATAATGGTGGTATTATAGGACTAGCAAGAGGGAATAATACAATTCTAAAAAATAATATTAGTTTTAATACTGGAACAGGAATAAACCATGTACATGGTTCTACCATACATGCAGATTCAACCAATAATTATGAAATGGAAGAATCAGAGCTTATTTCAAATGCTTCAGGAAATAAAGTAAAACGTATATCAAAACAAAATATTAATCAAGAGTTTTACATAAGCCAAGCACAATTTAGTGAGGATATTTGGAATTTAGAAAATGTTTCAGCAGATGAATTGCCACGTTTAAAAAATGCAGATCCAAATTATGGAGAAGAAGTCATAAAACAAACAAATAGCAATTTATATATTCCAGAGTATGACAGAATTAGTCAACTTTCAGGCTTTGATAAAAACAAATTAATTGCTTATCACAATTTACAAAAATTAATGCCATATTATGATGCAAAATATCTAATATCAGATGCAGCAACAATTGCATCTGACAGTACACTTAATACAAAAACAATCAAACATATATTACCATTTGCAGATGGCAAACTAGTAACTTATTTAACTTCAAAAGAACATAATCAAATTACAAGTATAAAAATTATATTTGAAGATTATACAGTAGAAAATGCACAAGTAACTTTTGAAGAATTAAAACAAAATGTTGCAATTTATAAAATAAAAGATACAAAACTAAGTTATGCTTTTGGAAATTATGTAGTGCAAGAAGAAGCAAGTATTGTAAATGCATTAACTGACTACATTAAAAATGTAGATTATACACAAACATTAGACCCATTAACAACAGCAGCAGATAGCAGATTATATAAAGACCATTATAATGATGTAATGAAAGCACAAGCTAAAACAATTGCAATGCAATTATTACAAAATGATGAAACAAGTAGTTTGACAATTAATAATGATATACTAAATGCAAAAATACAAAAAGACTTAATTGATAGCAAAAGAATTGATAAACTATTATATGGGTACAATTATTATGATAGATGGTATCAATTTGAAATAGGTGGAGCAAAAGTATCAGATATTCTATTGTTTGAAAACAAAATGTATAAACCAGAGATGACACTAGATAACTTAACAAATGAAACACTTTCAGGAAATATAACACCAAATAATACAGCAGGATTTTATAAAGGAAACATTAGTAAATATACAGGAAGTTCAAACCTTGGATATTTCTTAGATTATATTATACAAAATATTGGTGAATATACAGATGTAAATGATTGGTTTACACAGTATTTTGGAACTAGAAATGTGTTATCTGAAGTTTCAGTAGATGATAGACCCGATATATTATACCGTGGTTGGTATCAACTTAAGAAAAATGAAAGAATGATACTTCCAGTAATTACTTTACCTAGCGATTCTGGTTATATGATATCCGGACCTGCTCATTTACAATTTGGGGCACAACAGCTATATCATAAAGATCCACAAACTGCTGCAGGAAGAGCAGAAGTTGTTAAAAAAGTTAATACACATGTTAATTTGGTAAAAAGACATTTCACAACTTTAGCGGGAGGATTTGATTCAGAAAAATGGAATAGATATTGTATTATGGCTTATGATTGTACAAAAGCAATTACAGGATATAAACAAACTGTTATTCCAGGAACCAATATTGTCATAGGAACTTCAGCAGTTTATACTCAAGGAAAAGTTGGTCAACAACAGCCATTCTTCAAAAACTTTAGTGAAGTCTTAGGCTTATGGCAACCAGCTGGTAGTTCGGCTGGTGTTGGTAATACAGCAGGATTCTTATGGTTCCAAGCAACCCCAGGACTTACTAATTATGATACTTGGACACATGAATTTGAACATGCTTTATATGATAAAATTATGTTACATCAACGTGGATGTAGAGTGCAACTGGAGACACTTACTGAAGGAAATGTGGAACAACGTGTTATTTGGAGTGAGAACAATCTTATTCAAGATGTTGGACCATATTACTTTAATACATCATTCTATTTGGATAAAGAAGGAAATGCGACTCAAAACTTAACTCCTGAGAGAATTAATACAAAAGAGAAATTAGAAAATTATTATAAAGGGCAACAAAATGCACTAGACTTACTTGATTATATTGAAGGAAAAGCATTTATTAGATTAACTCCAGAACAACAAGCTAAAATTGCAACAAGAATGAATATATCTGCAGGATGGACTTCATGGGGAACCATTACACAAGCACAAGCAACTACTATGAACTTAACATCATTAGAGGCTTTATATGATAATAGAATTGTGCTAAGACCACCTAATGCTTGGGGAGTAAGTGTAAGAGGACTAAATGTTATAAATGGTATTGGTACTAATGACTATGGTTTTGAATCAGTTTGGGTAAATCGTTGGTTTATTGGCCATTTAGATGGTGGTTATGCAGATGCATTTTCTACGAAACGTAACTTCTTTGAAATGTTAGGTTATGCTGGAATAGAAGGATATGTTACATATGGAAGTAAAGCAAGTGCCAATGATTTAGACGCCATTAAAAAGATTACAAAAATGGTAACTGGAACTGAAATGGACTGGAAACAATACAAGATGAGTAGATATGCTACTGTGGAAGAGAGTATTAAAAACAATAAATATATTGATGTTGAATATATGATAGATAAATTCACAGAAGCATTAACAAATGACGCTAATAAAGGAGACAGAAATGTCTCACAAAGAACAAATCTTAGAAAGATATATTATCATTATTTAAAAAGTGCTACTAATGATTTCGTTGCTGACCCACTTGGAACAGACTTGCAAATAACACATATAACAAATGCCAGTGAATTAATTGAAAAAATAAATGCAAACCCTTATGGATATTATATCCTAGATAATGACATTGACTTTACAGGAAATACAGACATTGTAAGTAAGACATTTATGGGAAAATTAGATGGAAATGGACATAAAATTATAGGAAATACCAATTCAATTTTCCAAAAAATAAGATATGGAACAGTAAGTAACTTAGCATTTGAAGGAACCGCTATTCCAAAAAATATTACCAATATAGGAGTTTTAGCAAAACAAACACAAAGCAGTATCATAGAAAATATTAGTGTAACTGACTTAAGCATTAATAGCGCTGGAAGAAACGAAATTAGTTTAATTGGTGGAGCAATTAATAATGTAGTTTATCGCAACTGCCAAGTAGAGCAAAAAACATATAATATAGCATCTAAAGAAGACTTTAGTAAAATACAAGAAGACCCATCAGGCATATTTATTATTACACAAGATATAGACTTTACTGGATATACAGGGACAAATGCGGTTATCACTGAAATTTTCACAGGTAAAATAGAAGGTAATAACCATACTATTTCAAACTTAAATGGAGTAAGCTTATTTGCAAACTTCAGAGGAAAAGTACAAAACTTAAATATTCGTAATTTTACTAATACAAGTGCGGGAAGAGGAGATGGAGACTTTGTTACAGCCTTTGCACAAGAAACTTTTACAGCAGAATTTAAAAACATGAAGTTTGAAAATATTACACTATCTGGAAGAAACAATGTTGCTGTTGTAACAGGAATGGATGGAAGAGAAAATGCAAATTCTGTATTTGAAAATATTTCTGTTAAAAATGCAAATGTTACAGGAACAGGTGTATATGTATCTACTTTTGCAGGTAGAAAATACGGTGGAAAAATGAAAGATATTTACGTACAAGGTACATTAAATGTAACAGGGACAGAAAATGGTGGTTTGGTAGGATCTATGCAACAAGGTGGAACCATTGAAAATGTCATAACAGATGTTGCTATTACCAAAACAAGCAATAACTATAATAATATTGCAAACAGTGTATTTAATGCTTCATTAGTAGGAAATATCTATAACAAACCAGCAATTAAAAATAGTGTTGCCTTTGGAAATATGACAGGATATGATGATGCACAAGGAAACAAATTACTACCATACAAATGTGTAGGTGCTGTTGAGAGTCAAGTAATTGCATGCTTAACAAAATGTTATGAAATAACAGATAATATTGGTGCAAGCCGTGTAAGTGAAGCGACAAAAGAACATTTAGATACAATTGCAAGAGCTAATTTAAATGCAGAATTTTATCGAAATTTAGGCTTTGATGAAACTATATGGAACTTTAATACAATTAGTAGTAAAGGATACCCAGAACTTAAATAATAAACTTCATACTAGAAGAGAATAAAAACTCTTCTAGTATTTTTTTAGGTAGTGGAAAATAAAAATAGAAGATACCAATAGAAAAATGTGTTGTATAAATTACCCAAGCAGGTGCGGTTGGAGCACCAGTAGGAGGCCAAGTATTAGCAGAAGCACTTGACTATTTAGAGCTTCAAAAAGATAATGTAAAGCCAGAAGAAATAAAAAAACAAGTAGAAGTTCCTAATATAGAAGGAATGACAATACAAGAAGCGGCCAAAGCATTAAAAGAGGAAAACTTAAAGATGCAAATACAAAATGAACCAGAAGATTATGATAAAGCCAAAGTAGTAGTAACAGAACAATTACCTAAAAAAGGAATTAAGGTATATGAAGAAACGAAAATTATTGTAAAAATACAATAGGGATACGAAAAAAAGGTATACAAAAGAAATATTTTGTTATATAATGTTCATAGAAAAATCAAAAAAGATAGGAGAAAGCTATGCAATTAAAGGAAATTTTATCAGGCTTAGAAGGCTTAAAAGTAAAAGGAAGCCTAGAGGTAGAAATTCGAAAGATAGAAAGTAGCTCTCAAAATATAAAACAGGGGGATATGTTTATAGCCATTGATGGCTTTAATCAAAATGGGCACCAATTTATTGGAGAAGCCATACAAAAAGGTGCAAAAGTAATCATGGCACAAGTAGACAAACTAACCAAAGAAATGGTAAAAGACTTGCCAGCAGATGTTACCTTTATACTATCACCAGACACAAGGCATGCAATATCTATTTGTGCTTGTAATTATTATCATAATCCTTCTCATAAACTAAAATTAATTGGTGTAACAGGTACAAAAGGAAAAACTACTACTACCTTTATGATAAAAACCTTATTAGAAAAACAAGGCTTTAAAGTAGGACTTATAGGTACGATTTGTACCTATATTGGAGAAGAAAAAATAGGAGAAAATAGTAGAACAACTCCAGAAGGACTAGAATTACAACAATTACTTGCTAAAATGGTAGAAGCCAAATGTGATTTTGCAGTTATGGAAGTTTCTTCTCAAAGTTTAAAATTAGATAGAGTAGCAGGATGTAAATTTGATAGTGGTATTTTTACCAACTTTTCAAAAGATCATATTAGTAAAAAAGAACATGAAAATATGGAAGACTATTTTGGCTCTAAAGTAAAACTATTTCAAATGTGTCAATATGCCTATATTAACTCTGATGACATATATGCTCTTAAATTGCCAAGCTTAGTGCCAAATTGTACTTATGCAACCTATGGTATAGATAACCCAGCTGATTTGCTTGCCAAAGATATTACAGTTACAAATATATCTGTTGATTTTAAAGTAAAGCTTGCTAGTAAAAATCAAAGAGTAAAGACTTCTATTCCTGGTAGATTTAGCGTATATAACTCACTAGCAGCCATTAGTGTAGCATTAAGATATGGTGTAACACCAGAAAATATAATAGAAGGTTTATTAAATGTACGTGTGCCAGGTAGAAGTGAACTAGTAGATAACCAAAAAGAATTAACCATTATGATAGATTATGCACATACACCAGAAAGCTTAGAAGCTATTTTAACAACCATAAAATCTTATACCAAAGGAAAAGTAATTTGTATATTTGGTTGTGGTGGTGATAGAGATACAGGAAAACGACCACTTATGGGGCAAGTAGCAGGAAAATTGGCAGACTATACTATTATTACATCAGATAATCCGAGAAGTGAAAAAGAAGAAACTATTATAAAACAAATAGAAGAAGGAATAAAAGATACAAAAGGAAATTATGAATGTATCACAAATAGAAAAGAAGCAATTAAAAAAGCACTGCAAATAGCACATAAAGCTGATTTAATTTTAATTGCTGGGAAAGGGCATGAATTAACACAAGAAATACAAGGTAAAAAATATCCTTTTGATGAGCGAAAAATTGTAAAAGAGATATTACAAGAACAATAACTAAGGAGGAACACATGGAATTTCAAACCAAAATCATATTACTATCAATGGCAGTTAGTTTTGTAGCTTCATTAATTGTAATTCCAATTTTAAAAAAATTAAAAATAGGTCAAATAGAAAGAAGAGAAGGACCAGAATCACACCTAAAAAAGCAAGGTACACCAACAATGGGTGGTATTATTATGATGATTACAGTTTTGCTGATAGGCCTTGTTTTATGTATTCATTTTTATCGTGCACAAAATGAGCAAGAAAAGCAAATAGCCATTCATTTAATACCACTTATTGCCACAACTTTAGGCTTTGGTATGATTGGCTTGATTGATGATTTAAAAAAGCTAATTGGTAAAAATACAGAAGGACTAAAACCAACTTACAAAATGATAGGATTATTAATTGTTTCAGTAGGATTTAGCATTTGTTTAACTAGTATACTTAAAATAGATACTAGTACTTATATTCCATTTTTTAAAAGTTCTATTGCACTTCCTATTTGGGTATATATTCCTTTTGCTGTTTTTGTTATGCTTGCTACTACCAATGCCATTAATCTAACAGATGGAATAGATGGGCTTTCTACTAGTGTTACAACCATTATTATTGCTTGTTTAACCGTTATTGGAATTTTATTAGATATAAAAGAAATTACCATGTTTGGAAGTATTTTAATAGGCACTTGTTTAATCTTTTTACTATTTAACCTTCATCCAGCTAAAATCATGATGGGAGACACTGGCTCACTTTTATTAGGAGGAGCTATGGCAAGTATGGCACTATACTTAAAAATGCCATTACTGCTAATTATCATTGCACTTATTCCAGTACTAGAAACACTTTCTGTTATGATACAAGTAAAACACTTTAAAAAAACTGGAAAAAGAGTTTTTAAAATGACACCAATTCATCATCATTTTGAATTATCTGGATGGAACGAGAATAAAATTGTATCAGTATTTAGTTTTATTACACTCATTTGCTGCATAATAGGGCTTGCCGCTATTTAGAAAGCAAAAAGAAGGGAATGGTCATACAAATGCAAAAAAAAGTAAAAAAAGTATCAAAATTTGTTAATCAGCCACTAGACTTTATACTATGTGCTATTGTTTTTATTCTAATGGCCCTAGGAATTGTTATGGTACTTTCAGCTTCTGCACCATCTGCTTTAGCACAAAATGCTGAAAGTTATACTTATGCAGGTAGACAATTAATGTTTGGTATTTTAGGTGTTATTGCCATGTTTATTATCTCTAAAATTGATTATCGTTTTTATAAAAAATTTTATTGGCCAATTTACTTTATTTCTTGTGGAATATTATTACTAGTAGCAATACCAGGCCTTGGAGTTTCTGCAAATGGAGCAACAAGATGGGTTAAGTTTCCAGTTTTAGGTCAATTTCAACCTTCAGAATTTACTAAAATTGGCTTAATTGTTTTTTATGCAGGTTATTTAGTAGACCATAAAGATGAATTAAGAGATTTTTGGAAGGGCTTTATAAAACCACTTTGCTTTGTTCTTCCACCAATTGCTATTTTATACTTAGTACAAAACCATTTAAGTGCCTCATTAATTATAGCGATGATTACCTGTGTTATGATGCTTATGGCAGGCACTAGAATGTTACATTTTATCGTAACAGGTGTTATTGGTGGTGGAGGCTTAGGTGCTTTTATTGCATATAAGCTTACCACAGGTGGTGCAGATTCAAGCTTTCGTTTAGGCAGAATTTTATCCTTTTTAGACCCATGGGCAGATGCCAAAGAAACAGGATGGCAAGTTATCCAAAGTTTATATGCTATTGGCTCAGGTGGTCTATTTGGTGCAGGCTTAGGAGAAAGTAAACAAAAATACTTATACATATCAGAGCCACAAAATGACTTTATTTTTTCCATTGTAGCAGAAGAATTAGGCTTTATTGGCTGTGTTATTATTATTTGTTTATTTGCTATTTTAATTTGGAGAGGAATTTTAATTGCTATTAAAGCACCAGACACCTTTGGTAGCTTACTTGCTGTTGGAATTGTAAGTTTAGTAGCTATCCAAGTTATTTTAAATATAGCAGTTGTTACTTCATCCATACCAAATACAGGTATTCCATTACCATTTTTTAGCTATGGAGGAACAGCCTTATTTATACTATTATGTAGTATGCGGAGTAGTACTCAATATTTCAAGGGCAGGCAATAAAGTTTAAAAATTAATACAAGGAGGACCAAATTTGAAAGTAATAATAGCAGCAGCTGGCACAGGCGGGCATATTAACCCAGGAATTGCCATAGCAAACGAAATAAAAAAACAAGAGCCAAACTCCAAAATTATTTTTATCGGAACCAATCGAGGCTTAGAAAACGATTTGGTGCCAAGAGCAGGGTATGAGCTAAAAACCATTAATGCCTATGGGTTTGACCGAACGATATCTTTACAAAACCTTCGAAAAATGTATCAAACATGGCGTAGTATAAAAAAAGCAAAAAAAATCATAAAAAAATTTAAGCCAAATGTTGTGATAGGTACCGGAGGATACATTTGTGTACCAGTAGGGTTAGCCGCAAAAGCACAAAACATACCACTTGTTATACATGAAAGTAATGCCTTCCCAGGGATGGCGATTAAAATGTTATCTAGCAAGGCTAATAAAGTATTAGTAGGTTTTGAAGATGCTAAAAAAAGGCTGCCAAAAGCTAAAGAAGTAATAGTTACAGGAACTCCTACAAAAGTTAAAAAAATGATGCTAACCCATAGCAAAAAACAAGAACTATTAAAACAAAATAGACTAAAGGAAAGTTTACCAATTGTACTATGCTTTGGTGGCAGTCAAGGAGCACAAAGTATTAATCATAGTCTAACTCAAATCATTAGCCAAAAGCAAAATAAAAACTATCAGATTGTTTGGGCAGCAGGACCTAGCCAATATGAAGAAATAAAGCAACTATTAAAAAAAGAACATAACTTAGACATAGAAGAGATTGAAAATGTAAAAATATTACCTTATATTTATAATATGGAAGAAATGTTAAATTTAGTAGACCTAGTAGTTTGTAGAAGCGGAGCCATGACCATTACTGAAATTGCCAATGTAGGAAAACCAGCTATTTTTATTCCTTTTCCATTTGCAACAGAAAATCATCAAGAATATAATGCAAAAGTATTAGAAAGTGTAGGAGCAGCCAAAATTATTTTAGACAAAAACCTAACAGCACAAACATTAAATGAGCAAATTAGTAAAATGGTAGAAGATAAAAATAAATTATTACAGATGGGTAAAAAAGCAAACATGGTTGCGACTATAAATACGGAACAAAAGATATACCAAGAGGTTAAGAAGACGATAAATTTTCAAAATATAGGATAAAAAATGAGAAAATGAAAACCAACTTAAATTCTTAGATTGCTATAACAAATGTCGAAAAAGGTAGAAAATTGATGCACGAAAGTACTTGAAATGACATAGAAACTTTGATAAAATTTTGCGCGAACGAAAGAAGAAAGGGGAAAGATAGCCATGTGGAATTTTTCAAAGGTCTACGGAGTGACTACGCTGCAAAAATATACCGATGAAGATGAAACAAGAACAATTAGTCTAAAATACTATAAAACAAAAGATAGAAATTTTAGAAAAGACACAAAACAATATGGAGTAGGCGTTATCAAAACAGAAATCGGAAGCAACGAACTAAATGAGGAAAAATTAGAAGTAAATCACATTTGCGAGCAAAAAGATGAAGTAGAAAACTTGTTAAACATGTTATTGAAAAATAAAGTAACACCAGTCGACCTAAAATACGTTTTGGAAGATTTAGAATAAAGTAAAAAAGCATTTATTTTAAAATAAGTGCTTTTTTAATACTCTTTAAATATAGCTTAAAACTTTGTATAAAAATTAACTTTTTGATATATTATTAAAAAGTAAGATAAAACT
>CANSJB010000011.1 GCA_947647115.1 uncultured Clostridium sp. | reverse complement strand
GTTTTTAAAAAATTATAATCAACCTGTAAAAAAGGAAATTAAAATAGAGATAGATGAAACATTAAAAGAAAAAGACCAACTAAAAACAAAAATTTTGAAGTATGTATTATATAAAAAAAGAACCCAGCAAGAAGTAAGACAAAAATTTGAAACTTATCAAAATGAAAATTTATTAGAAGATGTTATAGAAGAGCTAAAACAAAATGGCTATATTAATGATGAAAATTATGTACAAAGGGCAGTAAATGAATTTATAGCTCTTCGCACATTTTCTATGAAAGAACTAAAAAATAAGCTATATACAAAAGGCTTAAGTAGTGATATAATAGACACCTATTTTACAAACCATCAAGAACAATTAAGAAACTATGAAGTAAATAGTGCTAAAAAGCTAATCTTAAAAAAAATGCACCAAATAGATGAAAAAGATTTACAGATGTTTTTATACAAAAAAGGCTATTCATCAGAAAGTGTAAAAATAGCGTTAGAACAAATAGACGAAGGAGCTACCTAAAATGCAAAATGTACTAACATTAGAAACAAATAAATATAAAGTAAAAATACAAAACTTTGAAGGACCATTAGATTTATTGTGCCATTTAATAGACAAAAACAAAATGAATATATGTGATGTTAATATAAGTGAAATAACAGACCAGTATATTAATTATTTAAATGAAATGGAGGAACTTAACTTAGAAATTGCAAGCGAATTTCTAATAATGGCCTCAACTTTACTATACCTAAAATCAAAAACATTGTTGCCAACAGAAGTAGAAGATGAAAAAGAACTTACAGAAGAAGAATTACTAAGAAGAATTATAGAATATAAAAAGTACAAAGAAATTACCAAAAACTTAAAAGAGCTATTAGAGCAAAACTCTAAAAAAGTATTCAAACAACCAGAAGTAATAGAACTTCCAAAACAAAAGCTAGAACGAAACTATACACAAGAAGTATTAGTGCAAATGTATCAAGCTTTGATAGAAAGAAATGCATATAAACTAAACCAAAATGCTAAAAATATTGAAAAAATAGCCATTACCGATACTTACACTGTAGAAAGTAAAGTAAAGGTTATGTTTAAAGAGCTAATTCGTAAAAAGAGATTTATTTTTAATAAACTTTTTTCAATACACAAATGTAACAATCAAGAAGTGGTTACAGCCTTTACAGGACTTTTAGAATTATCTAGAAGAAGTAAAGTAATAACAAACCAAGAAGAGATTTTTGGAGATATTACAGTAGAAAAGTCAAAACGTTAATAGTGTTTGAGAAAGATAAATATATACTAAAAAAAGCAACTATTATTCTTTTTTAAATAAAATTTGTTTAAAACTAGAAAAAAACGGTAAAACTAATATCAAATAAACTTTGAGATAAGGGGGTTATTATGATATTAGTTTTTGTTTTGCTAGCAATTATTATTTTATTATTACTTTTTACTTATATCATATTATTTTCCACTCTCAATATACAAATAAGTGATTTAAGCTTTGCTAATTATCCCAAAAAGCAAAAGGGACAATACAAAATACTAATTTCACTACGCTTATGGAATCGTTTTAAGTGGTTATGGTTTGATGTAGATAAGAAAAAAGTAAAAAAGCTATGGGATAAAATTCCAATGCAAAAAATAGATATTCAAAAAATAGAAAAGGATTTTATGATGCATGATTTTAAACTGCTTAAAAAATTGCATTTGCAAATAGCTGCATTTCATATGAAAGCAGAAGTTGGACTAGAAAGTCCTATAGTAACTAGCTTTTTAATTGCTGTAGCAAGTAGTCTTCTTTCTATTTTATTAGCTAACACAGCAAAAAATATAAAAGAAAACCAATATAGTTATAGTATTTGCCCAATTTATCAAAACAAAAATTTATATAAAATATTATTAAATTGTATAATTGAACTAAAAATGGTACATATTATAAACGTAATATATATCTTGTTCAAGAAAGGAAAAAGTGATGAAAATGAACGAACAACATCCAATCGAAAATCTTATGGTTACAGCTATGAATAGTATCCAAGACATGATAGATGTCAATACCATTATAGGAGAGCCAATACAAACTAGCAGTAATGTTGTCATTATTCCTATTTCTAAAGTAGGGTTTGGCTTTGCAGCAGGTGGTAGTGAATTTAAAGGGGAAACCATAGATGAGTATACTAAAAAAGATAAGGAAGAAGCAATTCAGTATAGGTTACCATTTGGCGGAGGTAGTGGAGCAGGTGTTTCTATTTCGCCAGTTGCCTTTTTAGTAGTACAACCAAATAATGTAAAGCTTCTACCAGTAGAACATTGCTCTTCTGTAGACAGATTGCTTGATTATGTACCAGACTTAATGGAAAAAATAAATAGCTTTTTGAATAAAAGCATGCAAAACAAAAAAGAAGAAAAAAAGGAAGAGATAAAAAGTAAAGAGAAGGCAAGAAAAGAGTTTAGTCAAACTATGGAAGAATATATAGAGCCAAATGTAATACAAAAAACAAGACCAAAAAGAAATAAAGTACCAAGACCAGAAAACGTAGTATATGAGTATGAATATGATGAAACACCAATGCCAGAAGAAGATGAATTTGAAAACTAATAAAAAATGGCACATTTAGGAATCAAACCTAAAGAGTGCTATTTTTTTGTGTAATGAATAATGGCCATAATTATCATTGTAATAAATATAGAGTAAAAAGGTTAGCAGAAAGGTAATAATTCCTAGGATAATTGACAGAAAATAGAAATCATGATAAAATATAGCAGCAACACTTTATGTAAATAAAGAATATAAGATTAGGATAAGTATGAAATATTATTTGTGATAATAAAGAGAGGGGAAATAAGAAAAATGAATGACGTACAAGCTATAAAAGCTAAGATGCTATTTTTAGGGATGGTATATTTTCGAACATATGGAGGGTTTGATAGAGAGGAAGTAATAAAAAAGTTTGAAAAGGAATTTAAAAAACTAGAATTGCAACCTTTTGATAAAGATGTTTTAGGATATGCAAAGATAGATGAGCCAACGATAGCTTTATTTGCACAACCAGGACAGGAGTTAGATGTATTTGAATTTGATGCAAATATTAAACATTATAGAGCAGTATCACTTCATGAATTAATACATAAATTTTTTATGAGAAGAGATGAAAATGGACAAGTAATAGGTACAGGTTTATTAAAATTGGTAGATAGAGACTCTGAATTTTGCCAATACTTAAGAACATGCAAAATAGAAACAGCAATGGAGCACACCAATGAAGTTATGATGCGACTATTTCATACAGGTATTTGTGAAAATGAATTTGGAAGAGGAGCTAATGAAGGATACACAGAATGGTTTAGAAAAAACGTATTAAAAAACGACGAAAATATTTCTTATGAAAAACTTACTCATGTATTTGATATCATTCAAAAAAAATTAGAAATGAAAGATGGTAATGCCATTGAAAAAATGAGGCAATTTAAGGAGGGGGACTATGATTATATTTTTCAAACTTTAAATATGTCTAAAGAAGTAGGAGTTTTGTTTATTAGGAAACTAGACTATCTATATGCAAGAGAATATGAAAGGGAAATGATAAAGAAATATTTAGAAGCCAAAAAACTACAACAAGAACTTAAAAAAAGTGGAAAAAGAGCAGAATTATTAAGTAGAATTGAGGAATTTTGTGCAGATTTTGAAAGTAAAATGAGGCAGTTAAAGAGATTTCAAGAATGTAAATCAAAACGAGATTTTTATGATGAGCTTAAAAGATATTTTATGGATAGTAATAAAAATGAAGAAGAAAGATTTGAAACTATCCAAATGATGATACAAAGAGCTAGCAGCAAACAAAATGGAAGATTAAAGATGAAAGATATTAAAGATTTGCAAAAGAGTATACCAGTTAGTGTTGTTCCAAATACCATTATAAATAGAGCAAAAACATTGATTAACAAGAAAATGAAGGGTATTTTCCAAGAAAAAGCAGATAAAAAAGGAGGGCATCTAGAAGAAAAAGAAGAACAAGCAAAAGGAAGACTTAGAATAAAAAGACCTTCTTTGCCAAATTCACAAGTAAAAAGATTTAAAGTAAGAAAAGATGGAAAAAGTCTTACAAGACTTATAAATGAAAAGATAAAAAATATGGCATATAACATGGAATTTTTTGTTCAGGATACTTTATGTAATATTAGATTTATGATGGAAGATGTTTCTTTTGAAGTAGGAAATGTAATAGATGATATTAAATTTGAAATAACATATCATAACAGAGAATTAAAAACTTTAGCAGTTGTAGCAATACTAAGTGTTTTGGGAATATCAACAGGTTTCTTTATAAAACATTGTATAGATACCAATATTCGAGACCATTCAGTAATTGAAGAAGTAATGAAAGAAGATACACAAGAACATGATGAACAATTAGAGGGAGAAAAGCAAGAAGAAACGAAAAGAGATAGGGAACAACAAAATAGCTTAATTAGGAATTACCTAAAAAATGGAATTGGTTTAAGAAAAGGAGATAAAGTATATAAATCAAGTTATCAAACCCAAAGGGATATAAGACAAATGACATATGATTATGATAATTTGTATTGTGATTCAGTAAGAGTAATAAAAGATAATGAGATTTTAGAAATTGGAGAATTAGATGATATAGATAAGTTATATAAAATAGGAATCGAAAAAGATGCTAATGTTATGTTGAGATTGGGTGTACTTAATGAAGATGGAACCATAACTTACATTGCCTGGTGCAATTTAGAGCAAATCATTGAAAGGTTAGAAAGAATGATAAAGACACAAACTAACAGCAATGAACAATTATTACAAGAAGGATATGAGGAAGTTGAAAGATAATACTTTTATTGTAAAAGGTGGAAATTTGTTGAAAATGCAGAAAAAATATGGTATAATTCATTGAGTAAAATTTTGTTATGCTTTAAGTTAGACAGTCTTAAAGCTTCAATATAACCATATCATCAAATGATGGAGGTAGAAAAATGAATCGGCAAAAGTTATTACAAATTGCTTGGACTATATATGCTATAGCTTTTCCAGTAATATTTGGTCTTGTGATTCACTTTCAAATATTCTTACCAGTAACATCAAATGTTTATGAAAAGCTCTTGGATTATTCTGAAACTTTATATGAAGAATATCAAAAAGAAGTAGAGAGGATGATTATTAACAAGCAATACACTTGCAAAAAATATCCAGCAGAAGCAACATTTTATTCTAAAGAAGGGCAACCCCACACTTTAGTAATAAAAATTGGCGAATATGAGGAAGGAAATGGCTGGTCTGACTATATCACAGCAACAGTTACAAACTTTGGAAACAAGGAGCAAAAAATTACTTTTGAGCGAAGTAGAGATGCTGAAGATGCTGAGGAATATAGAGCTCAAATGAAACGTGTAACAATAGGCTTTGTTTTTATGCTTGCTGTATTTACAGCATGGCTTATCAAAAATGCGATAAAAAAACGTTATAATGTAATAGTTGTTTCTGTAATAGTTTTGGGAGTAGTATCAATTGCTATTTTAGTTTTGTATGCTAAGATGATGGATATTTCAAATAACTTTTAGACTTCAAACCAAAAAACTGTCAATACCCCTAGGAAAAATTTTAGAAAAGTTTTCCTAGGGGTATATTTTATATTCTAAATACTGTTGCTTAGCGCAATTTAGAGCATTACTCAAGCTAGAAAAAATGGCACTTCAATTTAGGAGGAATGTGTGTTATTTTTTTAATTGACAATTTTAATTATATAGTATATATTAATAAAAAAGGGGATTTGACATGAATCAAAACATAATATTAAAATGCGAAAATTTGACTAAAATATATGGAAATAAAAATGCTAAAACAATAGCATTAGACAATGCATCATTTACTGTAGAAAAAGGACAATTTGTATCTATTGTAGGAGCATCAGGGAGTGGAAAATCTACATTATTACATTTACTTGGTGGAGTAGATAAACCAACATCAGGAAATGTACTTATTAACAACATAGATATTCATCAATTAACACAAGATGAATTAGCTGAGTTTAGAAGAAAAGAAATTGGAATCATATATCAATTTTATAACTTACTTCCCATTATGAATGTAAGAGAAAATATATTACTTCCTAGTCAACTAGACAAAAGACGTATAGATGAAAAAGAATTAAGTGACTTGATTCATGTTTTAGGTTTAGAAGAAAGAATTACACACTTACCAAATCAATTATCAGGAGGACAGCAACAAAGAGTTGCAATAGGGAGAGCCCTTATTAATCATCCATCCTTAATATTAGCAGATGAGCCAACTGGAAATTTAGATAGTAAATCATCAGAAGAAATTATAGAACTATTAAAAGTATCTAATAGAAAATATAATCAAACTATTTTATTAGTAACACATGATGAAAAAGTAGCAAAACAAGCTGATAGAGTTATTACAATAAAAGATGGAAAAATATTTAAAGATAGTATAAAAAATGAGAAATAGAGGATGAAATGATGAATATTTTGACAATTCTTGCTTGGAAAAATTTAAAAAGGAACAAGAAAAGAACAATTGCTACTATTGTCGGAATTGTAGTGTCAGTAGCTTTAGTTAGTTTTATATTTACTTTAGTATATAGTTTTCAAGAATCTATGTTAGAAGCCACTAAAAGCAACATAGGAAATTATCATATTTATATTGACCAAATCTCAACCAAAGATGCAATGAGTTTTAGACAAGTGCAGAATAAGATAGAGACCATAGGAATATCACAAACCATAGGAATATCCAATTATGAAACACAGCTTTATGAGAAACAGGAAGTTATAATAGATGGCTATGATGAAATATCTTTACATAATAGAGGTATCAATTTAATAGAAGGAAGATTACCAGAAAATGAGAAAGAACTGTTAATTTCAAACTATTTAACTAGTAATCTAAATGAAACTGTAAAAATAGGAGATAAATTAACTCTTGAGGTACAAAAAGTAAAACTAATTATTTCAGATGATGGACTTCAAGAAATATTAGAGCCAGATGGAGTAGAAACAATAGAATATACTATTACAGGAATTATGAAACAAATAAGAAAGGAAGTTGGTAAGACAAATTCATACATAGCAATTACAAAATTAGAACAAACTGTAGAAAATAGGCCATGTGAAGTAACATTATTATTACAAAATTCAAAAGAAGAAAATATATTTTACCAAGAATTAATAAATTCAAAGTTAAAATATCATGTTTCAGAAAATGCACAGTTACTATTATGGCAAGGTGCTGATAATGGCATAAATGAAAAATCACAATTAGAATTAATAGGAATAATAGCAATTTTAATAGTATTATCAGTTACAATTATATTAATAAGAAATAGTTTTCAAATTTCTATAGCAGAAAGAAAAAAGGAATTTGGAACATTAATTAGTATTGGTGCAACTTCAAAACAGATTAGAAAAATTGTATTAATAGAAGGAGTTATTTATGCACTTATTAGTATTCCAATAGGTTTAATATTAGGAATAGGAATGTTGTTTTTAAGTACGAATACAATTGGAAATGTATTAGAGAATATGTTTGGCAATAATTGGAGTATGCAATGTAGCATAAATAGTATATCTATACTTGTTACTATATCACTAGTAATACTTTCTATTATTATTTCTTGTATCAAACCAATAAAAGAATCTAAAAAAATTTCGCCAATTGAAATGATTAAAAAGAATAATGAAATTGCAACTAAAAATAAAGAAATTAAAATTAGTAAATGGAAATCAAAAATACTAGGAATAGAAGGACAAATAGCTTATAAGAATATAAAACGAAATAAAAGAAAATATTGTTCTACAACAATTTCTATTAGTGTTATTATGTTATTAGTAATTTTAGGAAGCAGTATGGTACAATATGTATTTACAATAGTTAATGATATTTATCAGCCAACTAATAGGAATTTAGATATAGCAACTATTGGTAGATATGATGGACAAGAAGAAAAAACAAGTACAGTATTTAGAATTTATGATAGAATTAAAAGACTAGATAATGTTATGGATTATTCTATCAGGGGATATTTTAGTGGACAATCAATTAGTATTGTTTTTTATGAAGGCAGAATATATGAAAATTATTTAAAAATTTTGGGATTAAAATATGATGATACTAGTAGAGCAGGAATCTTACTTTCTGTGAAGCCTTCGCTAGAAGAAGGAGAAATATTAGATATAATAGTAAATGAAAAGAAATATAAAATTCCAATTATAAAAACTACAAGTATAGATCCAGATGCAGCAATTTCAGATATAGATGACTCTAAAATGGAAAAGTATAAGTTGGATTACGAAAAATTAATTATATCTAATGACATGGCAAAAGAGATATATGATGATGATGAAAAAGATAATAGTTTTAGGATGGAGATGAAAATAAATTCAAGTAGTCCAAATGAGTTAGAAAAGGAAATATCACAATTTGTTAATTTGGGTAAAATTTCAATATCAAATTATACTAAACAAAAGGAAGATGCGCAAAGGTTTTCGCTTATTATGTCTATTTTTTTATATGGATTACTTTTAGTTATATTTTTAATAGGCATAACTAATATTTATAATACAATTACAGCAAGTATTTATTTGAGAAAAAGAGAGTTTGAAACGTTAATTGCAATTGGGATGTCCAATAAGCAATTTAGTAAGATGTTTTTTTATGAAAGTTTAATATATGGTTTAAAATCTATTATTATTGGAATAGCATTAGGAATAGTATTAAGCTATGGGATATATTTTATTATTAAAACAAATCAAGAGTTAGAATATTATTTTCCATATGTTCAAACACTAATAATGGTTGGCTTAAATATAATGGTAATTTATATTTCCACAAAAATAGCATGGAAAAATTATAAAATAAATTGATTCAAATTTACTGTTGACAAGCTGAACAAACGAAAACATCTATAATGGATAAGGAACTTAGAGTTTAATCAAACATATTCTACCTCAAGAAAGAGGGGCAAATATTGCCCTTCTTTTATATTCTCAGTAGTGAAAACCACTTACTATATACATATTCAATCATATTAAAAGTAGAATTTTTTTCTACGGTTTCTTTAGCAACAATATCTACTTTTCCAACTTCCTCACCATTTAAACGATAGGTAATACTTCCTAAAACATCTCCTTGTTTAACAGGAGCTGTTACCATATCAGGTAGCTCTAAAGTTTGCTCAATATCTTTATCTTGCCCTTTTTCAATTAAAACACCAGCATCTTCACAAAGGATAGCAGTTACATTTTTGCTTACTCCTTTATTTACCATAATCTCTTTTACAACATCTTGCTTATTTGCTAACTTTTTATACATATAATTATTAAAGCCATAGTTTAATAGTTTTTCAGCCTCAGCAAAACGAACTTTCGTAGAAGGAGCTTTCATAATAACTGCAATTAAAGAAAGGTCATCACGAGTAGCACTAGCTGATAAATTATATAAAGCAAGGGAAGTAGAGCCTGTTTTAAGCCCAGTAGCTCCTTTATAATTTCGAATTAATTTATTGGTATTTACTAAAGAAGATTTACCATCTCTTAAGCTATCCATCCAAATGGTAGTATACTTGGTGATAGTTGGGTGGTTATTTAATAATTCTTTAGACATTAAGCTAATGTCATAGCTAGAAGTTACATGCCCATCTTCATCAATACCATGGCAATTTTTAAAACAAGTATCATTCATGCCTAATTGTTTAGCACGCTCATTCATTTTTTCTACAAAAGCTTCTTCTGAACCGGCTTAAGTGCTCAGCCATTGCTGTAGTACAATCATTAGCTGAAACAACACAAATTGCTTTTAACATTTCATCTACAGTAAGTTCTTCACGAGGGTCTAACCAAATTTGAGACCCACCCATAGAAGAGGCTTTTTCAGAACAAGGAATTTTATCAGTAAGATTTAATTTTCCACTATCAATTGCTTCCATAATTAGTAAAATAGTCATTACCTTAGTAACACTAGCAGGACGTAATTTTTCATGAGAGTTTTGCTCATATAAAATTTTGCCAGAGTGCTGCTCTATTAAAATAGCACTTCCACAGTCTAAATTTAACTCAGAAGTGGGTTTAGTATTTGTTGTAACAGTTTGATTATTGGAATTAGTAGCACCTTTTTCAGATTCTATAGGAGTGGTCCATGTCATAATGGTATTGTTTGCAAGTACTACATTAGGAAGTAATAGGCTTAATATACCAATAAAAATCATGAGTTTATAGAAAAATCTATTTTTAAAAAGCATAATATTCCTCCAAAATAAATATTGATAAATTATATTATGCTTTTGTTACTTTTATACCTTTATTGTGCATTAAGCTTTACAATTCTTACATTTACATGGTCTTTTGTAACATCACAATAAATTTTAATATCAAAATCAGCATTATTTTTAAATTTTAAATCAAGTTCATCATAAGTAACTGTGGCATCTTTTCCCATTTCTACATAGCCAACTTCTTTACCATGTTCGTGTCTTTCTGTTACTTTAAGCTCTTTTATTTTTAAAACAGCATCATATAACGTAGTACTAATTTGACAGTTACCACCACCATAACCTTTGGCTTTTTTACCATTTACAAAAATGCCAGCTTTTTCATAACCTCTATCTGGTGTAGGGTTACCAACCGTTTTGTTAAATGAAAATTCTTCTTTGCTTTTTACAACAACATTGTTAATTTTAGAAGCAGTAAGCTCTAAATTATGGTCTCTGTTATCATCTTCTACTAAAATTTTAGTAGAAAACTTAGCAAGCTCTGTTTCTGTATTAGTAGCATTTGGTATTTCTATATTACTAATATTTTCGTTTATATCTATTTGGGTAGATAACTTTTCAGTATTATTAGAGGGAGTAGCAGGCTTATTATTTTTTGTTGTAAACCAATAAATAACTGCACCAATGACAACAATTGCAATTAAAATTAAAAACCATATACCATATTTTTTCATAAGTATTCTCCTTTAATTTCAAATTTTCAATTATTAGTATGTTCTAAAAAATAAAAAATATAGCAGCTATTTTTTTCAAAAATGTAAAAAAATGAAAAATGCTTAAATATTCCTATTTTAAAAAACTTGACAATTTAAAAAAACATAGTATAATAGTAATATAGTAGCAAAAAAGGAGAAAGCAAATGATAGCAAAAATATGGAAAAAACTATTATTATTTGTTTTAATTATAGCCTGCTTATTTAATATTGTAAACAAAATTGTACATAAAGCATCAATGGAAGAGGAAATTAGGGCATCTGCTGAATATGTGCAAAAGCAAATAGATGATGAAAAATTAAAATAAGCAATCGAAATAAAATACTTGAAAAATAATAAAAACTATGTTATGATAAATGTTAGTTTATGAAAAAAATGAAGAAGAGGTGAATACAAAATGAGAGAAGGAATACATCCAAATTACCAAGAAGCAACAATTACATGTGCTTGTGGGACTGTATTTAAAACAAATTCAACTAAAGGTGATATGAAAGTTGATGTTTGCTCAAAATGTCATCCATTTTGGACAGGTAACTTAAAAAGAGAAACAACTGGTGGTAGAGCAGATAAATTCAAGAAAAAATATGGTATACAATAAAAACAAAAACAAATTCGGGGGTATAAACTTTCGAATTTATTTTTTTGTAGCAACTTGCAAAATGCAAGAAATTAGTATAAAATAATTCCAGTAAATACGAGAACTTTTGGAGGAATAACAGTGGCAAAAATAAATTTTGAATCAGAAAATATACAAAAAGTAGCACAAATCAATCAAGGTAAAAACTTAAAGTATAGTATTTTAACAATGGGATGCCAATTAAATGAAAACGACTCAGAAAAATTAAGTGGTATGATGGAAAAGATGAACTATCAAAAAGTAGAAAACTTAAAAGAGGCAGACTTAATTGTATTTAATACATGCTGTGTTAGAGAAAATGCAGAAGATAAACTATTTGGAAAATTAGGAGAAGTAAAAAAATATAAAGAGCAAAAAGGTACTATTATAGCAGTATGTGGTTGTATGATGCAGGAAGAACATATGAAACAAAAATTAAAACAAAGTTATTCTTTTGTAGATATTATTTTTGGGCCTCATACACTGCATCAGTTTCCACAAGATTTATATCAGATAATAACAACGAAAAAGAAAATAGAGGACATTTTAGACATTGATGGAGATATTATTGAAGGTTTACCAATTAGAAGAGATGATACTATCAAAGCATCAGTAGCTATTATGAATGGTTGCAATAATTTTTGCAGTTATTGTATTGTACCTTATGTAAGAGGTAGAGAAAGAAGTAGAATGCCCAAAGATATTTTAGAGGAAATACAAAGCCTTGCTAAGCAAGGGTATAAAGAAATTATGCTGCTAGGGCAAAATGTAAATTCTTATTTAAAAGTAGAAACGCAAAATCATGTACCATTTGAACAATACCAAGGGGTATCTTCTTTTGCTACTTTATTAAAAGCAATTAATGAAATAGAGGGAATAGAAAGAATCCGTTTTATATCTCCTCATCCAAAAGATTTTACACAAGATGTAATAGAAGCAATTGCAAGTTGTGAAAAGGTGTGTAAGTTAGTACATTTGCCGCTTCAATCTGGTAGTAGTGAAGTATTAAAACAAATGAATAGAAAATATACAAAAGAGCAGTACTTAAACTTAGTAGAAACTATGAAAAAACAAATTCCAAACCTTACTTTATCAACAGATATTATTGTAGGCTTTCCAGGAGAAACGCAGGAAGACTTTGAGGATACTTTAGATGTAGTAAAAAAAGTAGGGTTTGAGCAAGTTTATATGTTTATTTATTCCAGAAGAGTAGGAACACCAGGTGACAAAATGCCAAATCAAATTCCAGAAGAAATAAAACATACAAGATTTAATCAATTAAAACAATTGGTAGAAAGCCAAATTGCTTTAAAAAATAAAGAATATGTAGGAACCATACAAAAAGTATTAATAGAAGGACAAAGCAAAAATAATAGCCAAATGCTAACAGGTAGAACTGATTCAAACAAAGTAGTAGTATTAGAAGCAACAAAGCAACAGATAGGAAAGCTATTACCTGTTAAAATAGTTTCAGAGCATTTGTGGTATTTAAAAGGCTCTATAGAAAAATAACAAAAAAGGAGTAATCAATATGGCAGAATATTCACCGATGATGCAACACTATATACAAACTAAAGAAGAATATAAAGATTGTATTTTATTTTATCGTTTAGGCGATTTTTATGAGATGTTTTTTGATGATGCAATTACAACCTCTAGGGAATTAGAGCTAACATTAACTGGAAAAGACTGTGGACAAGGGGAAAGGGCACCTATGTGTGGCGTGCCTTTTCATGCTGCTGAAAACTATATTGCCAAATTAATTGAAAAGGGCTATAAGGTAGCTATTTGTGAACAAGTAGAAGACCCAAAGCAAGCCAAAGGTATTGTAAAAAGAGAGGTTATTCGTGTAGTAACACCAGGGACTGTTATGGAAACCAATTTGTTAGAAGAAAAGAAAAACAATTACATTATGAGTGTTTATAAAAATGGTATCTATTATGGACTAGCTGTTTGTGATTTAACTACAGGTGATTTTAGAAGTACACAAATAAAAGAAGAAAATAACTTTATGACCTTAATGGATGAGATTTCAAGATATTCTCCAGCAGAAATAGTAGTTAATACTATGATGTATGATTCTACACAAGAAATAGAAAAGATTAGACAAAGATTTGAAGTATATATATCCATGTTATCAGAAGAAGGCTTTGAAACAGAAAATCAAGCATTTACGAAAAACTATGAATTAGTAGATGAAAATGATAGGGAAATAAAAATAGAAGATGAACTATTTTGCATTGCTGCTAGTACAGGACTTCTTACTTATTTAAAACAAACACAAAAAAATAACTTAGATTATATTCACAAAATTGTATTATACCATATAGCACATTATATGAATTTGGACATAAATGCTAGAAGAAACTTAGAAATAACAGAGAAATTAAGAGACAAAAGTAAAAAAGGAACTTTACTATGGGTACTAGATAAAACCTCCACCTCTATGGGAGGAAGGCTTTTAAGAAGATGGATTAATGACCCTTTAATTGATGTTATAAGAATCAATAAAAGATTAGAAGCAGTAAAAGAATTAAAAGAAGATATTATGCTAAGAGGAGATATTATAGATAGTTTAAAAAAAGTATATGATATTGAAAGATTAGCTGGTAAAATATCTTATGGAAGTGCAAATGCAAGAGATTTAATATCCCTTAAAAATTCTAGTATGCAGCTGCCAAATGTTAAAAAAGCATTACAAAATGCAAAAAGCTCTTTATTAAAACAATTATATGAAGAATTAGATGTTTTAGAAGATATTTATCAAATCATAGAAGAATCTATTATAGAAGACCCACCAATAGGCATTAAAGAAGGTGGTATTATAAAATTAGGTTATGATGAAGAAATAGACCATTTGAAAAAAGCTACAACAGAAGGAAAAACTTGGGTGTTAGATTTAGAAACAAAAGAAAGAGAAAAGACAGGAATAAAAGGACTGAAAATAGGCTTTAATAAAGTATTTGGCTATTTTATAGAAGTAACCAAATCTAACTTAAGTATGGTACCAGAAAGCTATATTCGTAAGCAGACTTTAGCCAATTGTGAAAGATATGTTACAGAAGACTTAAAAAAAGTAGAAAATGAAATATTAGGTGCTGAAGAAAAAGTAGTTAATTTAGAATATAATGCTTTTTGTGAAATTCGAAATAAAATAGAAATGCAAATTACAAGAGTTCAAAAAACAGCTGGTAATATTTCTACCTTAGATGTTTTAACATCTCTTGCAACTGTAGCAGATGAAATGAATTATGTTATGCCAATTGTAGATAACAGTGGAACATTAGATATAAAAGATGGACGACATCCTGTTATTGAAAAAATATTGCCAAGTGGCAGCTTTGTAGAAAATGATACTTATCTAGATAAAGATAGCAATCGCCTAGCTATTATTACAGGCCCTAATATGGCTGGTAAATCTACTTATATGAGGCAAGTTGCCCTTATTGCTTTAATGGCACAGGTGGGAAGTTTTGTACCAGCTTCTTATGCTAAAATAGGAGTGGTAGATAAAATTTATACTAGAGTAGGAGCATCAGATGACCTAAGCATGGGACAAAGTACCTTTATGGTAGAAATGATGGAAGTAGCTTCTATATTAAAAGAAGCTACTAGCAATAGCTTAGTTATTTTAGATGAAATAGGCAGAGGAACCTCCACTTATGATGGACTTTCTATTGCTTGGGCAGTAGCAGAATATATTTGCAACAAAGAAAAATGTGGTGCTAAAACATTATTTGCTACACATTATCATGAATTAATATCTTTAGAAGAAAAGTTAGAAGGGGTAAAAAATTACTCAATTGCTGTAAAAGAAAAGGGAGAAGATATTATCTTTTTAAGAAAAATTGTAGCAGGTGGTACAGATGAAAGCTATGGTGTACATGTTGCAAAGCTAGCAGGAGTACCTCAAGTCGTTACTAAAAGAGCCAATGAAATACTAAAATCTTTAGAACGAAAAAGTGCCTTAGGTGATAAAGCACAAGAAAAAGAAAATAAAAAAATGGCAAGTGGACAATTAGACCTGTATAATTATAAACTAGCAGAAATTGCACACGAATTAGACAAAGTAAATTTAAATGAATTAACCCCAATTGATGCTTTGAATATTTTAGTAAATATGAAAGAAAAAATGAAATGAGAAAGGAAGATGTTATGAAAATATTATTAAATAAACAAGAAATTGATGTGCCAAACCAAAATAAAACGGTATATGAACTATTTGAAACACAGATTAATAAAGATAGCAAAATAATAGCTTGTGATGTTAATAATGAAATTAAAAGCTTAAATTACATTCCAAAAGAAAATGATACCATCCATTTGGTAGATGTAACGACAAGAGATGGAAGAAGAACTTATATCAGAGGAATACTATATATTATGAGTAAGGCATTTAAAGAATGTTATCCACAAACACAGCTTAGTATTAATTATCAATTAACCAATGCTATGTATTGTGAAATTGAAAATGTAAAAATAACACAAGAAATGATAGATACTGTTTCTAAAAAAATGCAAGAGATTATTGATAAAAACTTACCAATCAAAAAAGTAGAAATGACCAAAGAAGAAGCAGAAAAGTTTTATGAAAAAGAGCAAACCATGAGAGGAAAGTTGCAATTAGAAAACAAGCAAAAAGAAGAAGTATCTTTGTATTTTTGTGAGGAGTATTACAATTATTTTTATGGTATTATGCCTATTAGTACAAAATTTACAAGTATTTATGAAATATTATTATATAATGATGGTTTTTTAGTTCGTTATCCAAGTAAGCAAACTCCTGATAGATTGGAAGATGGAAAAACCAGTACAAAGCTTGTTTCTACATTAGATGAATATAAAGATATTCACCGAGTGCTTAATATAGATACAATTTATAAATTAAATAAACAGATAAGAGAAGGAAGTGCAGCAGAGGTAGTACTTTTAGCAGAAGCTTTACATGAGAAAAAAATTTCGGATATTGCAGATAGTATTGTTCGTAAAAAAGATGTAAAAGTAGTATTAATTGCAGGACCATCTTCTTCTGGAAAAACAACATTTGCCAAACGTTTAGGAATCCAGCTAAGATTAAATGGGTTAAAGCCAGTTACTATTTCAGTAGATAATTATTTTGTAGAAAGAAAAGATACACCACTAGATGAAAATGGAAAATATGATTTTGAGTGTATTGAAGCAATTGATTTAAAGTTATTTAATGACCATTTAACTACTTTACTAAATGGTGGGCAAATACAAGTGCCAACCTTTGATTTTAAGGAAGGTAGTAAAAAATATCATGGGGAGACCATGAAGCTTGCAGAAGATGAGATTTTAGTAGTAGAGGGAATCCATTGTCTAAATGATAAATTAACACAAGCGATTTCAAAAGATAAAAAGTATAAAGTGTATATCAGTGCACTTACAGTTTTAAATGTAGACTATTATAATCGTATCTCTACTACAGATACAAGGCTTGTTAGAAGAATGGTAAGGGATAATAATTTTAGGGGATACAGTGCTATGCATACCCTACAAATGTGGCATTCCGTTAATAGAGGAGAAGAAAAATATATATTTCCTTTTCAAGATGAAGCTGATTCTATGTTTAATACATCACTTATTTATGAATTGTGTGTCTTAAAAAAATATGCTATTCCATTATTAGAACAAATTGATAACTCTTATGTAGAGTTTGCAGAGGCAAAGCGATTATGCAAGTTTTTGAAATATTTTGAAGATATTGATGAAAAATATGTACCAGAAAATTCTTTATTAAGAGAGTTTATTGGAGGTAGTGTTTTTGAGTATTAATAGTAGAAAGTTTACCAAAATAGATGAAGAATTTATATGTGAGCATTGTGGTAAAAAAGTACCACAGCTTGGCTATACTTGTCGCAATCATTGTAATAACTGTTTATATTCTAAACATGTGGATAAAAACCCAGGAGATAGGCAAGAAACTTGTCATGGCTTGCTAGAGCCAGTAAAAGTTTTGTTAGATAGTAAAAAAGGATATGTTATTGTATATCGCTGCCAAAAATGTGGAATGATACGCAAAAATAAAGCAGCAGAAGATGATAATATGAATTTATTAATTAATCTAACAGCAAGACAATAAAATAAAAATAGCACTTATTTAAGATAGGTGCTATCTTTATTTTTTATACTTCTTTATATAAATTTCCATTTGTATATTGTTTACCTTCTAATTTTTGCCTATGATAGGCTGAGTCTACAATAGTATTAATTTCTTCTATTGTTTCATCAAGGATATCAACTCTAACAGAATTGATAGGAAGGGCTGTTGTTGCAATAGAAAGAGTTTTACTATTACAAATTAAGGTAACTGTTTGTACATTGTCTGGTATGATTCTAAATTCATATCCCATACGATCTTTTAAATAATAAGTAGTATCTTTTTGACAATTGGTACCACAATCTGGATAACAATAATTGGTTTTACCTAAAAAGCAATAATTAGTAGCCATAACAGGTAAATTTCCATAAACAATTAATTCTGTGTCTAAATTAGAGGTTTGCAAAATTGTTTTCAAATTGTCAATATTAAGTTCTCTTGATAAAGTAATTCTATTAAGACCTATTTTTTTGTATTCTTCTAAAGTATAGTTATTAAATATATTTAAAGAATAATTACCAACAAAGTCGTATTTGCCATGATATTTTTTTAAAAATTCAAAATCACCAAGTCCAGAAACAACAAAGCCCTTAATATTGAATCTAGCTGTAATATTGTCTAAAGAGTTTAAAATTATATTCTTGTAATTTGCTTTAATAATAGAAGGCATATAAACATACAAATTATAATTTTCAGAAAGATAGTCTATGATATCAGTATATTTTTTATCCAAAAATAGCTTTAAAGCAATATAAACTCTTTCAATTTTATCTTTAGGAAGCTTATGGTAGTCATAATCTTCAAAAAGCATTCTAAAAGACAGCGAAACTTTTGGATATTCTTGCATAGGAATATAGGTAGTAGTTTCTTCTTTTGAAAAATTTAAAGCAAGCGGTTGACGTTTGGCATGTTTTATGATTTCTTGTTCTAATTTTTCTAAAGCTCTTCTTCTTAGTTCATTTAAAGTACTGATACTTGGCACATATAAACCATCATCTAACAAAACCTTAATATTTTGAAAGGTATAAGGTGTGTTATTAGTTTTTGAAATTTGCTTTACAACTCTTTCTACACTAATAGGGGTTTTTAAAGCATCAATAGGGATAGTATCAGAGCTTATACTAATATGTACATTGTGATAACTAGAATCAGCATTCATAGTAGAAACTTCAAGTTTAATTGGAATATCTTTTTTTATAGTAACAACACAATTTAGTGGAATTTTTATATTTTCGCAATTTTCATAAGAGCTTTTGGCAAAGTCAGTTAATTTTTTGCTGCTAATTTTATATATATTGTCTCCAATTGCGATATTACCTTTCATACGTCCAATTGTAACAGTAGTTCCAGGTTCTGCAGCTTTTAGATTTGTATTTTTCTCCATTAGTTCAGATATAAAGTATTTGGTGTCCTCTTTTGGTAAAGCAATACCATCACCAATAGCCAAGTTTTTTTCTAAATTAAGGGTAATATGCCCTTTATTAGCATTATATTTTTGAACTGTACCTAGATAAATTCCCATATTATTAGGTTTAGTTGGAAAAACCAATTCTTTATTAGGTTTTGTGTCTAAATGCCCATTAGAAAAACCGCCACGATTAAATACTTGCATGAGCTCTATGATGTCATTTTCATCAATCATAAATTCTTCTTCTTTTAAAGCCATATGGATATATTTTTTATAAATTCTAGTAACAGTTGCAACATATTCAGGACTTTTCATACGTCCTTCAATTTTAAAACATTTGATACCAGCTGCGATTAAACGAGGAAGATAGGCAATACCACATAAATCTTTTGGACTTAATAAATATCCTTTATTTAAAGTAGTAGTTTTGTTTGTTTTTTTATCTTTGGCTAGAAGTTCATAAGGTAATCTACAAGGACCTGCACATTTTCCACGATTGGCAGAACGACCACCAACCATACTAGAAAATAAACATTGTCCAGAATAACAAATACATAAAGCACCATGGATAAAAGTTTCAATTTCTACATTTGTATTTTGACAAATATATTCAATTTCATTAATAGATAATTCACGAGATAATACCACTCTTTTAAAACCAAGCTTTTCTAGTTCTAAAACACCTTGTAAATTATGAGCAGTCATTTGTGTGCTAGCATGTACTGGAAGGTCTGGGAAGTGATGAATTAAAAACTTAGCAAAACCTAAATCTTGTACAATAATAGCATCTATACCAGCCTCATAAGCAGTTTGAGCAACTAAAACAGCCTCTTCAAATTCAGAGTTTTTAATTAAAGTATTTAAAGTTAAATAGGTTTTAACATTTCGAATTTTACAATAAGCAATTGCTTGCTTGATTGTCTGGTTATCAAAATTGTTGGCATAAATTCTAGCATTGAATTGGTTTGCACCAAAATAAACACTATCTGCACCATTTTGTACAGCAGCTTTTAAACAATCAAAATCTCCGTGCAGGAGCCAAAAGCTCAGGTTTTATCATAAGAAACCTCCATTTTTTCTATTTCTATATTTATATTTTTCTATGTTTTATATTTATAATTGTAACACATTTTTTGACTTTTGCATACTAATAATATATATGAAAAAAAGGAGGAAAAAATTATGCCAGAAGAAAACAGAGATTGTGGATGTGGTTGTAATAACAACTGTGGATGTAACAATGGTGGTTTTTTAAATAACTTATTTGGTGGTTGTGGCTGCGGTGATAGTACAATTCTATTCTTTATTATTATCTTTTTATTACTATTTACTAATTGCGGATGTGGATGTAATAGATAAAAAAGTTATATTTTAACCATGAATGTGAATTTTGTGTGAATTTTAAACAAAATTCACATTTTTTTTTGATTTTGATTGACGACAAAAAGCAACAATGGTATACTTACTTTGTAAAAAAATGTCACAAACGAGGAGGAGAAAAATGTTATCCAAAAACATTTTTTATATAAATAAAATCGTTCTTATTTTAACAATTATATTTTTGCTGTCTAGTTTATTGTTATTCTTTTTAGGAGGTAATCATAAAACAAAAGCTGCATACAATTCTAAGTTTAAAAATTATCCAGGATATGAAAGTTTATTGCAAACTCTGCAAAAAGCTCATCCTAACTGGGAATTTGAAATATTTGAAACCAATCTAAATTGGAATGAAGTTATTATTGCAGAATCAACAGGAGGGCATGGCAAAAATGTTGTTTCTGAAAATAGCAATAGTGCATGGATATGTGGTTGTAGCACTACAACAGATCCAGGCTGGACATGTGCTTCAACAGCAGCAGTAGCTTATTATATGGACCCTAGAAATTCTTTAAATGAAGATTATATCTTTCAATTTGAGCAATTGACTTATGATACTAATATTCAAACAAGGCAAGGGGTAGAATCAATACTAGCAGGTTGTAATTATATGCAAGGGAAAATTACTTATTATGATACAAAAGGGAAACAGCAACAAATTAATAAAACCTATATAGATGTTATTATGGAAGCTGCAAAAGAATATAATATAAGTCCATACCATTTAGCCTCAAGAATTAGACAAGAACAAGGTACTGGTGGCGGCGGTTCTATGATTTCTGGTACTTGGACTGGAGAAAGTGGAGCATATAAGGGATATTACAATTATTTTAATGTAGGAGCTTATGGAAAAACAAATACAGCAATATTTAAAAGTGGTTTAACTTATGCTAAAAATCATGGATGGTCAGACCCAGAAAAGGCAATAAAGGGAGGAGCTTCTTTTATTGCAAAAGAATATATCGCATGTGGTCAAGATACCTTGTATTTACAAAAATTTAATGTAGCAAATAAAAATAATTATTATTCACATCAATATATGACAAATGTTTCGGCCTCTAAGTCTGAAGGGTTGGCAACTAAAAAAGCATATCAAAATATGGGGTTACTTACAAAAGATTCCAAAATTAAATTTAAAATTCCAGTTTATAAAAATATGGCAACAGCCCAAGCAGTGATGCCAGGTACAGAGCAATTAGTAACACAAGATGTTAAGTTAAATGAAAGTAATGTATGTATTAGAAGTGGAAAAGGTACAAACTATTCTATTATAAAAACGTTATCAAAAGGTACTATTGTATTAAGAATTGAATTAGACAATAGTAAAGATTCAAATGGAAGATATTGGGATAAAGTAGTACTAAGTGATGGTACAAAAGGTTATATTTCAAGAGAATATTTAACACAAATGTCTATCCAAAGTAATTGTAATGAATCTTATATTGTTTCAAAGTATACTAATTTTAGAAACGGACCAGGAGTTACCAAAACTACCATTATTAAATTACTTTCACCAGGTCAAAACTTAACTGTAGTTGAAAAGGGAAAATATAATAATGTAGATAAAGAAGATTGGTATCGAGTAAAATTAGCAGATAATACATATGGTTATGTGGGCTCTGGTTATATTGAGCCATATAATCCAAGTAATAGTCAAATAGATCAAGTAAAAGTAGTTTGTACAGATGGGCTAAATGTTAGAAGAGAGCCAAGTTCCACAGCACCTATTTTAAAAACGCTTGCTCAAAATGCTATTTTAACAAGAACACAAAAAGATGTAAAAAGTTCAGATACAAAATATATATGGGATAAAATAACTACATCTAGTGGAATTGTTGGGTATGTAGTAAGAGAACATCCAGATACCAAAAAAGCATGGATAGAGCCAATAAAAGATGATAGTTCAGATAATACTGGAGGAAGCAATCTATCAGGAAAAGGTTTTAAAACAAGTGGAAATCATTTTATTTGTCAGCCTGATATGACAATTGCAGCCATAAAAAAAGAGGTAAAAGATGCAGTTATAAAAAAAGGTAGTAGCATTATAGCTGATAAAGAAAATGTAGGAACAGGATATACAATAGTAGCAGGGGGGAAAACTTATACGATTATTGTATTAGGAGATGTTAATCGGTGATGGAAAGGTAAATACTGGTGATACACTCGCCATAAGCCAACATATAGAGAACTTTAAGAAAATTACAAATACTAATTATTTAAAAGCTGCTGATGTGAATGAAGATGGAAAAGTAAATACAGGTGATTCTTTGAAATTAAGGCAACATATAGAAAATTTTAAAACAATTGAATTTTAAAATCAATAAGTTTTAGCAAAGTAAAACTAGAACATATAAGCTAGTTATATTAAATTTATAAAGTGAGGAAAAATAATGAAAAAATCTATCAAATTAATTTTATGTATTATAGTTATGGGAATGATGCTTTTTTTAGCAAATTATGTTAAAGCTGCAACTAGTTCTATTAGTGTAAGCCCATCAGAAGTTAAAGTGGGGGATACTGTTACAATTACAGTTAATGTAAATGCAGCACAGTGGAACTTAACATTAACAGCTGATGGAAAAAGTATAGATAGTTGGACAGAGACTGTAAATTATAAAGAGAATTTATCAAAAACTTTTAAAGCATATTATAAAGCAACTCAAAAAGGCACTGTCAAATTTGTTTTATCAGGAGATATTACAGATGTAAATCAAGATAATAAAGAAATTAATACATCAAAATCAGTAACAGTAACTGAAAAAACAACAAGTGGAAATTCTAATGGAGGAAATACCTCTTCTAGTGGGAATACTTCTTCTAGCGGAAGCAATAATACGGGAAGTAATAGCTCTTCTAATAATACAAAACCAACTTTTACCAATGCAAGTAGAACAGTATATACTACAGGAAATGTAAATTTACGTTCAAGCTGGTCAACTAGTTCAGCAGCTACTCAAGTAGAAAAAGGAACAGAATTAAAATTAACAGGAACTTCAAATCAAAAAATAAATGGCTATATTTGGTATAGAGTAGAATATAAAGGAGTAACAAAATATATAGCAAGTAATCTAATAACTAATACAAAGCCAGCTGAAGAAGAGCCAGATGAAAAAGAAGAGGAAGAAAAGAAAAATAATAATTTAAGTTCTTTAACAATACAAGGAATTACGTTAACACCAAGCTTTAGTGCAAATGTTACACAATATACTGCAACTGTAGGAAAAGATGTTAATGATATAGAAATAGAGGCAAAAGCACAAAGTACCAAGGCAAAAGTATCTATTGAAGGAAATAAAAATTTAAAAGATGGTGAAAATAGTGTTAAAATTGTGGTAACTGCACAAGATAATACTAAAAAAACATATACTATAATTGTAACCAAAGGGCAAGAAATAATGCCAGAAGAACCATCTAACAATGAAGAATTAAGATTATCTGATCTTAAGATTGTAGGGGTAAATTTTGAAAACGGTTTTGACCCAACTAAATTTTCTTATGAATTAACCTTAAATGTAGCAATAAAAAACTTAACAATTACAGCAGTACCAAATCAATCAGATGCTAAAGTAGAGATTTTAGGAAACAATGATTTTAAACAAGGAGAAAATCTAGTTACCATTTTGTTAACTTCTAGTGATGGGACACAAAAAGCAAGTTATCAAATTAAGGTAACAATGTTAAGTGATATAGTAGAGACAAAGAATAATCTACAAGTTTATTTAATATATGGTGGGGGAGCAATAGCTGCTATTATATTAATTTTAATTATAGTAAACTTATTAAAAAGAAAAAGTAGTAGAAATGATTATAAAGATTTAAAAGAAGATTTACCAAAAGATTTGGACAATACTATAGAAGCTAGTAAAAAAGTAACAATTGATGACTTTTTAGACACATCAGAGTTAGAAGAAGAAAAAAATAAAAGTAGACATTCTAAGGGTGGTAGACATTCTCTATAAAAAAAGTAATAGTTAATAAGATTATGTGCAAAAGGCTTACTAAAAAGATTAAGTCTTTGCACAAATTCTATGCTACTGTAGCTCAGTTGGTAGAGCAACAGATTCGTAACCTGTAGGTCGGCAGTTCGATTCTGCCCAGTAGCTCCATTTTATAGCAACTTACGAACTTTGAATGGTTTCGTAAGTTTTTTTCATTTTTAGAAAAGATGGATTGAACTTAATAAAAATGTCAAAATGTTCTCTTTTGGAAAGGAGGGCATTTTTTATGTTTGAGTTTGAAGTATTGCAAGATTTAAAGCCCAATGATGAAGTACTGGAAATTATTAAAAACTATGAGTACACAGTTAAAAAAGGTAAAATTAAGTATTTAAAGTCTACTAATTTACAATTCATTGAACCAACTGAATATTCGATTACATTCCCTATCATTCTTACTATTTACGAATATAAAGTAAATGAAATAGCTAATAAGCCATTCTCTATTAAAGAACATAAACAAAAGTATAATCTCAAAGAAATTAAGCAAATTCTCATAAAATTAAAAATTTAATCTTCTATTTTGCAAATTTATAAAAAAATTTTGAAATTGAGCTTGCAAAATTGCATTTTAGTTAGGAAACATATGAGAGAATAAAAAATTCAAAATTTTTTCTTAA
>CANSJB010000010.1 GCA_947647115.1 uncultured Clostridium sp. | reverse complement strand
GAATATGTAGCAGCCTTTAATAAAGATTACACAGGAACTTACTTCACAGGAACAAAATATATACCAGCTAGTGGCACACATTTTGCAACTACCAATGGAAGAAGTGATGCCTATAAAACAGCCTATAGCAATAACACGACAACAGGTTATAATGAATTAGTTTATACTGTAAGTAAAGTAGGAGATGGAATGAAAGAGGTCAAAGGATGGCATCACGATTATACTAGCTTCGTGACTGCTATTCATCCATTCTTTCCTCGTGGGGGGGATTGCAGTCGTAGTTCTGGTTTGGCAGGTGTGTTTTGTTCAGATGGTGGTATTGGCGATAACAAAAGCATTATTTCATTCCGCGTTGTGCTTTGCCCATAACACTTGGATAATTCATATTCATATCAATAGAGATTGTTTTGTAATATTTATTGCAAAACAATTTTTTATTACTTCTGTTTTTTATACATAAAATTCGTAGTCTACCTTGATTTTTAAATCAGTATAGTATATAATTTGAAACAGAATTTACAAAACAAATAAAAGAAGGGAAAAAACATGAAAGCAATTGAAATTAGAAATAAATATTTAAACTTTTTTAAAGCACATGGTCATCATATTATACCAAGTAGTCCGCTTATCCCAGAAAACGACCCATCTGTACTATTTACAACAGCTGGTATGCAGCCACTAGTGCCATATTTATTAGGTGAAAAACACCCAGAAGGAACAAGACTTACAGATTATCAAAAATGTGTTAGAACCAATGATATAGATGAAGTAGGCGATAACCGCCACTTAACCTATTTTGAAATGTTAGGCAATTGGTCTTTAGGTGACTATTTTAAAGAAGAAGCAATTGCTATGAGTTATGAATTTCTAACCAAAGAACTTGGCATAAACCCAGAGCTTTTATCTGTTAGTTGTTTTGCAGGAGATAATGATGCACCAAAAGATATGGTAGCAGCAGAGGCATGGAAAAAGGCAGGTATTCCAGAAGAGAGAATTTATTTTTATGGAAAAGACAATAACTGGTGGATAGCAGGGGAAGAAGGACCTTGTGGACCAGATACAGAAATGTTTTTAGATACAGGAAAACCAGCATGTTCTCCTAATTGTGGTCCAGACTGTAATTGTGGTAAATATGTAGAAATCTGGAACAATGTATTTATGGAATTTTATAAATCAAAAGATGGCACCATAACAAAACTAAAACAACAAAATGTAGATACCGGTTTAGGCTTAGAAAGAATGGCTATGCTATTACAAGGAAAAGAAACTCCATTTGATACAGAGTTATTTTCACCAGTCATGGACAAACTACAACAATTACAAAAAGTCGATGCCATAGAAAGTAGAAGAATTGTAGCAGAGCATTTACGTTCTAGCATTATGATTATTTCAGATGGTGGTAGACCAAGTAACATTGACCGTGGCTATGTACTAAGAAGGCTTATAAGGAGGATGACAAGACACTTAAATAAACTACAAATTGACTTAAATGAACTTGGTATATTAGTAGATTTATATATCGAAACTTTAAAAGAATTATATCCAGAATTAGTACCAAATAGAGAAGTAATTAAACAAACTATTATTGCAGAAAAAGATAAGTTTATGAAAACTTTATTACATGGAGAAAAAGAATTTGAAAAAGTAGTTGCCAAAATAAAGAAAGAGAATAAAAATGTAATTGCTGGATATGATATATTTAAACTATATGAAACTTATGGTTTTCCTCCAGAGATTACTTCAGATTTAGCTAAAGAACAAGGCTTAGAAATTGACTTGAAAGAATTTGATAAATTGTTTAAAGAACACCAAGAAAAATCAAGAATTGGTAGTGAGCAAAAATTTAAAGGTGGTTTAGCAGAGCAAAATGAACAAACCATCAAATATCATACAGCAACTCATCTTTTACATAAAGCATTGCAAATTGTATTAGGTGACCATGCAAAACAAAGTGGTTCTAATATCACAGTAGAAAGGCTTAGATTTGACTTTACCCACCCAGAAAAAATGACACCAGAACAACTAAAACAAGTAGAAGATATGGTAAATGAGCAAATACAAAAAGACTTAAAAGTAACTTGTGAAGAAATGACCTTAGAAGAAGCAAAAGAGTCTGGAGCAACTGGCTTATTTGAAAGTAAATATGGTGAAAAAGTAAAAGTATATACCATAGGAGACTTTAGTAAAGAAATTTGTGGTGGTCCACATGTAGAACATACTGGTATTTTAGGGCACTTTAAAATTAAAAAAGAAGAATCAAGCTCAGCAGGTGTAAGAAGAATCAAAGCAATTTTAGAATAAAATAGCACAAAAGCAAATAAATGACATATTAAATAAAACAAAAGAAGCAAAAATAGAAAGAAAGTAGGAGAAAAAATGGAAGATTGTGTTTTTTGTAAAATTATAAAAGGGGAAATACCATCTGAAAAAGTATATGAAGATGAACAAATAGTAGCATTTAAAGATATTGACCCAGCAGCTCCAATCCATGTTTTAGTTATTCCTAAAAAACATATTGCTACTTTACTAGACATAAAAGAAGAAGATACTGCTTTAATGGGAGATATGATGCAAGCTGTTAAAAAGGTAGCTAAAATATTAGGGATAGAAGAAAATGGTTTTAGGTTAATTGTAAATTGTGGTAAAGATTCAGGACAAGAAGTAATGCACATTCATTTCCACATTTTAGCTGGTATGAAAATGGGACCCAAAATAATTCATTAAAATCATAGATTATTTGTAAAAAATGTGGTATAATAATAGTGTATATAGAAGGAGAATAAAAGAAAAGGGGAAATTGAAATGTTAAATAGTAAATATAGCAAAGTATTAACCATTATATTAATTATAGCTATTATTGCAATAGTAGCATTACTTGCTTTTATAGGAATTGATTGGTATAGAGCTTATACCACAGGTGCAGATAATGATGATTTTTCAGCCCAATTTAATGAGTTTATTAGTAATAATATTACAGATAATAATCAAACAAACAATACACAAACTAATAATACCAATGACGTAATAGACCCAATTATAGACCCAAATCTTAATGATACAGTACAAAATAATACTGGAAATAGCGGAGGGACAAGTAGTAGTGGTTTAACCTATAAAGGCTTTAATGTAGTAGCCAGAATAGAAATTCCAAAAACAAATGTTAATTGTCCAGTATTAGAAAAAGTAACACCAAAGTCACTAGAAGCATCAGTAGGAGTTATGTATGGACCAGGTGTTAATAAAGTTGGAAATACTGTTATTGCAGGTCACAATTATAGAAATGGAACATTTTTCTCTAACAATAAAAAGCTAAATAATGGAGATAAAATTTATTTAACAGATACTTCAGGTCATAAAGTAACATATGAAATTTATCATAAATATACGACAGATTCTAATGATTTTGAATATGCCTCAAGAGATACACAAGGTAGAAGAGAGATATCTTTAACTACTTGTACAGATGATTCTAACTACAGAATTATCATTTGGGCAAAAGAAGTATAAAAAATATAAATTAACTGTTGACAAATGAACCTACTTTGTTGTAAAATTAATTATGTGCTTAAAACACAAAGTAGAAGCTGGTGGATGTGGCGTAGTTGGTTAACGCGCCAGTTTGTGGCACTGGAGATCGTGGGTTCGAGTCCCATCTTCCACCCCATTATTATATAATTGCATTTGTTAAAGTACACTGGGCTGTAGCCAAGCGGTAAGGCACATGACTTTGACTCATGCATGCGCTAGTTCGAATCTAGCCAGCCCAACCAATTAAATATCGACAAATGTAATTATATAAAAAGGTAAATTAGAAAATCAATACTTGTTATAAGTATTGATTTTTCATATAATAAAGAGAAAGCAATAGATGCTTTCTCTTTTGAAGATTTAAGAATCTTTGATGCGATTTTGAATCCGTAGTTCCCAAAGAGTAGTAAAAAGGTTATACACTTTAGGCTGGAAAATAGCAGTTTGTAAAGCTTTTTCCTGTAAGTCATCAACAAAATCATCTGAAATTAGATTATGAATAATAACATGCTTTAAGATTCTGTCAAAGAGTGCTTTTGTCATATAGTTTTCCTTGCAAAACGGCTCTTTGGATAAAGGCGAAAACGCGTACATAACAGCAATATCAATACAAATATCATCAGGAAATAGATAGGCTTGGCGTTGCTGTTTTAAACTTTCATACTTGGTATGAGTCGTTAAAGGAGCTTTGTAGATTTTATCCTTATAAGAATGAACAAAAGCAGAAGAACAAGCCTTTTGGTAAAGCCACTCTACCACATCATCATCTACAATACACTCACCAATAGAACGGTAAATAAGCTGTTTTGCCATATACATAGAAATGCCATAAAATTCTGCTAAAGATTTTAAAGAATCATAGGGATGACCAGAGTAGTAATGTGTCACGAAGTCAAACACTTCTTGGCGGGAAAAATCATTTTTGCATTTTTTCATAAAGTACCTCCCAATTTTAAGCACAGTAAAATCTCTTAAAACTTCTACAAATAATGATAACCTTATTATACTATCAATCAGGATATTATGCAACAAATATAGCCAAAAAATGCTTGCTTTTTATTAGAAAATAAGATATGATTACTTTAAGATAAATACAATTACTAAAAACAGAAACAATAAGATTAAAAATAAGAAGGAGCAAAGGAGAAAAAATGATAGTAGATAAAAAAGGAAACATGTTTGAAGACAGAAGAAAAAAACCAGATGACAGAAGGAAAAATGACTTTGATAAAGATGGTGGAAGAAGAAAAGAAGATAGAAGAAAGGAAAAGCCTCAAGTACAAGAACCTGGCAAAAAGAAAAAATAGAAAATAATAAAAGAGCTCTTATGGTAGGAAACTAAAATAGTTTCCAGTAAGAGCTCTTAATTGTGTAGTGAATCATGATGTGGGAAAATTGCTAAAAATTAGAAACATCCACCTCTACCATTACCACCACAGCAGCAAATTAAAAGAATAACAATAATTATCCAAATGCAGCAATCATCACCAAAACCAAAGCCGCATCCACATCCTCTATTTTCTGGCATATCTAATTTCCCTCCTTTCAGTATAAGAATTTAGTAGTTACTAAAGACTAGCAACCACAGTTGTTGTTGCAACTACATCCACAGCCTGTGTTACCACAACAGAAAAGTAATAAGAATAGAATTATGAACCATAAAAGTTCTCCGTTATTACCACAACATCCCATTTTTTATACCTCCTATGAATTAGTTTTTCATTCTTTCGTATGGTATATCATATTCTATTATTTATAAAAGTGTTACTAATCACTAAAAAATGAAAATGCAACCAAATAAAAATAATATACTAGAAGCGATAAAAGAGAAAATGCTATAAAATTGATTTCCTTAGTTTACAAAATAAATCAAAAATGATATAACTATATCGAGCAAAAAAATACGATTTAAAACACCTATATTTCTTTATGAGAAATCAGTTAAAATAAGCTAGTGATAAAGTTTTGCTCATTTGATTTACTTTTTAGACTATCTATGATATGATTTGAAAAAAGAAACAAAAGACGGGGGAATATAAATGGGAAATATAGTATTATTAGATGACAATACCATCAACCAAATAGCAGCAGGAGAGGTAATAGAAAGGCCAGCATCAGTAGTAAAAGAGCTTATGGAAAATGCAATAGATGCAGGAGCAACTTCTATTAAAGTAGAAATTAAAAATGGTGGTATTTCCTATATTCGTATTACAGATAACGGAAAAGGAATAGCACCAGATGATATGGAAATGGCCTTTGAAAGACATGCAACATCTAAAATTAGAAAAGCACAAGATTTAGAAACAGTCAAATCTATGGGATTTAGGGGTGAGGCATTAGCTAGTATTGCAGCAATTAGCAAAATAGAACTTAGCTCTAAAACACAAGATAGTGACATTGGATATAAAATACAAATAGAAGGTGGCAGGATAATAAATAAAGAAGAAACTGGCTGCCCAAAAGGTACAACTATTAGTATACAAGATTTATTTTTTAATACACCTGTTAGGTATAAATTCTTAAAAAAAGATTTTACAGAAGCAGGGTATATAGAAGATGCTGTTACTAGAATTGCATTAGTACACCCAGAAATTGCTGTGCAATTAATTAGTAGTGGTAAAACTGTAATTCAAACACCAGGAAATAATGATGCAAAAGCCGTTATTTATAGTATTTATGGTAAAGATATTGCAGAAAATATCTTAGATGTAAATTATGAGTATGAAGATATTAAAATAACAGGAGTTATTGGAAAACCAGTAGTAGCACGTTCTAATCGTTCTAATCAGTTGTTTTTTGTTAATCAAAGATATATTAAAGATAAAACCTTAACCAGTGCTGCAGAAGCACGGATATAAAGGCTTAATTACAATTGGTAAATATGGTTTTTTAGTATTAAACCTTGAAATAAATCCACAAAAGGTAGATGTAAATGTACACCCTGCTAAATTAGAAGTAAGGTTTGAGGAAGAAAGCAAAGTATTTAAAGCAGTATTTCATGCTATTAAAGACACTTTATTAAAAGGAGACTTAGTTGCAAATACCAATAGTATAAAACCACAAATGAGCTTGCAAGAAAGCATAGAAGATAAAAGTACACAAATAGACTTAGAAAATACTATAGTAGTAAACAGCAAGCCAGTAGAAAAAGAAGAAACCAAAACATTAGGAGGCTTATTCCATAAAATAATAAAAGAAAAAGAAGAAGTTTTGCCTATTGAGCCAATACAGCCAAAACTAGACCTAGAAGAGGAAAATACAAAAGATAAAGTACTATTAAATGAAGAAGTAACAGCTACATATTCTTATGATTTACCAATAGAAGGTGGTGTAACACCAGTTATGAAAAAACCATCCTTTTTAAATAAAGTAGATTCAAAAGAAGAGCAAGTGCCTAAAATAGAAACAAAAGAAGTAGAAGAAACATTAAAAGAAACCATGAATGCTTTAGAACAACTTAAAATGGAGGACAAGCCAGAAAGCTTTGATGAAATGTATATGCGCACATTTGGAACTATGCCATCAGAGGTAAGAAAAGTAGCACAAGAGCAAAAAAAGCAAGAAGAAAAAATTACCATGCAGCCAGAAGAACTAAAATCAGTAGAAAACATTTCTATTTTTCCAAAAGAAGAAGTACCAATGGCTACATACAAATTTATAGGAATTGCCTTTTCTACTTATATTATTTTAGAATTAGACAAAGAACTATATATTTTAGATCAACATGCAGCTCATGAAAGAATTTTATATGAAAGAGTCAAAAAAAATTATTACAGTGAAGAAGAAAAAGACTCTCAATTAATGTTACTGCCAGATATTATTAATTTATCCCATAAAGAAATGGATATAGCAAGAGAAAACATGGACATGTTTAAAAAAGCAGGTTTTACCTTAGAAGAATTTGGAGAAAATACTATTAAATTAAGTGGTGTACCAAATGTTTGTATTAATTTAGATACCAAAGAATTATTTTTAGAAACATTGGATGAAATTAATACCATAGCAAGAACTGCAAAACAAGAAAAAGAAGAAAAATTCATAGCAACAGTAGCCTGTAAAGCAGCAGTAAAGGCAAATATGGCATTAACTGAAGAAGAAGTAGATAACTTGATGAAACAATTATTAGTACTTCCTAACCCATTTACCTGCCCACATGGTAGGCCAACAGCTATTAAAATGACCAAAACAGATATTGAAAAAAAGTTTTCAAGAAGATAACTTTGAAATAAGAAAAGAGGGAAACGTTATGATTTTATTTATCTACCTTTGTATTTTAGTATTAAACTTAGTAGCAATAGGACTAACTTACCGTTTTTTAGGAGTTGCTTTTGAAAAAAAGGAAAAGTTTATATTTATTACAGTAGGAATTGCTATTATGTACATGTTAGTAGCAGCTACTTATTGGCTTAGTACAAAAAATATGCAATTTGCAGGAAATGCAGGAATGGGGACAGCACAAAGTTTAATTACATTTACTTTTGTTCCTATTAACATGATTCTTACATTGCCAATTTTAGCAAGTTCTTACAGAGCTTACAAAGAAGGTAGGCTAAAGGCACAAAACTTTAAAAATAGACTGATTGCATTAGCTATTATACTAGTAATTATTTTAATCATAGAATTTTTCTATTTTAAAGATATCCAATCAGGCATTATCGAGCTAATTAATAAAGCAAATATCGTACCATAAACAAGAAAGGGGTAAAAGGACAATTTAAAGTTCTTTTTAAGTAAAAAATATGACTCAAAAACCAAAAGTAATTATTATCTGTGGCCCAACAGCTTCTGGCAAAACGGGACTATCTATAGAGCTTGCCAAAAAAATAAATGGCGAAATTATTTCGTGTGATTCTATGCAAATATATAAAGATATGACAATAGGAACAGCAAAACCAACTCCTGAAGAGATGCAAGGAATTCCCCATCATTTAATAGATTTTGTAAGTCCAGAGGCAAGATATAGTGTAGCAGATTTTAAAAAAGATGCAATGGAAGAAATAAAAAAGGTTTTAGCCAATAACAAAGTTCCCATTTTTGTGGGAGGGACAGGCTTATATGTAAATAGCTTGACTTACAATATTAGTTATCCTGAAATAGAAACTGATTTAGAGTATCGAGAAAAATTAGAAGAAAAGATAGAAAAACAAGGCTTAAATGTCTTGTATGAAGAAGCTAAAAAAGTAGATGAACAAGCGATGCAAATCATTAGCCCCAATGATAAAAAACGTATTATGAGGGTTTTAGAAATTTATCATCAAACAGGTAAAACAAAAACACAACTTGAAATAGAATCTAAATTAGTACCACCACCATATGAATATATCACTTTTGCCATTGATATGGATAGGCAAAAATTATATAGTCGTATCAATCAAAGGGTGGATATTATGATAGAACAAGGATTAATACAAGAAGTAGAAAAACTATTAGAAAAATACAAAGAATTTCCAACTGCCATGCAAGGGCTTGGCTATAAAGAGGTAGTAAGCTATTTGAAAAAAGAATTAACCAAAGAAGAAATGATAGAAAAACTAAAAATGGAAACAAGAAGATATGCTAAAAGGCAGCTTACTTGGTTTAGAAAAGATAAATCCATTATTTGGCTAGACGGCTTAGCTACAATAGAAGAAAATATAAAACGAATTTTGGAGGAATATTGTGAAGGAGAAGGAAGTACACTCATCTAAAAAGCAAAAAAACAAAATAGAACAAAGCAAAATAATAAGAAATAGAATACTAATAGTAGCTAGTATACTATTAGTAATTGCGGTTATTCTTTGTTTATACAAAGTCATAATATTTGTTCAAAATCCAACCGATACCTTCACCGTAGAACAAGGGAAAATTTACCAAGAAGAAAGAGCAATTGGCTATATTATTAGAGAAGAAACCATTGTAAAAGGTTCTAACTATAAAAATGGAATGGAACAAATTAAGTCAGAGGGAGAAAAAGTAGCAAAAGGTGAGGCGATTTTTAGATATTATTCTAGTGGCGAAGAGAATTTAGTAAAAAAAATTAGAGAGTTGGACACCAAGATAGATGAGGCTATGGCAAAGGCAAAAGAAAATCAAATACTGCCTAGTGATATTAAAGCTTTAGATAAACAAATAGAAGATAAAATAGCTTCTTTATATCAAGTAAATAATCTGCAAATTATTAAAGAAGCCAAAAAAGAAATTGCAAATAATATAACAAAAAAAGCAAAAATTGCAGGTGATTATAGCCCAGCAGGGTCTTATTTGAAAAAGCTAATTGATGAAAGAAGTAAATATGAAAATCAACTAAACCAAGGAGCAGAGTCTTTAAAAGCACCTATTAGTGGAGTGGTATCTTATAAAGTAGATGGCTATGAAGAAATTTTTTCACCAAAAGACTTTAGCAACTTAAATACAGAGTTTTTAGAAGGACTGAATATCAAAACAGGACAAATTGTAGCAGATAATAAAGAAAGTGCTAAAATTATTAATAACTTTGAATGTTACATTGTTTGTAGCCTAAATTCAAAACAAGCCAAAGAAGCAAAAGTAGCAGATAAAGTAAAGTTAAGGCTTCCCAATGATACAGAAGTAACAGCAAAAATAGAATATATAGCTCCAGAAGAAGAAAATGTACTAATTGTTTTTCAAATAGATAGGCAATTGCAATCTTTAGTAAGCTATCGAAAAATGTCATTTGATGTCATTTGGTGGAGTGATAGTGGTAAAAAAGTTCCAAATGATGCTATTGGTGTAGAAAACAAAGGAGAAAATGAAGTAAATTATGTTATTAGAATTAGAGGAGAATATCAAGACAAGATTTGGGTAAAAATAAAAAGGAAAAACGAGAAATATGCTGTAGTAGAGAATTATACAAGAGACGAATTAGAAGAATTGGGTTATACAAATGAAGAAATTAGTGGAAGAAAAACACTAACATTATATGACGAAATTTTAAGAAAATCGACTTAAAAAAACAAAAAAATATTACAAAAATATTACAAGAATATTAAGTTATTATTACAAACGGAAAAACTATTGACAAGAGCGCTAAAAAGTTAGATACTATTAGCAGTAAAAAAACGAAAGACAAATTTATTTAGGAGGTTGTTAAAAGATGTCAGGAGCAATTATGGAAAAGGTATGGGGATTATTTGGAATGGATCCAGCAGAAGATAGAGATGATGAAGAATTAGAAAATTATGATGATGTTGAAGAAATGGAAGAGGAAGAAGAAGAGCAAGAAGAAAGAAAATTATGGGGAAGAAGAAATAGTAAAGTAGTTAATATGCCACAAACACATCAAGTAAAAATGGTAATTTCACAACCAACTACTTTTGAACAAGCAGCAACTATATGTGATTTACTAAAACAAAAAAAATCAGTTATTGTTAACTTAGAATATGTTAACAAAGATGTTGCAAGAAGAATTATAGATGTAGTATCTGGTGCAGTTCATGCATTAGATGGTCATATGCAAAAAGTTTCTAATTCTATTATATTAATTGCACCATTTAACTATGATATTGAAAATGAAAATGCAAGAGATGAAATTAAAAATAAATTATCAGTTTCATGGCTTAGAAATTAATCAATAAAATTTTAGAGGCAAACCTAAAATAGGAGGAAAAGTATATGCTTACACCTTTGGATATTGAAAATAAAAAATTTTCAAAACAAATAATGAATGGATATAGCGTAGAAGAAGTAGATGACTTTTTAGACGACCTAACCAAAGATTATGAAAAAATATATAAAGAAGTGGTAGAATCTAAAAATAAATTAGAAGAAATGCAAGAAAGTATCTCTAAATATAAAAGCATAGAAGGTACATTGCAAGACACTTTAGTGATGGCACAAGCTACTGCTGATGAAGTAAGAAGTGTAGCAAAAAAACAAGCAGAACAAATAGTAGCTCAAGCACAAGCAGATGCTAAACAAGCAGTACAAGAGCTAGAACAAGAGATAATGTTAAAAAGAAGAGAACTAGATGAACTTCAAAAACAATTTGATGTATATAAGGCAAAAATGGAATCACTTTTAATTGCACAATTAGAAATATTAAAAGATGTAAATAAAGACTAAAAAATAGAAGATCTACATATGGGGTAGGTCTTTTTTATACTTTTTTGCTTCTAAGTCATACTTAGAAAAAATAGGGTAAATAAAAAAATCAAAATAGCCTCTTTACAATTAAAGAGGCATGATATATAATAACTAAAAGAATATTACAAAATGATAACATTATTACAAAAACATTAAAATCATATTACAATTATGTTAAATATATTGACATATGAAAAGAAAAATATAAAATAGATGTATATCATAAGAGGGACTATGAGAGTAATTAGTGGAGTTGCAAAAGGAACTAAATTAAAATCAATTGACGATATAACTACAAGGCCTACCTTAGACAGGGTCAAAGAATCTTTATTTAATATATTGCAACTAAAAATTTCAAATTCTATCATACTAGACTTATTTTCAGGAAGTGGAGCAATTGGTATTGAATTTTTAAGCAGAGGGGCTAAACAAGCCTACTTATGTGAAAAAAATCATTTCGCCACCAAAATGATATACGAAAATTTAAACAAAACTAAATTGGTATCCAAAGCAGTTGTAATAGAAAAAGACTATAAAAAAGCTTTAGAATTACTAAAACAACAAAATATGCAATTTGACTTAGTATATATTGACCCACCATATAAAGCAAATATTGCAGTAGAGGCTGTTAAAAGAATTTTATCACTAAATTTACTAAAAGAAAAAGGAAACCTAATCATAGAAACCGATGATGAGAAACGAGAATTACTCGAATTAGAAAAATTAAACATAGATATTTATGATATAAGAAAATACGGAAGAGTAACTCTTATATTCTTAGCAGAAAAAAAGTAACTTTTAAAAAGTACTTTTAGGTTGAAAGGGGAAAACAATGGAAATATTTACATTATTAGAAACATTAGAAGATATGTTAGAAAAAAGTAAAAATGTGCCTTTTTCTGGTAAATCAATGGTGGATAAAGAAGAAATGTTAGACATTATCAAAGAAGTTAGGTTAAAACTACCAGAAGAACTAAAACAAGCAAAATGGGTAAAAGAAGAAAGACAAAGAATTTTAGTAGAAGCACAAAATGAAGCAGATGAAATTATTAAAGAAGCTGAAAATAGAATTATATCTATGATAGATGAGCATGAAATTACAAGAAAAGCTTATGAGAAAAAAGTAGAAATTATAGAAACAGCAAATGAAATGTCACGTGAAATTTCAAAAGGTACGAAAGACTATGCAGATGGAGTATTAGCAGGCATTGAAGTTGCACTTCAAGATGCACTTAAAGTAATTCAAGAAAATAGAAAAGAGCTAAATTAGATGTTTCGGAAAATCAGTGGTCGGAAGTCCGAACCACTGATTTATTAGGTAAGAGAGGGTGTTAGTAGAGTGGCAGCAAAAAGAAGTAAAAAAAAGAAAAAAAGTAGTTTAGATGTTAATATAGCAGTAGTAGTATTAGTATTGTTTAGTATTTTACTAATGATTTTGATTTATACAAAATCTGGTAGTATGGGTAGAGCCTTAAGTCCAGCTTTAGGTGGTATTATGGGCTTTATTAAGTATGTTATTCCAATTGGTATGTTACTGATTGCCATTTCTATGACTCATAATGAAAAAGATTATTTTATGGGAAAATTAATGCAATATGTTATCTTTTTATTATGTATTTGTGCGATGCTTAGTGTTTTTCAAGTAAGTAAAGGCAATCTTTCTATTAATAAAGATTTTGCAGAGATTGTAGATGAAGCTTATACCCTAGGTGAAAGAGATATTGGTGGAGGTGTTATTGGTACAATTATTGCTATTCCACTTATTAATATGTTAGGGACAACAGGTGCTGCTATTTTAACAGTAGGTATTTCGATTATTTTAATTATATTTATTTTTGGCATTAAGCCAGCCGAAATAATAGGAAGCTTTTTAGATGAATTAGCCCAGAGAAAACAAGAGTATCAAGAAGAAAAAGTACAAAGATATGAACATGAACTCAAAAATACAGTAGCAATGCCAAAAGAAACTAAAAAAGAAAGAAAAAGAAGAGAAAAAGAAGAGGCAATTAAGCTAGCAGCTCAAATTGGAGATGAACTTGCTAGTGAACTAAACCAACAAGAAGAGAAAAAATATGACTATGAACAAGAAGAATTAGATATTCCATCTTTCTTTGACAGAAAAAAAGTAGAGGAAAAGATAGAAAAAAAGCAAGAGCCAGAAGAAGTAATGTCTTCTCCAGATGTTATTGATGCTAATTTATTTCAACAAGAAGAGGAGCAAAAAGAAGATAAAGTAAAAGAAGTATTGCAATTATAACATACTATTACAGTAGAAGATGAAAACTATGAATTTCCCCCAGTACAATTGCTAAGCGAGCCAGAAAGAAGAGTAAAAGGAAGTAAAAAGAATGTAGCAGACACAGCAACAAAACTACAAAAAACATTATATAGTTTTGGGGTTTCTGCTAAAGTAGAAAATGTATCAGTAGGCCCTGCTATTACAAGATATGAATTAAAACCTGCAGAAGGTGTACGTGTTAATAAAATAGCAAACTTAGCAGATGATATTGCCTTAAACCTAGCAGCAGAAAGCATCCGTATCGAAGCACCTATTCCAGGAAAACAAGCAGTAGGAATTGAAGTTCCAAATAAAGATAATGAAATGGTACACTTTAGAGAAATTATAGAATCAAATAACTTTACAGACCATAGTTCTAAACTAGCTTTTGGTTTAGGAAAAGATGTAGCAGGAGAAGCTGTTGTAACCGATATTGCAAAAATGCCACACGTACTAATTGCTGGTGCTACAGGTTCTGGTAAAAGTGTATGTATTAATACCCTAATTTCTAGTATTTTATATAAAGCCAAACCAAGTGAAGTAAAACTATTAATGGTAGACCCAAAAGTAGTAGAGCTTTCTGTTTATAATGGAATACCACATTTATTAATACCAGTTGTAACAGATCCAAAAAAAGCAGCTGGAGCTTTAGCTTGGGCTGTACAAGAAATGGAAAATCGTTATCAATTATTTGCCACAAAAGGTGTTAGAGATTTAAAAGGATACAATGAAACTGCCAAACAAGAAGAAACAGGAATTTTACCACAAATTGTTATCATTATAGACGAGTTAGCAGACTTAATGATGGTAGCATCAAAAGATGTAGAAGATTCTATTTGTCGTTTAGCACAAAAAGCAAGAGCTGCACGGTATGCATTTAGTTATTGCAACACAAAGACCATCTGTAGATGTTATTACAGGTATTATTAAAGCCAATATTCCATCTAGAATTTCTTTTGCAGTTTCTTCCCAAATAGATTCACGTACTATTTTAGATATGGTAGGGGCAGAAAAACTATTAGGAAAAGGAGATATGTTATTTTACCCATCTGGTAGTCCAAAACCTACAAGAATACAAGGTGCTTTTGTATCTGATAAAGAGGTAGAAAAAATAGTAGACTTTATTAAATCAAATGGAGAGGTAGTTTATAATGAAGATATACTAGAGCAGATTGAAAATGCGAATAAGACTGATAAAGAAAAAGACTTAGAATCAGAACAAGCAGATGATGATGGAGCAGACCCATTTTTAGCAGAGGCAATTGAAACAGTAATAGAAACAAGACAAGCCTCCACTTCCTTTATTCAAAGAAGATTTAAAGTAGGGTATGCAAGGGCAGGTAGAATTATAGACCAAATGGAAGAAAGAGGCATCATTTCAGGATATCAAGGTAGCAAACCACGTGAAGTTTTAATGTCAAAAGAAAGATGGCAAGAGCTAAAAATGTCACAAGAAGCACCTACAGAAAATAGCAGTGAAGCTGCTACAACGCAGCAATAAAGTATACTTACAAGATATAGCGTTACTTAAGAAAAAGAGGTTTTATGGAAAAGAAAGAAAAAATTTTACATAAACTTAATTTTAAAGATTATACCAATCGTTTAGAAAAGGTTTTAGAAAAAAAGAGTTTTTCCCTTCAGACTAAAAATCTTTTATTAAGCATGGTTTATAAAATTGAAAATGCCTATCCAGATTATGAAAAAACAAAAGTAGAAGTACTAGAAAAAAGAGAATTTTTAGAAAAAATAATTCACATTATAGAAACAAAATGTAATGAAATAGAGCTGATTAGTCATATAGAAGAAAATGCTAAAACAAATTATGAAATTGATAAAGTTGCAGGTAAAATAGTAGCACTTGGCAATGATTTTACGATATTAAATGCTATTTTAGAAATAGGACAAGATGAAATTTGTATGCCAGAAGAAGAAAGCCTAATTGTAAAATCAATTACCTACTTTTTAAATTTAGGAGTTAGAATGCACGAGGCAGAAGTAATTAGAGACTTCAATGGTTGGTCTTGGGACATTAATTTAAAAGATGTGCCAAATATTATGTTAAACTTCATATTTCAAAACTTTATCTATTTATTAGGTTACCCATTTATATTACAATGGGTACAAAATGACAGTAAGCTTGCAGATTATTTAATACTTGCCCATGAAAATTTAAAGACAAACTTTGGAGAGAAAAAAGCCAAAAGTATGATGGGAATGTTTTGCAAATTTATGATTGAAATGACAGCAAAACAAGATATAGAGCAAAAAGAATTGTGGACAAAATTAAAAAAGGAAAGCAAATTAGAATTAGAAAAATTAAATGATAAAAAAACATATTTAGAACAAGTAACCAAAAACAAAAAAGAGCTTACCAAGCAAATAGAAACCATTGATAAAATACTAAATAATGAACAACTTTTGCAAAAAGAATATGAAGCAAGAAATGAAAAACTACCAAATAAAGAAAAAATATTTAGTATTAGGCATTTGATAAATAGACTTGAAATAGAAAGACAAGACTATGTAGATAAATTAAAACAAAATAATAGTTTAATAGACCCAAAAGGCTATGTAAGCCGTAAAGAAGAACTTAGTAAAAAAGTAGAATTTTTAGATACCTTAGACTTAGAAGAAAAGGAAGATATAAGAAAAAGTTTCATTCATTTATGTTTGCTATTTTTAAGCTGTTTTCAGATAAAAATTGCCAAAGCCCAAACCAAACAAGAAATTATATCATTTATTTATATAGTAAGATATTACAGTTTTTTAAGTTTTGATGAGCAAGCAATCAAGCTAAAAGAAATAGAAGACTTAAAACAAAGCTTAGAAGATACCATAGCAATTTTACTATTAAAAGCACAAAAGTTAGATGTAATAGATTTTGTTACAGAAGATGAAGAAGTAAATTATCAAATTATTCGTAAACTATTTGATAGCAAAATGATTGACTTAAATCATACTATTATAGAAACAAAAGTAGAAGAAGGAAAATTGTTTGCAAGTTATTATGATACTAATATTTTAGAAAATACTTGTCAAATTGAAAGTAAAAAAACAGTAAAACTAAAGAAAAAGACAAAACTATTTATATAGAAATAAAGAAAGGAAGAAGGTAATATATGAAAATCACCTTTTTAGGAGCAACCAAAACTGTAACAGGTTCTAACTTTTTAGTAGAAGGCGCAGGAAAAAAATTTTTAATAGATTGTGGTATGTATCAAGGCAGTAGCAAAGACGAAGCAAAAAATCACGAAACATTTGCCTTTGATATAGAGCAAATTGACTTTATGTTATTAACACATGCCCATATTGACCACTCTGGAAGAATACCAAGACTATATGTAGAAGGTTATAGAAATCCAGTTATTACAACAAAAGCAACAAAAGACTTATGCTCTATTATGCTTCCAGACAGCCGGACATATTCAAGAACAAGAAATAGAATGGCGTAACAGAAAAAGAATGAGAGAAGGTAAAGACCCATTACCACCATTATATACAGCACAAGATGCCATCGACACTATGGAAATATTTAGAGCAGTAGATTATGATGAAATCATAGAAATAGACCCTAATATTCATGTACGCTTTAATGATGCAGGACATATGCTAGGTTCTGCCATTATAGAAGTTTGGGTCGAAGAAGAAGGAAAACAAACCAAAGCAGTATTTACAGGAGACTTAGGAAATAATGACATACCACTACTTTCTTCACCAACTATGATGGAATCAGCAGATTATGTGATAATGGAATCTACTTATGGTTCAAGACTTCATTTAAGAAATGATGATAAAGCAAATTTATTTTTAAATATTGTTTCAGAGACATTAGATAAAGGTGGAACTGTAGTAATCCCATCTTTTGCAGTAGGAAGAACACAAGAAATATTATATGAACTAAATGGACTAAAAGAAAACCAAGAAAATGAAAAATTTAAAAAAGAATATCAAACCTTAATGAATGCACCTGTCTATGTAGACAGTCCATTAGCCATTTCAGCAACAGAAATTTTTAAAGAAAATGCCAACCTTTTTGATGAAGAAACACAAGCGCTAATTCAAGGAGGAGATAACCCACTAGAATTTCCAGGTTTGCAATTTACAAGAACAGCAGATGAATCAAAGGCATTAAACGAAAAAAATGAACCAGCCATTATCATATCTGCTAGTCGGAATGTGTGAAGTTGGTAGAATTAAGCATCATTTAAAACATCATTTATGGGATCCCAATAGTACGATTTTATTTGTAGGTTACCAAGCACAAGGCACTTTAGGTAGAAGACTTGTAGAAGGCGAAAAAAAGGTCAAAATCTTTGGAGAAGAAATTGCAGTAAATGCAAGAATTGAATATATAGAAGGATATTCTGGTCATGCAGACCAAGAATGGTTATTAAACTTTATTTATTCTTTTATCAATAAACCAAAGCATATCTTTTTAGTACATGGAGAGCAAGAAGGGCAAGAAATATTAAAAGATAAAATTATAGAAAATGTAGGAATTGATGTTACTATACCAGATTATGGGCAAACTTATACATTAGACGAAAACTTGACTATGGAACAAACCATACAGATAGTTTCAAGTGACATTACACAAACAAGAGAAATCTTAGAAAAAATGAGAATCCTAAAAGAAGAATTAAACGATATGGAAACGATTGTAAAAGAAGAATACCTAACACAAGAAACAAGTCAAAACAGTATAGCATTATTAAAACTAAGATTAAACGAAATAGAAGAACAAATTATAAAAATTGTAGAAAAATATTAAAAAATTATATTCCTATGGCAATAGAGATAAATAAGATAAAAAGAAAACAAAAAATGCTGTGTACTAACTATTATAAGAAGTAAAATAAAAAAGAAAAGGAAAGAAACAGATGAAAAACAAGTATTATAATGATGCCATTATTGGTGGCAAAAACATAACAGCAAGTTATAGCAAAACAGGAGAATTACTAAGAGCTATGTATCCAGCACCAGACTTTAGAAGCTGGATAGATGAATTTTTAACTGGTGTAAAAATAAACGATTCTGCCATGATATATTTGCATGAAGACATTAACAATCAGTATAAACAATATTATACAGAAAATACCAATGTACTAAATACACAAATTACCAATACCTATTTCAATTTATGTGTAAACCAAACTGACTTTGCTATGTTAAAAGAAGATGTCATCATAAAAAAATATCAATTTGAAAACAAAAATAGCATAAACCTAGATGTAAATTTTCTAGTACATGCAAAACTGTTATCTGACTATAACAACATGGTAGGAGCAGAAATCAAAGATAATATGTTAGTACAATATTGCCATGATTATAGCTTGTATACATTTTCTTCGCAAGATTTATACTCTTATCAACTAAATGACACAAATCAAAATATTGCAAGTGGACAAATTAAAGATAAAGACTATATAGGAATGTCTTGTGATTCTTCTATTTGTTATCAAATAGGAACTTTAAAACCAGGAGAAAAAAAGGAATTAGTACTATATTTATATTTTAGAAAAAATGACATAAAACTATCACAAGAAGAATTAAAAAAGCAAATTTTGCAACTAAAAAAATTAGATTATGCCAAAGAACAACAAGCAGTAGAAAAATATTGGAAAAAGTATGTAAAAGAACACCTAAATATAGAGCTTCTTCCAGAAACAAGTGCTTATAACAAAAAATTCAATCAAATTTATCAAAGAAGTATTTTACTATTTCCTTTGCTTATAAACCAAGAACATGGTGGAATTGCAGCAGCTGTTGAAGTAGATGAACAAATGAGTAATTGTGGTAGGTATAGCTATTGTTGGCCAAGAGATGCTGTATTTATTACGAAAGCACTAGATAACCTTAAAATGGAAAAAGAAGTAGAAAAATTTTATAAAGTTTTTTGCAAAGAAACCCAAAATAAAAATGGAATGTGGGAACAACGATTTTATACAGATGGCAGCCTAGCACCATGTTGGGGCTATCAAATAGACGAAACAGCAAGTGTTATTTATGGAGTATATGAACATTATAAAGCCACAAAAGAAAAAAAATTCTTAAAAGAAACCTATAAAATGTGTGAAAATGCAGCAAAATTTTTAGGCATTTATATGGATAATGTACTAGGAACAAAAGACGAATCAGATATAGTAAAAAAAGAAATTGAAGAAGCTTATCATACACAAGATAGAAGTAAATTACATGTAAGCTATGACCTATGGGAAATGAATGAAGGAGTGCACTTATATTCATTAGCTGCCATTTATGCAGCATTTAGTGCTATGAAAGAAATCCATAGCCTATTAAAACCAGAATACGAACAAAACAATCGACTAAAAGTAGAAGCCATGAATAAATTAGAAAATAAAATGACTATGTATCAGAGTGAAATAAAAAAATACATTCTAAGTAATTTATATGATGAAAACACCAAAACCTTTTTAAGAAACCTACACGACCATCAAACAGACATTAGCCAATTAGGAATTATAGTACCATTTGCGATATTTTCTCCAAAAGAAAAAAAGGTACAAAATACAGTAGAAAAAATAAACTTAACCTTAAGGACTTATACTGGTGGATACTTAAGATTTGAAGGTGACCATTATCGCACAGGTAATAACCCATGGACAATTTCTACCTTATGGATGGCAATGTATTATCAAAAAGCAGGTGAAAAACGCAAAGCAAAAGAATGCATAGAATTTATAGTAAATACAGCCAATGAACATGGTTTCTTAGCAGAACAAGTAGATAACCAAACTATGGGACCAAGCTGGGTCAATGGTCTTGCCTGGGCACATGCCATGTTTGTTACTTTGTCAATTTAGGGACGTTCCTTCCAGTGACAAAAATGTCAAAACAGGGACAGACTTAAAATTATAAGCTGTGAAAAAAGTAAAAATAAAATATGAAAATTTGGTGAAGAGTATAGCATATTTGTAAAAAGTGTGCTATATTCTTTTATAGTTTGATAAGCAATTAGGGGATATAGAAATACATTTATATATCGTCAAACATTAGGGGCAAATGGAATAGAAGAAAGGAAGGTCAAAAAATGCCTCGATGTGGAAGAAAGTATCAAAAATCTAATACTAATGTTTATCATATTATTTTACGTAGTATTAATCAGCAAGAAATTTTTTATGATGACGTAGACAAGAGCAAATTTTTAAAATTATTGAAAGATGCAAAAGAAAAATATCAATATGATTTATATGCATATGTTCTGATGGATAATCATGTTCATCTGTTAATAGTAGACAAAGAGGATAATTTATCAAAAATGATGCAATCTATTGCAACTAGTTATGCCATATATTTTAATAAAAGATATAAGAGAATTGGGCATGTGTTTTATAATCGATTCAAAAGTAAGCAAATAAACACTTTGCCGTATCTTATCAATTTAATCAGATATATCCATTTTAACCCAGAAAAAGCTGAGATTTGTAGTTACTCGAAATATATTTGGAGTAGCTATCAAAGTTATTTTGGAAAAAGAAAATTGATAGATTTAGGTCAGGTATTGACAATAATAGGAATGAATAAGAAAGAATTTAAAGATTTTCATGAAAAATATAGGAAGAGCAAAGGCTTTATATTAGAAGAGTTTGAAATGCAGAAATTTCATCTTGACGATATAAAGGCCATTCAAATAATAAAAAAAGAATTAAATATAGATAATTTAATTTCGATTCAAAATTTAAAACCGCAAAAAAGGGATGAAATAATTGCCAAAATTGCAAAAATAGATGGGATAGATAAAAAGCAAATTGCAAGAATATTAGGAATGAATGAAAGAATGGTATATAGAGCAGTTAAAAGGGAAAAAGAGAATCAAAACAAAATAGATTAAAAGTGTGTCCCTAAAGTGACAAAAGTGTCAAAATAAAGAACGTCCCTAAAGTGACAAAAAAGGAGGAGCGATGGCAAAGGCAAAGACAATATTTGTATGTAATAGTTGTGGATATGAAGCTACAAAATGGTTAGGAAAATGTCCTGGTTGTAATGAATGGAATAGTTTTTATGAGGAAAAAGTAGTAAGTGAGTCAAGTGGCCGGTAAGGGAGGACAAAAGAAGTCGATTATACCAAAGCCATTAAATGAAGTAGAGGGAAAAGATGCTACAAGAACTCATACTGGAATTGGAGAGTTAGATAGGGTACTAGGGGGAGGCTTGGTAAAAGGTTCCTTAGTTTTAGTTGGTGGAGAGCCAGGTATAGGTAAGTCCACACTTATTTTACAATTATGTGATAAAATGCAAGGAGAAGGAAAAGTATTATATGTTTCTGGAGAAGAGTCAGCAGAGCAGATTAAGATAAGGGCAGATAGACTTCGGAATTCATAATGATAATATTTTATTTTTAGGAGAAACAGACATTGAGCTGATAGAAAAGAGCATTTTAGAAATAACGCCAAAACTTGTAATTATAGATTCTATTCAAACGATGTATTCAGAAGAGATTTCATCAGCTGCTCGGTACAGTTAGTCAAGTTCGAGAAATTACTTCTCGCATTATGCGTGTATGCAAAAGCAATGAAATTACTACTATTATTATAGGTCATGTGACAAAAGAGGGAAATATTGCAGGCCCTAGAGTACTAGAACATATGGTAGATACTGTATTATATATAGAAGGAGAAAGGTATTTTTCATATCGTATTTTAAGAGGGGTTAAAAATCGTTTTGGCTCTACAAATGAAGTTGGGATGTTTGAAATGCAAAGTGAAGGAATGGTAGAAATTACAAATCCATCTACTGTATTAATTTCTCAAAGGGAGGATAATCCATCAGGCTCTGTAATAGTAGCTAGTATGGAAGGAACTAGACCACTTTTAATTGAGTTACAAGCATTAACTACTCCAACTGTATTTGGTCTTCCTAGAAGGACAGCCAATGGGCTTGATTATAATAGACTTACTTTATTAGTAGCAGTGCTTGAGAAAAGGGCTGGTTTGTCATTAGGTTCACAAGATATTTATTTGAATGTAGTAAGTGGTATTAAAATTAATGAACCAGCAGTGGATTTAGGAATGGTACTTGTAGTAGCATCTAGTTTTAAAAATATAAGTATTGATAAAACTACTGTTATTATGGGGGAAGTTGGGCTAACAGGGGAAGTTAGGGCAGTTAATTTAATGGATAAAAGGTTAAAAGAGGCAGAGAAGCTTGGCTTTAAAACTTGTATTATACCAGAAAGTAATAAAAAACTATTGAAAGAAAAGTATAAGTTAGATATAATAGGGGTTAGAAATGTAAATGAAGCAATGAAAGCAGTGGGGCTAAAATGAAAAGGATAGTACTAGGATAGGTTGCTTCTATTTATGCTAAAAGCAAAAAAGGGTAAGGAGAAAAGCATGGTAAATAAAAAAGAAGATGTTATCATTACAGAAGTATTAAGAATGATTGCACCAGGTACACCAATTCGTGATGGATTAGAAAATATTTTGAAAGCCAAAACTGGTGCACTAATTGTGATTGGAGATACAAAAGAGGTGTTAGATTTAGTAGATGGTGGCTTTAAACTAGATATTGACTATACATCTTCTAGGTTATATGAACTTGCTAAAATGGATGGTGCTATTGTACTTAGTAATGATTTTAAAAAGATTCTTTATGCTAATACACAGTTAATTCCATCTTCAGAAATTAACACAACAGAAACAGGGACTAGGCACCGTACTGCTGAACGTACAGCAAAGCAAACAGGGGAATTAGTCATTAGCATTTCACAAAGAAGAAGTGTTATTACAGTTTTTAAAGGAAATAGCCGCTATGTATTAGAAGATACACAAAGAGTAATTTCAAAGGCAAATCAAGCACTGCAAACAGTTGAAAAATATAAAAAGGTATTTGATAATAAGTTAAGTTTATTGAACGAATATGAATTTAATGATATTGTTACCTTAGAAATTGTAATTAATGCTATCCAACGTGCGGAAATGGTGATGAAGGTAGTAGAAGAGGTACAAAAGGCTATTTTTGAACTAGGGCAAGAGGGACGATTGTTAGAAATGCAATTAGAAGAATTAGTTGGTGATTTAGAAAAAGAAGAACTATTAATTATTAAAGATTATATTGCACCAGGTAAGAAAAGAACAGCAGAAAGAGTGCTATTAGAAATTCAGAGTTTAGAATATGATGATTTGATGGTACTTGAAAAAATTGCAAAATTATTAGGTTATGAAGATTTTGAAAATTATGATGAAATAGGTGTATATACTAGAGGATATAGGGTACTTAGTAAAGTGCCAAGAATGCCAAGTAATATTGTAGAAAATTTAGTAAAATCATTTAAATCTTTCCAACATATTTTAGCAGCAGATATGCAGAAATTAGATGATGTAGATGGTATTGGAGAGGTAAGAGCAAGGACAATTAAGCAATCATTAAAACGTATGCAAGAACAATTTGTATTTGACAATTTTGTATTGTAATTATATAATATGCCTATTAGATTAATCATAAAAATGGCACTATTATAATCATTCACATTTGTGCCAAAAGGGAGGAAACATGAAAAAAGTATTATTAATTTTAGGAATTATTTTAGTAATTTTAGGAATAGGTTTTGTAGGTTATGGTTTTTATAAAAAGCTAACTACTGATATTCCAAATCCAGTAGCAACAATGGAAATAGAAAACTATGGAACAGTAAAAATAGAATTATATCCAGATAAAGCTAAAAACACAGTGGCAAACTTTATTTGTTTAGCAAACCGTGGCTTTTATAATGGGTTAACTTTCCACAGAACAATACCAGACTTTATGATTCAAGGTGGTGACCCAAATGGGAATGGGTCAGGTTCTCCAAAATTAAGTAATATAAAAGATGATGTAAAAGAGGATAAAGATTATTGTATTGAAGGCGAATTTATTGCAAATGGTCATAATGAAAATAATTTAAAACATAAAAAAGGTGTTATTTCTATGGCAAGGTCTGATTATAGTGCATATAGCTCTTCATTAACTACAAAAGGTTATGATTCTGCAGGTTCTCAATTTTTTATCATGACAAAGGATAATACCTCATTAGATGGACTTTATGCAGCATTTGGAGAAGTAATAGAAGGTATGGATGTTATAGAAAAAGTACAAAATGTAGAGGTATATTATAGAGATGGTGATTTAAAAGAAGGACAAGCTAAACCAAAAGATGAAAATGGAAATGAAGTAACAAATCCTAATATGCCAAAACAAAAACCAGTTATCAAAAGCATTACAGTAGAAACTTATGGAGTGGATTATGGGGTGCCAAAAACATTAGATACTTTTGATTATTATACATGGTTAATGCAACACTATTCATTTCAACAATAAAATAAAGTAATAGGAGGAATAACATGAAAAAGGATAATGAAAAAGTAAAAACAAAAAACAAAAAAGATATTGGCAAAATAGTTACAAGAATTATGGCACTAATATTAGCAGTTATGATGGTGCTATCAATTGCCGCTACTTTAATTTACTATTTAATTTTTATGGCCTAGAAATAAACTTCTATTAAAGAAAAGAAGGTATTTGTTATATGTTTGAAAAACTAACCTTAAATATAGATGGAATCATGCAGCCTATTATGAACTATATAACAGACTTAACACAGAATCCATTTAAATTATTGACTGTATTATTAGACCTCATTATTGTAGGTTATCTAATTTACAAGTTTATTTTATCAACGAAAAAGACAAGGGTATGGCAATTGCTAAAAGGTATTATCTTAATTTTAGTAATTACAGTGCTTAGTGAAGTTTTAGGCTTACACATATTAAACTATATATTAAACTTTTTTATGCCTTATGGTGTTATTGCCATTATTGTTATTTTTCAACCAGAGCTTAGAAGAATGCTAGAGCAATTAGGAACAAATAAATTAACAAAATATTTTGGTTTTGATAAAGATATGCAAACTAAAAATAAGGAAGATATTTATAAAATTGTGATTGCAGCAACAGAACTTGCAAGCACGAAAACTGGTGGTTTAATTGTTTTAGAAAAAGAAATACAAATTAATGATATTATAGATACTGGTGTTAGAATAGATGCAGATGTATCACCACAATTGATTGTAAACCTATTTACTCCTAAAACACCACTTCATGATGGTGCAGTAGTAATTGCCAAAAATAAAATTGCGGCAGCAGCATGTATTTTGCCATTATCTAGTGATAAAAATATAGCAAAAGACTTAGGAACTAGGCACCGCGCAGGTCTGGGTATTTCAAAAGAGTCAGATGCCATTGCTATTATTATTTCAGAAGAAACAGGTAACATATCTGTTGCTAAAGATGGCAATTTAAGTACTAATTTAACACAAGAAACCTTGAAAAATACGTTAATTAAATATATGGTAATGCAAAACAAATCATAAAATAAAAAAAGTGATAAGCTAAAAAAGGTTTATCACTTTTAAATTTAAATACAGGGAAAAAGGAAAATAAAGTGCACAACAGATTAGCCCAAATTTGCATAGTAGATTTGCAAATAAAACAATAATATAGTATGATAAAACAAAATATAAAAAAGGTGGAAAACAAATGAGAAATATAAAATTAACAATAGAATATGATGGAAAGGATTATGAAGGGTGGCAAAAACAACCCAAAAAACTAAACATTCAAGGAGAAATAGAAAAAGCAATTCAAACCGTTACAGGGCAAGAAGTAGAACTAATAGGATCTGGTAGAACGGATGCAGGAGTACATGCCTTTGCACAAGTTGCTAACTTTAAAATCGATACAGAATTTCCATTAGAAAAAATGGCCATTGCTTTTAATTCACAATTAAAAAAATCAATTCGTATAAAAGCAGCAGAAGAAGTAGAAGAGAGTTTTCATAGTAGATACCATTGCCATAAAAAAACATATGCCTATATTATAGATAACTCAGACCAAGGTACAGCAGTATATAGAAATATCACATACCATGTACCACAACAATTAAATGTAGAGGCAATGCAAAAAGCAGCAAACTATTTAGTAGGAGAACATGACTTTGCTAGTTTTAAATCAAGTGGAACTAGTAGCAAAAGTAGTGTTAGAACTATTTTTGTAGCACAGGTATTAAAAGAACAAGAAAGGGTAGTAATTCAATTAACGGGAAATGGTTTTTTATACAATATGGTACGCATTATTGCAGGTACTTTAGTAGAAATAGGAAAAGGCGAAAAACAGCCAGAAGAAATGGAAAAAATATTACAAGCCAAAGATAGAAGCTTGGCAGGTAAGACTTTGCCGCCACATGGCTTGTTTTTAATGAATGTGGAATATTAAAATAGTAAAAGAACAAATAAGAAATGTAAATGAAAATAAGCACCAAATAAAAGCAAATAACATAAAATATAACAAAAAGGCAAAAGGAGATTAAAAATATGGATAACTTATTAATATTTTTTGCTCTTCCTGTTGCCACGATTATATTAGCAATTGTATTTCAAAAAATTTTGAAAAACCCTTTATTAGTAGCAGCAACATTTTTTGCTATATACTTAATTGTAACATTTGCTGTATTTGATGCTAGTTTTTTAGTATATGCTATTTTATACACGATACTAGCCTATGTAACAGCAGTGCTAACCAAATTGGTTTGTAAATTAATTACTATTTTACAAAACTCACATATATGTAATTGTGGTAGAGAAGAATGCAATCATAATAACTGTAATGGTCTAGTTACAACAGCAGTGCAAAGACCAATTACCATTAACAACACAAGTCCATGTACTACTGTAAACTTAGCAAGTGAAGCAAGTTTACTAGCAAATGCAAACACAAGAAGAAGAACAAGTTGTAATTGCTGTTGCAGGAGAAGATAGAATCGGCTACTTAAAAAGGTTCACTTCAAATTTTGAAGTGTATCTTTTTTTTCTTAAGTATGAATGTTTCAGCTATATCAGAAAGCTAGAATAAATAATAAGTAAAGAGTCAGAAGTAAATCATATAGTATAATGAAAAAAGTCAATTGGAATAACCAAAAGGAGTATCACTATAAAAAATGGTGAAAAAACAAAAAAGATATAATAAGGTATTGAAATAAGATACTAAGTAGTGTAAGATAGAAAGTATAAAAATGATACAAAAGGGAAAGCTACTAAAGAAGTACAATGGAGGAAAAGATAAATGAAGTTAAAAGAAAATATGGGAAATAAAGAAGTAAAGAAAAATACTCGAAAAGTGTTAAAAAGGACTCAACAAATAGAAAAAGATGGCAAACAAAACCAAGGCATTACTCTAATAGCCTTAGTGGTTACAATTGTAGTTTTACTCATATTAGCAGGAATAACATTAGTGATAGTATTTGGAGAAAATGGAGTCATTAATCAAGCAAAAAAAGCAGAAGAGG
>CANSJB010000009.1 GCA_947647115.1 uncultured Clostridium sp. | reverse complement strand
ATAAGTGTTGATATTTCTCCACTTGCACTACAATTGTAACCACTAAGGCTATTAGGGTTATACCTCGGTTTGGTCTACTATCTTTTTGTATTTTTTGAGGCTTGTTTACTATTTTTTTAGCATTTTTCTTTACTTGTTTATTTTCCATACTCCCTTTTAACTTCACTTACCTTTTCCTCCATTGTACTTTTTTATCATTTTTCCCTCTTGTATCATTTTTTATACTTTTTATCTTACACTACTTGGTATCTCATTTCAATACCTATTTGTATATTTTTCGATATTTTTTGTAGTCACACTTTTTATTATTTTAATTGACTTTTTACAGTTACACCTATTTTACAATTATGTGCTTTACTGCTTTATTTTTTAGTAGTTGCTATTTGCCCCCCAAAAAATATCCCCTGTTTGTTAAACTTTTTTGTTTAGCAAACAGGGAACACCTCATCATTATGTTACTCTTTTAATCTATTTTCTAATTAGCCATTTTTATTTCTTCATATCTTTTTACTTTTTGCGTTGTAGTTTTGCTAAGTGGTGTAGTTGTTATAATAATTTCTTTTATGTGTTTTACATCTGGCAAGGTTTGGTTAATTTTCTTAATTTCTTGCCATATGATTTCTTTTTTCTCTTCTTGGCTTTTTTGTCCATATAGGTTTTGCATCGTTTCTTCATTGTATACTATCTTGCTACATAGAGTTGTGTCCATAGAAGTTTTATTTCTAGCAAATACCATACTTTCTTCTACGATTTCTAATTGGTTGATTAAAAGTTCTAGCTCTTGAGGATAGATATTTTTTCCATTTTTTAGTACAATAACATCATTTTTTCTGCCTGAAATGTATAAAAAGCCCTTTTTGTCAATATAACCATAATCCCCTGTTGCAAACCATCCCTCTTGTATGGCTTTTTTAGTAGCTTCTTCATTTTGATAATATCCTAACATAACGCTTGGACCTTTTACAGCAATTTCTCCTATTCCTTCATTGTCTGGTTTTTGTATTTTTACTTCTAAGTTGTATAGAGGAAGTCCGATAGAACCTGGTCTTTTTTCTTTGTCTGTTTCTGCTGATACTACTGGTGATGTTTCGGTTAGTCCATATCCTTGTACTAGTTTTACACCAAAGTCATTAAAGCCCTTTATGATTTTTTTATCTAATGGTGCTGCTCCTACAAATACAACTCTTAGTTTTCCACCAAATTGGTCTAATACAACTTTAAAGGCTTTTCTTCTTACGTCTATTTTTATTTTGGCTAGAAAGCTAGTGATAGCAACTAAGGCTTTCATGATGCCTTTTTTTCCTTTTTCTTCTATGCTTTTCCACACTTTTTTATGGATATTTTCTAGTACAAGTGGTACTGCTACAAATACAGTTACTTTGTATTCATTCATATTTTTTTGAATATATTTTAGTCCATCGCAAAAGGCTACTGTTACACCAAAGTAAATACCATATAAAAAGGTGATAGTACATTCAAAAGTATGATGGATGGGTAAAAAGGAAAGCAAAGTGTCATTTGTGTCCATTTTTACATAGCTTGCAATGGCTTGTATGTTGCTACATATGTTATGTTGTGATATCATAACACCTTTTGAAATACTGGTAGTTCCTGAGGTAAATAGTAAAATGGACATCTCATTTGGGTTTATTATAATTTGTTCATAGTCAAGGTTTCCTTGCTGCCTTAAGGTTCTTCCTTGTTTTCTTAAGGTTTCATAAGATAAGACATTTGGCTCTTTAGTTTCATCCATACTAATAATATATTTTAAATTATTGTTTTGTATTTTTAAAATGGCTGATATGTATTTTTCTTCACAAATAATAGCTTCTGCTTCACTTCTTGTAACTAGTGAGATAAGCTCATTTTCTGGCAAGGCTTTATCTAATGGTACTACTGTCATCCCACCTGTAGTTATTGCTAGGTAGCTGGTACACCATTCATAGCGATTATTTCCAATTAAGGCAATCTTTTTGTTTTTTAGTCCCAAACTTAGAAGACTTGTAGCTACAGCTTCGATATCTACTTTAAATTCGGAGTAAGTTTTATTAACATATTCGATTTGATTTTTGTCTTTTTTTATTTTGTATTTGTAAGCTATTTGGTCTGGATGGTTTTTAGCTGTTCTTGCTATTAACTCTCTAAAATCTTTAATCGGCTCTGCATCATACACTACTCTGCTTTTTTGTTTTTTCATTTTCTTTTATTTCTCCTTTATTTTTGATATATTTTACATTATTTTACAATAAAAGATGTTTTTTTGCAATGTTTTGATTGATTTTTCTAAATAGTTAGTATATACTGTGGTTAGTAAAAAATAACTAATAGTATAAAGGAGTTTATTTCAATATGGAACAAAAATTATACCCTTTAACCAACCCACAAAAGTCTATTTATTTGACAGAAGAATATTACAAAGGTACTAATATTAATAGTATTGCAGGTATTATGGCTATGCATACTGTAGTAGATTTTGATAAGTTTATTTTAGCAATTAAACATTTTGCAAAGCAAAATGATGGTTGCAGATTAAATTTTAAAAGGCAAGATGAGGAAGTTTTGCAGTTTGTAACTCCTTATCAAGATTTTGAAGTTCCTATTGTATCGGTTTCTTCTTTAGAAGAAGTCTCTAAAATGTCGCATGAAATTGCAGCACAACCATTTGATATTTATGGTTCATATTTATTTAAATTTGTAGTGTTTCGCCTTCCTAATAATCATGGTGGTTTTATTATTCATATGCATCATTTAATTTCAGATGCTTGGACAATGGGAATTTTGGTAAATGAAATTGTAACAACTTATGCCGATTTAGTAAAAGGTTGCAGTCTTTCTAATAAAGACATTTCTTTATATTCTTATACTAATTATATTGCCTCTGAGCAAGAATATAAAAAAAGCAATAAATATGAAAAAGACAAAGCTTATTGGGAGGAAGTTTTTACTACTATACCAGAAGTTGCAACAATTCCTACTGCAAAGGCAAATAGCACTACTTCTGATTCTAATATACAAGCTTTTAGAGAAGAGTTTTGTATTGATGGGGCTTTATTAACAGCTATAAAAGAATACTGTACTACTCAAAAAGTTTCTTTATTTAATTTTTTAACTGCTATTTTCTCTATTTATATTGGTAGAGTTTCTAATTTAGATGATTTTTGTATTGGTACTCCTATTTTAAATCGTTCTAATTTTAAAGAAAAGGCTATGACTGGAATGTTTATTAATATTTTGCCGCTTCGTGTTACGATGAATCATGAGGCAAGTTTTAATGATTTTGTGCATGGTATTTCTAATGATTCTATGTCATTACTAAGACATCAAAAATATGCTTATCAAAGTATTTTAGAGGACTTAAGGAAAAGACAAAATAGTCTTCCTTCTTTATATAAGATGATGCTTTCTTATCAAATTACTAAAATGGCAGATGAGCAAGAAACTATTCCACATGATAGCACTTGGCTTTTTAATGGTTCTATGGCAGATGATATTGATATCCATATTTTTGATTTAAATGATGCCAACAAGTTAACAATTGCTTATGATTATTTAGCTCAAAAATATACTTGTGATGATATGGAAAAAATGCATAAACGTATTTTAGCTATGATTGCACAGGTTTTGGAAAATGGTAATTTATCTGTTGGCAAGATAGCTATTGTTACCCCTAATGAGGAAAGACAATTACTAGTAGAGTTTAATAATACTGCCATTGATTACCCTAGAGATAAAACAATTATAGAGTTATTTGAAGAGCAAGTATTAAAACATGCCAATGATATTTGTATTACTTTTGAGGAAAAAAGTTTAACTTATTTTGAATTAAATGAAAAGGCTAATCAATTAGCTCATTTTATACAAAATCATTACTCTATTAAAGCAGGGGATGTAGTTGGCTTATTTATTGATAAATCTTTGGAAATGATTATTGCAATGTATGCTATTTTAAAAGCAGGGGCTACTTTTTTACCGTTAGATATTGAGCTTCCTACTAAGCGTTTACGCTATATACTAGATAATGCCAAACCTAAATTAATTTTAACAAGTTATGCCTTGTCTGAAATTACACAAAGTTTAAACCTTCCTTCTTTGGAAATTGACCTTAGCAGCAGTATTTACCAAGATAAAAATACGATGCAAAATTTGCCTATTATAACAACTCCTGATGATTTAATTTATATTATTTATACTTCTGGTTCTACTGGTACACCAAAAGGTGTTATGGTAAAGCAAAGAAATATTGTAAGGCTTGTCAAAAATCCTAATTTTTTAAGTTTTAAAGAGCATGAAATTATGGTGCAAACTGGGACAATTGTTTTTGATGCTTGTATTTTTGAGATTTTTGGAAGTTTATTAAATGGTTTTAGATTATATATCCTAACAAAAGAGGAAATTTTAGATATTGCTTTTATGAAGCGTTTTATTAAAGAAAAACAGGTATCTATTTTGTTTTTAACAACAGGGCTTTTAAATGGTCTTGCAAATGAAGATGCTAGCATTTTTCAAGGGGTTAACTATTTGCTAACTGGTGGGGATGTTATTTCTCCTGCTCATGTTGCTAAAATATATGAAATGTGCCCTTCTATTCAAATGATAAACTGTTATGGTCCTACGGAAAATGGTTCTTACTCTACTTGTTATCCTATTCCAAGGGATACTTCTAACCTTGCTAATACTGTTATTCCTATTGGAAAACCTATTTCTAATTCGAGCTGTTTTGTGGTTTCCAAAAGTGGTGCTCTGCAACCAATTGGTGTTCCTGGTGAGCTTTGGGTTGGCGGTGATGGTATTGCTAGAGGTTATATCAATCGTGATGATTTAACAAAAGAAAAGTTTATAAAAAGCCCATTTGGTGATGGACTTGTTTATAAAACAGGGGATTTAGTAAAATATTTACCAGATGGCAATATTGTGTTTTTGTCTAGAATTGATAAGCAAATTAAGTTAAGAGGTTTTCGTATTGAATTAGAGGAAATTGATGCTAATATTTTGAAGTTTGCTGGAGTAAAACAAAGTGTTTGTGCTTTAATGGAGGTAAATGGTCAAAAGGCTATTTGTGCTTATATTACTTCTGATAAACAAATAGATGAGACAGCACTTAGAAGCTTTTTAGCTACCATTTTGCCAGATTATATGATACCAAAATATATCATGCAACTGGCTAGTTTACCACTTAGTATTAGTGGAAAAATTGATAGAAGCATGCTTCCTATTCCTACTCATGCAGCTGCTATGCAAACTATTGTGCCTGCTAGAAATGATATGGATGCTTTACTAGTTTCTAAAATTTCTACTTTACTACATTTAAAAGAGCTTAGTATTACTGATTCGTTTTTTGACATTGGTGGTGATTCCCTTAGTGCTATTTCTCTAGTAAATAGTATTAATTCTACTTATCATACTGCCATGACAGTAAGGGATATTTTTAAATATCCTGTAATTAGTGAGCTTTCTGATGCTATTTCTAAAAGTTTGAGTTTACCAAAAAAAGATGCTTTACTAATTAAAAAGGCTGCTAAAAATAGTTATTATCCTATTTCTTCTGCACAAAAAAGAGTTTATTATGCTTCTAGTATGGAAAAGGATTCTGTCTTATATAATATTGCTGGTGGTATTTTATTAGATAAACCTTTGGATACATCTATTTTGCAAAGTTGTTTTGAACAATTAATTGCAAGACATCAAGCTTTACGTACTTATTTTGATATACAAAATGAAGAGGTAGTACAAATTGTGGCAGATGAGGTGGCTTTTAAGTTAGAAACTGCTCATGTTACTACAAATGATTTGAATCAGCTTTATACTGATTTTGTAAAGCCTTTTGATTTAAAAGTAGCTCCTTTGTTTAGAGCAAAGGCTGTTAGTTGTAAAAATGGTAAAATGCTACTACTTTTGGATATGCACCATCTAATTTGTGATGGTACTTCTCTTAGTGTTTTGATGCAGGAGCTTTGCAATCTATATAATGGCAAAGCTTTGCCTGAAAATCAGGTAGACTATATTGATTTTAGTTTATGGGAACAGGAACAATTTAAAAAGGATAGTTTTAAACAGGTAAAAGATTTTTGGGTTAATCAATATCAAGATGAAATACCTTTATTAAATATGCCTACTACTTATGCTAGACCTTCTGTACAAAGTTTTGAGGGTAGTAATTATTATCAAAAACTTCCTAAGGATATTTTTGATAAAATACAAAGTACTTCTAAGAGTTTAGGTATTACCCCTTATATGTTGATGCTAAGTGTTTATTATATTTTACTTTCTAAATATACTTCTCAAGAAGATATTGTTGTCGGCAGCCCTATTGTAGGAAGGGAGCTTCCAGAGCTTGCTGATATGGTTGGTATGTTTGTAAATACTTTGGCTTTGAGGCGCAAGGTAGATTCTTCTTTTACTTTTGCAGAGTTTAGTAAAAATGTAAAGGAGTATTGTTTAGATTGTTTTAAGAATCAAGCTTATCCTTTTGATAGGTTAGTACAAGATTTAAAGTTAAAAACAGATACCAGTAGAAGTCCTTTATTTGATATTGCATTTATTTATCAAAATAATGGCTATCCTACTATTAATTTTAAAACTACAGATGCTCATTATTTTATTCCAAACAGCAAAATTGCAAAATATGATTTATCTTTAGAGGTTCTTCCTATGAATGAGGAGCTTTGCCTTCGTTTTGAGTATGGAACCAAATTATTTGATGAAGATTTTGTAGCAAGGTTTGGCTGCCATTATGCTAATATTTTAAATTGTATTTTGGATAATACACAAATTAAAATTGCAGATATCGATATGCTTTCTATGGAAGAAAAAACGCAAATTTTGAATCAATTTAATAATACTTTTACAGAGTATCCTCGTGATAAAACAATTATTAGTTTGTTTGAGGAACAAGTAGAAAAAACACCTGATAAAGTGGCTATTGTTTTTGAAAATCAAAGTTTGACTTACAAGGAGCTTAATAAAAAGGCAAATCAACTTGCTCATTATTTAGTTTCTAAAAATGTAAAACGTAATCAAATTGTTGGAGTATTATTAAATAGAACTCCTGATTTGTTATATACTATTTTAGGTATTTTAAAATGTGGTGCTGGTTATATGTTAATTGACCCTAGCCTTCCTTATGACCGCATTTTATTTATGTTACAAAATGCTAATAGTCCTTATCTTATTACAAATAACCAAATGAAGTCTATTGATATTCCTTCTTGTATATTTTTAGATACTTTACCTTTTGAAAATTATAGCCTTCAAAATTTAAATCTTTTTAGCGATAATGAAGATAGTTTTTGTGTTATTTATACCTCTGGTTCTACTGGCACGCCAAAGGGTGTTGAACTTAAAAGAAAAGGGGTTTTGCATTTACTGTTAAATTATCAAAAATATTTAAACACTAATGGTTGTGAAAATTTTTTAAGTATTAGTAGTGTAGCTTTTGATATGTTTGTAGTGGAAAATTTTATTCCCCTTTTATCTGGTAAGACTGTTATTTTAACCAATGAAGAACAACAGAAAATTCCTACTTTTACTAATGAACTAATACAAAAGCAAAAAGTACATTTTATTTTAACGACTCCTTCTAGGATAGAGTTGTTATTGTCTAATATTAAAAATAAGGATGATTGGAATAGTGTAAAAGTAATTCAATTAGGTGGAGAAATTTTCCCTGGTCATCTATTGGAAAAAATGTCTAGTTGTGCGCCTAATTCTCATATTTTTAATGGATATGGGCCAACAGAAATTACAGCTTGTTGTACTAGTAAAGAAGTACTATGTGCTGATGATATTTCTATTGGTAGGCCCTTTGATAATACACAAATTTTAATTTGTAACAAAGATTTAAATTTGTGCCCTGTTGGAATAGAAGGAGAGTTATGTATTGGAGGCTATGGTCTTGCTAAGGGTTATATTAATAATGCTGAAATGACTAATAAAAGTTTTGTTCCTAATCCATTTGGTGATGGTTTATTATATAAAACAGGAGATATCGCAAAATATAAGAAAAATGGAGAACTTGACTATATTGGTAGAAGAGACTTTCAAATTAAAATCCGTGGACTTAGAGTAGAGCTTTCTGAAATTGAAAAACAATTCTTGAGAATAGAAAATATTAAAAATGTCGCTGTTCTTTATAAAAAGGAGGCAACACCTTATTTAGTAGCTTTTTTTACCGCTTCTTGCAGTTTAAATGTTACTGATATTAGAAATACACTTAGTCAATATCTACCCTTATATATGATACCAAAATATATTGTTCAATTAGATAACTTACCAATTACTTTAAATGGTAAAATTAATAAAAAGCAATTAGAAAATTATACCATTGATACTAGTGTAGAACATTATGTAGAACCCACTACAGAGCTCGAAAAATTATTTTGCTCTATTTGGGAACAATTATTAAATACAAAAGTTGGTATTGATAATGATATTTTTGAAATTGGAGCAGATTCTTTACTTGCTATTAAATTTAAGACTGAACTGCTTTCTCATAATATCAATATTGCTTATGCTGATATTTTTAAATATAAAACTGTACGCACTTTAGCTGCTAATCATGAAAATATACCAACAGAGGGTCTAAAAAATTATGATTTTTCTGCTTGTGATTCTGTTTTAGAAAATAATACACCTGTTAATTTTAAAGCACTTAGTTCTAAAATAGTAAAATCAAAGAAGAATAATATTTTACTACTTGGCGCTAACGGTTTTGTAGGAATCCATATTTTATATGAATTAATACAGCAAGATAAAGGAAATGTGTATTGTATTATTCGAGATAAAAATAATGAAAATGCCAAAATAAGATTTTTAAAGGCTCTACATTTTTACTTTGGCGATAGTTTAGATAGTTATTTAGATAAAAGAATTTTTATGATTTCTGGTAATATTTTGCATGAACATTTTGGGCTTTCAGAAGATATCTATAAAAAATTAATTGATAATATTGATGTTGTTATTAATGCTGCTGCTCTTGTAAAGCATTATGGTAATAAAAAAGATTTTAAATTAATGAATATTGATTTAACTCAAAACTTAATTGATTTATGCAGTAAAAATCATAAAAGACTTTTGCATATTTCTTCTTTAAGTGTTTCTGGAAATCTCTCATTAGATGGTGACTTTTCAGATAGAGAATCTTCTAATTTAGAGAATATCAATTTTACAGAGCAGAATTTATATATTGGGCAAAATTTAAATAATGAATATATTAAAAGTAAATTTATAGCTGAAAAGTTAGTATTAGATGCAATTTCTCAAAAGGAACTACAAGCTAAGATTCTGCGTTTAGGCAATATTACAAATCGATATACCGACGGTAAATTTCAAATAAATCATACAGAAAATGCTTTTTTTAATCGTTTAGAAACTTTTATTAAATTAAAAGTAATACCTGACAATTTATTAGATATGTATATTGAATTTACACCAGTAGATAGCTGTGCACAAGCTATTGTTACCATTTTGCAAAATGAAGTAGAAAACTTTTGCGTTTATCATCTTTATGACTATCATCATGTATATTTAAAACAATTATTAAAAGTATTAAAAAAATGCAATTTTGAAATAGAACCTGTTTCAAAACAAGATTTTAGTATTTATATTGATAAATTATTAAAATCCGAAAAAAACTCTAATAGTTTATCTGGTATTATTAATGATTTAGGACCTGAAAAACAATTGGATTATCAGTCTAATATTCATATTTTGTCAGATTTCACAAAAGCATTTTTATATTCTATTGGTTTTGAATGGCCTGTTATTGATGATACTTATTTAATAAAATATATTGAATATCTAAAAAAATTAATTTAAAATGATACTGTTCTATTTTATAGAACAGTATCCCACATACTATATAAAGGAGTTTTATTATGGAATACCTAAATTATCTTATTATTTTAGTTTTGTCTGCCCTTATTTTGTGCTTCTTGTTAAGAAGTATTGTAAAAAAGCAAAAGAACAAAAAACAACTTTTTTATTGTTTTTCTATTTTTATTACTTTGCTTTTAATTTGGAATTTTAGTTTAATTTTGCAAATTATTTTCCAAAATACCAATATTCCTCCTATTCATTTTGAATACTTGGCTGCATTTGGTGGTTGTTTTACATCTGTTGTGGTATTTTTCCTTGCTTTAATTTTTACCTCTACCAAAATTGAATTTAAAAAATGGTATTTGCTATTACTTATTATTCCAAGTATATCTTGTATTGTTTTATGGACAAGTGATTATCATCATTTATTCTATGAGCAATATTCTATTAACCTAAATGATACTATTACAGGCCCTTATGCTAACATACATATTTTATATACTTACATTTTACTTGCCATTAGTATTATTATTTTACTTAGGCATTCTATTAAAAATGCAGGCTTTTTTTCCAAACAGTCTTTGCTAATTATTTTAGGTACTTTAATTCCTATTGTTGCTAATACTTTAGGTACTTTTAATATTATTCCAATGACTGTTTATATAACTCCAATTTGTTTCATGTTTACAGCCTTTTGTTTTGCGCTTGCCATCTTTAAATTTAAATTTTTGAGTACTACTCCAATTGCTATGCAAAGAATCGTAGATAGAATGTCTGATAGCTTTTTGGTTATTAGTGATGATGGTATTATTACCGATTTTAATGATACTTATTTAAAAACCTTTAAACTAGATAGTGATAAAGTTAGAAATAGAGATTTTATTGAATTTGTTACCTCTCAAAAGATAGATGGTATAGATGCTAAACTACTAAAACCAATTTTGGAAAAATGTAAAAAGACAGAAAAAATTATACTAGTAAAAAGAGAAATTAAAATTGGAGATAATTATTTTAATATTGAAGCTAGTGGTATTTTTTCAAAAAATAGCTTTTTGGGTACTTTGATCTTGCTTAAAGATGTTACTCAACATATGCTTGATATGCAAACCATTCAAGATAATCAAAACATGTTAATGGAAAGAGAGCGTCTAGCTTCTCTTGGGCAATTAATTGGTGGTATTGCACATAACTTAAAAACTCCTATTATGTCTATTTCTGGTGCTGCTGAAGGACTAAATGATTTGACAAAAGAATATAATGCATCTATTGGCGACCCAGAAGTAACACTAGAAGACCATCATGCCATTGCAAAAGATATGACAGAGTGGATAGAAAAAATAAGGTCTTATACAGAATATATGTCTGATGTTATTACAGCTGTTAAAGGGCAAGCAGTTACTTTATCAGAAGAGCAAGCAGTTTCCTTTACTTTAGATGAGCTTGTAAGGCATGTAGATATTTTAATGAAGCATGAACTTAAAAATGCTTTAACTAGCTTAAATGTACATATGATGGCTGACCCAAATATTTCTCTAAATGGAAATATTAATAGTTTGGTACAAGTTATTAATAATATGATTTCTAATGCTATTCAAGCATATCAAGGAAAGCCTAATGAAACCATTGAACTGATTTTAGATATAGAAGATAACAATGTAATTATTTCCATAAAAGATTATGCAGGTGGCTTGCCAGATGAAGTAAAACAAAAATTATTTAAAGAGATGATTACAACAAAAGGTAAAAATGGCACAGGTCTTGGTTTATTTATGTCTTATTCTAATATTCGTGCTCATTTTAGTGGTAATATTACCTTTGAAACAACTACGGGACAAGGTACCACATTTCATATTGTTTTGCCTGTTAGTAAGTAGAAAAAGCAACGTAAAATTGAAAAGATAGGCTTAATTAAAGGTTAAACAAAGCAGGTTTCGTCATCTGAAACCTGCTTTGTTTGTTATTTCGAAAGTGTCATAGATTATTTACGTACTCTTTCCATAATGCTATGGACAAAGCACGATGCGGAACGAAATGTCATCAGCGGCATCACCATAATGGCTGTTTGAACAAAATATACCTGCATAGCTATCGTAACCACAACATAAATTTTAAGTTAAGTATAACAATTTCTTAAAATGTGTAATAGAATAATTGTTGAATTTGGCATGTTCTTTCAAAGTTAAAAGTAATTTTTCTCTTTTAGTAAATATTTACTTTTATTCAAATTAATTTAAAATCTCTCTATACATTCAGACAAAATATGATATAATATGCTAAGATAATTAACATTCGTTTTGTAACAAATCTTACCCAAAGAAAGTGAGGCTATATAAGTATGAGAAAAAATATGCAGTCTGCAGCAAGTACTGGTTATAAAATTATTGCCGTGGATGATGAAGAGGGCATTGTTGATTCTTTGTCTGTATTTTTAAAGCGTTCTGGCTATGATTTAATTGGTGTTACTGACCCTTTGGAAGCTATTGAAAGGGTTAAAAATGAGCATTTTGATTTAATGGTTTTAGATTTTATTATGACTCCTATTCATGGTGATAAAGTGGTAGAAGAAATTAGAAAGTTTAATAAAGAACTTTATATTTTACTACTTACTGGTCATAAAGATTTAGCTCCTCCTCTAGAGACGATTCGAAAATTAGATATTCAGGGTTATTGTGAGAAAAGCGATAAATTTGACCAATTACTTTTATTAATTGAGTCTGGTATTAAGTCTATTGCACAAATGAATGAGATTAAGAGAATTAATGATGCGCTTTCTGATACTTTAGATAAATTGGAAAAAGCTTATTTAGATAGTGTAGAAACTTTAAGATACACGGTTGAGGCAAAAGACCCTTATACTAGAGGACATTCCGATAGGGTAGCTGCCTATTCTGTTCTTTTAGGAAAGCATTTAGGTTTATCTGAAGACGATTTGAAAGTTTTAAGGGTTGGTGGCTTATTCCATGATATTGGAAAAATTGGTATTCCTGATAGCATTTTGCTAAAAGAGTCTAAGCTTACAGATGATGAATACTCTGAGATTAAAAATCATCCTGCAATTGGTGCACACATTTTATGCAATGCTGAGGTTTTTAAGGATATTATTCCTATTGTAAAACACCATCATGAAAAGTTTGATGGGAGTGGATACCCTGGAAAGCTTGCTGGCAATGATATTCCTTATTTTGCTCGTATTGCAGCTGTAGCAGATACTTTTGATGCCATGACTTCTAGGAGAACTTACAGAGATAGCCTTCCTTTAGAGATTGTAACATCAGAAATTGAAAGATGCAGTGGTACACAATTTGACCCTGAAATTGCTAAGGTATTTTTAGATATTTTGAGTCATCATTATGATGAGGTTGAGAAAATTATGGAAGAGTTTAAGTCATAAACAGAGTATATTAAAGAGGGCTCCACTTTGGACGCCCTCTTTGTAGTTGGAAATATTGATGGTTATGTTTTATGCAACCTGAGTCTGGAGAATTCCACCCGAAACTGTAAAGTTCGGATGATTTGTATCGGAGGCGAGCAATCTGATAATGTAGTAGCCACCATTGCAGGAATTAACGACCTTTTGCCGCACAGATTGTTTACCTTCAACCTGTATGGTTTTTACAGTAGTTCCTGCGGAATTTTCCACATAGACGGTAAAGGGATAATTTCCAGAGCCAAGAACTACCCAAAGACTCCATCCTTTGTTTGGATAAACGATGTAGTCTTTATAGGTGTTAAAGGTTTCTCCATTAATTGTTACCAGTCCCCTGTCATCTGCAGTAACAGACTCTATGTTGAACTCATCTTCCGCAGTTGCTACAGCATCTTCCACATCTACCCGTTCACTGCTATTAGCAGCAAAAGCAGGTAAAATAGAAAGAGCCATGATAAGTGCCAAAACCAATGCTGTAAATTTTTTCATAATTTCCTCCAAAATTCTTTTCTATTTCCAACTACTCTATTGACGTATTACGTCAATATTAACTATTATAAGTCTCTCACTATAGTTTGTCAATAGACAAATTGTAATTATATGTAAATTTTTACTTGCTTTTTTTAATGATGTATGTTATGATAAGTCTATACTAAATATTTACAAAAAAAAGGGGGGCTTGATATGAATAAAAAGGTAATTGGAAAAGCACTATTATTACTATTTCTTATTATTTTATTTGTTTTTATCTTTTTAACTGCTAGGAAAATGATTATATTATCTAACTTAAAAAATAAGCAAAAAGAAATGATAAATGAGGATAATTATTATGCTCATCTAACTTCTTATACTGGTACTAGTATGAAAACAATGGATATTTACCATAAAAATGACAAACATTACATGAAAGAAATAGAGTTTTATACTCCTAACGATGTAAAAATCTTTGATACCTATCATACAGGAAAGCAATGTAATACTTATATAACTACTGAATCTGGTAAGTATGTTCAAAAAAATGGACAAGCTTATGAGCCTTATGTCCTTTACAATGATTTGGAATATACGAAAGGTTTTTGGTCTTTCGTAAAACAAGCTGTTATTAGTAATATAAAGTCAGATATTTGTAATGGTAAAGAGTGTTATAATATTACGAATTTATTAGATGATTATAAAAATGTATATATTGAAAAGGATACTGGATTAGTAGTAAGAATTTATGGTTTTGAAACTTCTACTACATTGAAAGACCAAACAACAATAAAAACCAATGGTCTTATAGATTTTAGTTATGAATTTAATCAAGTAAAAGATGATGTTTTTATAGAACCAAATCCTAGTGAATATACTGATACTACAAATTAAAAATAATGCCTCTCCATGTTAAAATATAACAAGGAGAGGTTATTTTTTTCTTTTTAGTTTGCTTCTTTTATAGATAGTTGCACTTTTTGTCTTTCTTTATCTATACCAATTACTTTTACCTTTACAATGTCACCCACAGCTACTACGTCAGATGGGTTTCTTACAAAGCTATTACTTAGTTGTGATATATGTACTAGTCCATCATGTTTTACACCAATATCTACAAAGGCTCCAAAGTCTGTTACATTTCTGACCGTTCCTGTTAACATCATACCTTCTATTAAGTCTTCAAATTTTAGTACATCTGCTCTTAATATTTGTTTTGGCATTTCATCTCTTGGGTCTCTTCCTGGTTTTGAAAGTTCGTCTATAATGTCTTTTAGGGTCATCTCACCTACAGTTAATTCTTTGGCTGTTTCTTCTATTTTGATTTGTGTTAGTTTTGCTTTGATTTGGCTAAGCTTTTCTTTTTCTAACAAGTCTTGCTTGGTATATCCTATTTTTTGTAGTAAATTTTCTGCTATATCATAACTTTCTGGATGCACTGCTGTAATTTCTAGCGGGTTTTTCCCCCCTGGTATTCTGATAAAGCCTGCACATTGTTCAAATGCTACTTTCCCTAGTTTGGCTACTTTTAATAGTTCTTTTCTTTCTTTTAGTTTTCCATTTTCGTCCCTATATTTTACTATATTGTTTGCAATGGTTTTGTTAATACCTGATACATAGGAAAGTAGTGATGGAGTTGCTGTGTTTACATCTACCCCTACTTCATTTACAGCGTTTTCTACTACACCAGTTAAGCTTTCTGTTAGTTTTGTTTGGTTAACATCATGTTGATATTGTCCTACTCCAATTGCTTTTGGGTCTATTTTTACAAGCTCTGCTAATGGGTCTTGTAGCCTTCTAGCTATGGATATAGCGCCTCTTAGTGATACGTTAATGTCAGGGTACTCTTCTGTTGCAAGTTTTGATGCAGAGTATACAGAAGCTCCTGCTTCACTAACAATAGCATAGTGTACTTCTTGTTTTATTTCTTTTATCATGTCTGATACAAAGCTTTCTGACTCACGTGATGCTGTTCCATTTCCTATAGCGATTACATTGATTTTGTATTTTTCAATAAGTGCTTTTAGTGTTTTTTTAGCTCCTTCTACATCGTTTTGTGGTTCTGTTGGATATACTGTAGTTGTATCTAGGAGTTTTCCTGTTTCGTCAATTACTGCTATTTTACATCCTGTTCGATAAGCTGGGTCAAATCCCATGACAGTATATCCTTTTAATGGCGCTGCTAAAAGTAATGGTTTTGCATTTTTACCAAATACTTTGATGGCTTGGTCTTCTGCTTTTTCTGTTAGTGTTGACCTTATCTCTCTATCGATAGATGGTTCTATTAGCCTTTTCCAGCTGTCTTCTATGGTTTCTTCTAATAGGTTTGTAAATTGTGTATTTCCTTTTATGATGTCTTTTTTGATATAGTTTAGGATGTCTTCTTCGTTTTTATCTAATTTTACTTTTAGGTATTCTTCTTTTTCTCCACGGTTAATGGCAAGAATTCTATGGCTTGGTATCTGATTTATTTTTTCGCTAAATTCATAATACATATTATAGGCAGTTTTTTCTTCTGGTTTTGTGGCTTTACTTACAATAAACCCATCTCGATAGCATTTTCTTTTAATTTGTTTTCTATATTCTGGCTCATCTGATATGTTTTCTGCTATAATGTCTTTAGCCCCTTGTATAGCCTCTTGTACTGTTGCTACTATTTGTTCTTTGGCTGTATTTTCATCTATTTTTTCTGGTGGTGTTATATAATTTTGGGCAATTTCTTCTATTGCAGTTTGTTCTTTTTGTTCTATTATAATATTAGCTAGTGGTTCTAGTCCTTTTGCTTTTGCTACTGTGGCTCTTGTTTTCTTTTTTTGTTTATATGGTCTATAAATGTCTTCTACTTCTGCTAGTGTTTTTGCTTCTTCTAAGGCTTTTGTAATTTCTTGTGTTAGTTTTCCTTGGTTTTCTATAGCTGTTTTTACTTCTTGTTTTCTTTCTTCTAGGTTACGAAGGTAGGTAAGTCTTTCTCCTAGTTCTCTTAGGGTTTCGTCTGATAGCCCCCCTGTTACCTCTTTTCTATAACGTGCTATAAAAGGTATTGTGTTTCCATCATCAATTAGTTCTATGGTTTTTACAACTTGTACTAGTTTGATATTTAGCTCTTGTGCTATTGTATAGGCTATTTTTTCTTGTGGTTCCATTTTGGCTTTCTCTCCTTGTTTGTTTTTTATTTATTATATCATTTTGTTTTTTATTTTCAAGTAAAGTTTAAAAAAAATAACCTCGGCTTTTTTTCTAAGCCAAGGTATGATTTTTCTACAAATTAATAATTTCTACAATTTTAGGTTTCGCAGTAACTACTCCTGCTCCTAGTTTAAATACTACTTTGATGTTTGGGTGGTCTTTTGGAACTTCTATGTCTATAATAGAGTTTCCGCTCCATAAGTCAAATGCTATTTTGTGTGTTCCAATAGTTGCTGGAACTGTTGCTTCTCTTCCATTTGCTATAGATGCTACTTGTTTTCCATCCATAAATATTTTAATGTCTATCAAAGATCCATAAAATTTATTTTGTCTTGCAAAGGTAATACTTCCCATCTCTGGTATTTGCCTTTCTCCACATTTATTACAAAATTTTTCTGCTTCTTTTATCTCATTTCCACATTTATTACAAAACATTTTTATTTTCTCCTCTTCTTATTATTCTACTCCTAAATATTCATTATAGGTTACTTCTCTATCTATCATTTTGCCATCTATTTTTAAGTCTATAATTCTATTGGCTACTGTTTGCATTAGTTGATGGTCATGTGAGGTAAATAGCATATTACCTTTAAATTTTTTCATTCCTTCGTTTAGTGCTGTTATACTTTCCATATCTAAGTGGTTGGTTGGTTCATCAAATAGTAAGAAGTTTGCTCCTGATAGCATCATTTTAGAAAGTACACATCTTACTTTTTCACCACCAGATAGTACATTTACTTTTTTTAGTGCTTCTTCTCCTGTAAATAACATTCTTCCTAAAAAGCTTCTTACATAGGTTTCATCAGGGTCTTTTGAATATTGTCTTAGCCAATCTGTAATAGATAAATCTGACTCAAATAGATAGTTATTGTCTTTTGGAAAGTAGTTTTGGGTAATAGTAGTACCCCATATAAGTTCTCCTGCATCTGGTTTTAATTCTCCTGCTATAATTTGAAATAGTATGGTTTTGGCATTTTCATTATCTGCTAAAAATGCTATTTTATCATCTTGTTTTACTGTAAAAGATACATTATCTAGTATTTTTTCTCCGTTGATGGTTTTAGATATATTTTTTACATGTAATATTTCTTTTCCTGGTTCTCTATCTGGTTTAAAGTCTACATAAGGATATTTTCTATTAGATGGTTTTATTTCATCTAGCTCTATTTTTTCTAACGATTTTTTACGTGATGTTGCTTGTTTTGATTTAGAAGCATTGGCACTAAATCTAGCTATAAAGTCTTGTAGCTCTTTTATTTTTTCTTCTTTTTTCTTGTTGGCTTCTTTCATTTGTTTTAGAGCAAGTTGACTTGATTCATACCAAAAGTCATAGTTTCCTGGGTATACTTTTATTTTGCCAAAGTCTACGTCTGCAATGTGTGTACATACTTTGTTTAAGAAATATCTATCATGTGATACTACAATAACTGTGTTTTCAAAGTTTATTAAAAATTCCTCTAACCAGTTAATGCTTTTTAAGTCTAAGTCATTGGTTGGCTCGTCTAATAGTAAAATATCTGGGTTCCCAAATAGGGCTTGTGCCAAAAGTACTTTTACTTTGTGCTTTGCTTCTAGCTTGCTCATTAGCATATAATGTTTGCTTGGGTCTATGCCTAAGTCATTTAATAAAACTGCTGCATCTGCTTCAGCATTCCAACCATCTAATTCAGCAAATCTTTCTTCTAACTTAGCAGCTTTCATTCCATCTGCTTCTGAGAAGTCTGGTTTGGCATATATTTCATCTTTTTCCTTCATGATTTTATATAACTCGCTGTTTCCCATAATTACTGTGTCCATAACGGTAAATTCTTCAAAGGCAAAGTGGTCTTGTTTTAATACAGATATTCTTTCTTGTTTTTCTTTTGTTACTTCTCCTTTGCTTGGCTCTAGCTCACCTGATAACACTTTTAAAAAGGTGGATTTCCCGTGAGCCATTTGCTCCGTATGATTCCATAACAACAGCTTTTGTTAAATTTTATATTCACGTCTTCAAATAGTACTCTTTTTCCAAAGCGTACGGTAACTCCAGTTGCTGTAAGCATGTTTTTGTTCCTCCTTTTGGTTTTTCTACATGTCTTATTATATAACAATATTTTTTAAAATTCAACCAGTAAAGACGTAAAAATTGGTTCAAAGTTTAGACCAATTTTTACGTCTCTGCTGGTTTCATTTTTAAGCTAAAGCATATGTCTTTGGCATTGTTTTTTATTTTAACATATTCCTTTTATTTAGCCATATTGTTGTAATGATGGCTATAATTGCTGAGAATATTAATATGATAATAAATCCCCAAGGGCTTTGCTGCAGCGGTACAGGTACGTTCATACCGAAAGTAACTTGCTACCATGGTTGGTATGGCTAGTATGATGGTTATAGAGGTTAAAAATTTCATGACTCCATTTAGGTTATTGGATATGATGGATGCATAAGCATCCATGGTTCCATTTAAGATATCACTATATATTTTTGCCATTTCAATGGCTTGTTTGTTTTCTATAATGGCATCTTCTAGGATATCTTCGTCTTGTTCATATAGTTTTATGATTTTTCCTCTCATGGTTTTTTCCATGACAATTTCATTTGATTTTAGTGATGTTGTAAAGTACACTAAGCTTTTTTCTAAGCCTAATAATTGTAAGAGTTCTTTGTTTTTCATGGAACTTTTTAATACTGATTCTGCAATTTCTGTTTCTTTGTTTATTTTTTTAAGTAGTTTTAGGTATAGTGCTGCATTGTTATATAGTATTTGTAATAGGAATCTACTTTTTTTGTAGGTAATGATGTTTTTCATGTTGTTTTTGTTTAAGTCTTGTATGATGTCATTTTTTTTGAGTGATACTGTTATGAAATAGTCGTCTCTTACAAATATGATTCCAATTGGCATGGTGCTATATATTAGGCTATCTCCTTCTTTTTCTCTAATGGGTATGTCAATAATGAATAAAATGGTATTATCATCTTCTTCTATATCTATTCTGGCTTTTTCTTCTGGGTCTAGTGCGTATTTTATAAAGTCTGGTTGTATGCCAATATTATTACATACTTGTTGTATTTCTTCTTCTGTTGGGTTGAGGAGGTTAATCCAATTTCCTTTTTGGTATTGCGTTGTTTTTGTTGTTTGATTATTTTGCATATTTGTGTTATACATTTCTAACATAAATATCACCCCTTCTTTTATTTTTAGTTTGTTTGTTTTTACTGTTTTTATTCTACTACTTTATAAAAGAAGAGGCAATCATTTTACTTATTTTTATTATTATTCTGTTCTTAAGGCTTCTACTGGGTCTTTTTTGCTTGCCATTTTTGCTGGTATTAGCCCTGCTATCATAGTAAGTACCATACTAATGGCTACTAATATAGCAGCTGCTACTGCTGGAAGTGATACTGCTACTCCACTTACTCCAGATAAGGTTTCAATTAGAGTATTGATTGGTATACATAATAGTATGGTTATTCCAATTCCTAATGCTCCTGCAATGAGTCCTACAATTAAAGTTTCTGCATTGAATACTCTTGATATGTCTCTTTTTGAGGCACCTATTGCTCTTAGTATTCCTATTTCTTTTGTTCTTTCTAGTACAGAAATGTATGTGATAATTCCTATCATAATAGATGATACAATTAGGGAGATGGATACAAAGGCTATTAATACATAACTAATAACATCTATAATAACTGTGACAGAGTTCATCATAACACCAATTACATCTGTATAGGTGATGACATTTCCTTCTTTTTGTGCTTCTTTTTGTATCGTATTATATTGTTCTATTCCATCTGCTATGGCATCTTTTGCTTCAAAGTCTTTTGGGTAAATATAAATTGCTTTTGGTTCTTCTAAATTTGCTACTCCTAATTTTTGCATGTTTTCTTCATAGCTTGCTTTTGCATTTTGAGTATAGGTTTGCATTAGTTTGGCTAGTTCTTGTTGGCTTAAAGATGCTAATTTTGCTTTTTGCTCATTAGATAGGCTGTTAAAATCAAATGTTGCTTTGTCTGAATCTTTTGGGAATTTTATACCTGTAAATACATTTACATCTTTTTTGTCTTTTTGTTCTTTTACTATTTGGGTATTGTTGATTTTGTTAATAACATATTCGTTTAGTTCTTTGGTATAACCTACTCCTCCGTCCATTGCGGTGTTTACTGAGGATTTATTTGGTCTGATAATACCTACTACTTTGATGGTTTCTGCTTTGTTTACTAAGTTTTTCATGTATTTTTCGTCTTCTGATTTGTCTAACCATACTCCATTTTCTTTTTGGTAGTAGTCTGTATTTAGTACTAATTTAAAAGATAGGTTCAACAAATCTTCATAACTGTATTCTTCTTTGGTTGTTTTTTCTAATTCTTTTCCTTCTTGTATTTTTTTCATCTTTTCTTTTAATTCTTCTTGGTCTTTTAGTCCTAGGGAGTATAAGGTATAGTCACTGATTTCATTGTTTTGGCTTACTACTAGTACTACTTCATTGTATTTTTCTGGCCATTTTCCAGCTACTGTTTCATATTGTGATTTTAGCAATGTTTGATTGTCTAGCATTTCTTGCCATACATCAGTGTTTCCCATCATGTGGGCTTCTCCTCCTAAGCTATCATTTCCTGTCATTCCTTCCATTCCTACTGCTTTCATAATTTGTGTTGGGTTTACTTGTAAAGTTCCATTTTCTGTGTTTGCTGAATATAGGTTGATTTTTAAATCATAAACATATTGTATGGCATTTGCATTTTGGCTTATTTTGTTTTCTTGTGTTTCTAAGTATTTTTTAAATTCTTTTAAGTTATTTTTTTCTACTTTGCTTGACATGGTATTCAATAGTTCTCCTACTATTTCTTTTGAGTAGATTTTCCCTTCTTCTATTTGTGCTTCTTCTTGCATTTGGCTCATAAGTGTTCCCATCATACTTGCCATGTCTATTGTTTCTTCTTGTAAAGTAATTGGGTAAGAGGATAGTGTGTCTTCTTGTACTTTGTTTATATAGTTTTGTACTCCGTTTGAAATAGATAAAATAAGGGCGATTCCAATAATTCCAATACTACCTGCAAATGAAGTTAAAAAGGTTCTTCCTTTTTTAGTAAGTAGATTATTTAGGCTAAGTCTTAGGGCCGTAAAGAATTTCATGGAAGTTCTTTGTTTTTTTGGGTTTGTTTGTTCTTGTTTTGGCTTTTGGGTTTGATAGCTGTTGGTGTCTTCTATGACTTTTCCATCTAATACTTTAATAATTCTAGAAGAGTATTTTTGTGCTAATTCTGGATTATGTGTTACCATAATAATGAGTTTATTTTTAGATATGTTTTTTAAGATTTCCATAATTTGATTACTGGTAACTGTATCTAATGCTCCTGTTGGTTCATCTGCTAAGATAATGTCTGGGTTGTTGACTAATGCTCTTGCAATTGCTACTCTTTGCATTTGTCCACCTGACATTTGGTTTGGTTTTTTATGAATCTGGTCACCTAGTCCAACTTCTTCTAATGCTTTTATGGCTCTTTGTTTTCTTTCTTTTTTGGATACACCAGATAGGGTAAGTGCTAGTTCTACATTGGATAGTACTGTTTGATGTGGTATTAGGTTATAGTTTTGAAATACAAAGCCTACGGAATAATTACGGTAGGCATCCCAATCTCTATCTTTAAATTCTTTTGTAGTTTTTCCATTTATGATTAAGTCTCCTGTGGTGTACCTATCTAAGCCACCTATGATGTTTAATAAAGTGGTTTTTCCGCATCCGCTTGGTCCTAAAATAGAAACAAATTCGCTTTTTCTAAATTCTATGTTTATACCTTTTAGCGCTTGTACTTTATTTTCTGCTACATCATAGTCTTTGGTTATATTTTTTAGTTGTAACATAGTTTTCCTTCTTTCCTTTTTGTTTTTATTTTGTTATTATATATTGTTTTTGTGAATTTTATGTGAATTTTTTAGATAAGTTATAATTATTTAAGTAAAAAAGAGAGTATTTTTAGTTTATATATGAAAATGTAAGCTACAAACTTTATAAATTTGTAAGTTGCTATCATTTTGTGCCCTAAGAAAGGACGTACAACAACTTCTATTTTAAATTATCGTAATATTCCCTTAAGCCTAAATATCTGTTATTCCATAATTCTAATTTCCCATTAAGGGAATAAGAATATATTATTGCATTATTCTTTAGAGTGTCTGTATCTTCAATTGTATAATTTTCTTTCGTTTGCATTACTTTATCATATAAGAATAATGCTGGTCTATTTTCATAGTATTTAGTTTCTACTCTAAATACATCATATCTATTTAATTCTTTACAATATTGTATCGTATCAAGTAAAACTTTTTTCCCATAACCTTTTTTTCTATGTTTGGGCAAAATAGTAAACCAGTCAAGCCATATAGTATCAGGATATTCTTTAAAAACATCTACTCCTGTAATTCCAATTAAAGTTTCATTATCATAAACAAGAAAAAAACAATTATCGTCCTTCTTATTTACTGCCTTATCGTATAAATCATCATAATCCGGATCGTCTGGCCATGTTTCTTTTTGAATTTTATAAGCCATGTTTAAATTATTTAAATCTATTGCTATATATTTTAAACCATATAAAGATTTCATTTTTTACCTCCTACAATATAAAATGGCAATATACAAGTGTGTTTATTAAATTGACAATTCTCTATTTAATTTTTACAAACATTATATCAAAATTTGAGACATATTAAAACTCGAACTCTTATCATTTTTCAAAAGTTCGAGTTTGGTATCATTTTGGTGGGCAACCAGGGAATCGAACCCTGGACCTTCTGATTAAGAGTCAGCTGCTCTACCAACTGAGCTAGTCACCCATATTGAAATTGCTGCTTTTCATTAAATAGTGATTATAGACAAACTGATCTGAAAGTGGTGCATCTCCATTTCCTAATAGTTTCATTATAATTTCTATTTCTTTACACTCAAAAGAGATTTGGCATATTCTCATTTAGTAGGTACTTACTGCTTAAGAGTCGATGTTCTCTTAACTGAGCCAATAATATCTTTTGTATATGTGCAATATTCATTATTATATTGCGCATATACTTGTTTGTCAATAGTTTTAATGTGAATTTAAATAATTTGCTATTTTTGCAAATTGTTCCATGCTTAAGGTTTCACCTCTTATATTTTCTGGAAGATTCATTTGGTTTAGAATCTGCCTTATTGTTTCTTTGTTTGCTATTTTGTTATTAGAAAGTCCATTAATTAGTGTTTTTCTCCTTTGCATAAAGCTTGCTTTTATTATTTTAAAAAATAAAGCTTCATTTTCAAGCTCTACTGGCGCCTGTTTTCTAATAACTAATTTCATTACTTCTGATTCTACTTGTGGCATAGGTATAAAGGATGTATTGGGTACTGTCATTATTTTTTGTGGCTGGCTATAGTAATGTACACAATATGTAATTGCTCCTGAGTTTTTCTCTCCTGGTATTTGTGCTAATCTATCTGCTACTTCTTTTTGTATCATAATGGTAATACTTTGTACTTTTACTTTTTCTTCTAGTAATTTGGTGATAATTGGTGTTGTGATATAATATGGCAGATTTGCTACGATTTTAATGGTTTGATTTTCTATTTCTTGTTCTTTTAATAGTAAGTCAAAATCTATTTTTAGTACATCTTTATTAATTAGTGTGAAGTTTTCGTAAAGTTTAAATCTATCTTGTAGAATGTTAATCATTTTGTTATCTAACTCTATGGCAATTACCTTTTTTGCTTTTTCTAATAGTACACTTGTTAGTGTTCCTAGCCCTGGTCCTATTTCTATTATAATGTCTTGTTTTGTAATTTGTGCTGATTGTATAATATTGGCTACTACTTCATTGTTTATTAAGAAGTTTTGCCCTAAGTTTTTGTTTGCACTAATTCCATATTTTTTAATAAGATATTTGGTTTCTTCTTCTAGGTTCATATTGTCCCCTTTCTTTATACAGTATAGCTACTAAAGTGAGAAAAGTCAAGAAAAAATGTTATGAATTGAGTTGATTCATAACATTTTTTCTATTCTTTATGGAATTGTATTTGTTTCTTCTGGTGTTGTCTCTTCTGGCTTTGTTTGCTCTGGCTTTGTATTTGTTGGCGGCTTTGTTACTTTTTTAGTTCCTCTTCTTACTATTTTTTCTCTTGGGCTATAGGTATCTTTAGAAAGTAACGTTTGTGATACTACTTTTCCATTTAGTTTTAGTATTTTATACCCTTCACTTCTACATCCATTTACTCCTGTTTGTTCTACTATTTCTTTTCCTTCTTCTAGGGTTGGGTCGTCTTTATATTTTGTAGCATAATTGATATAGGAAGTAACTTTAGATTGTATTATTACATCATATTCTTTTTCTTCTTTAATACCATATATGCTTACTTTGCATACTCCATTTTTACAGGTAGCTACTATTTTAATTGGATAAGCTCTTGTATTTTTGAAAGCAAAGTCTAAGCTTCCATAATATACTGTTGCATCACGGCTTGCTGCTACATATCCTGTTAAAAACATGTGGTTACTTCTTTCTGTTATTTCTAAATTGGCAAGTAGTGCTGTGTTATACATTGTAGAAGATAATTGGCATATGCCTCCTCCTACATCTGGTACTACTTTTCCTCCTATATAGGCAGTTCCTTCTTTAAAACCTGCTTCTATTGTTCGTTTTCCTACTACTGTGTTATAAGAGAATTTTTCACCTGGCATAATTACAGTTCCATTTACTTTTTTGGCTGCAAGTTCTAAGTTTGTACTTCTATTTCTATTACTTGCATCATAGATTGTTGAAAAGCTTGCTAATTGTTCTGGAAATGCTTCTTCTCCTAAGTCATTAATTGTTTTTTTAGGTATGGTTATTTTTAATGGTATGGTATATTCTTCTTTGTCTTGTTCTAATAGTTTTTGTGCTTCTGCCATGGATATTTTAAAGTCTACTCCATTGACATGCATATTTACTTTTGTTGGGTTTTTAGATACATAAGCATCTTTTGGTTCTTTATAAATTTCTGTGTGTATTTTTTCTAGGTCTATCTTTTCAGGCTGTTTATAAGTTGTTGGTATTTCAATTACTTGATAATTAGCATGGATATTATATATTTGGTTATAAATTTTGTTTTTTAGTTCTTCTTTATTGACACTATATCCAGCTTTTCCTTTTACAATAGTTAGGGTTTCATCTTCTACATAATAACTATATTCTACTACTCTATCTTCCATTTTGGAATTGATATCTAAAATAGTATTGTTTAATAGTTCTTCATCTAGATATAGGGTTGGTGTTATTTCTTTTTTGAATAGTTTTGTACTTAAGATAGCATAATTGTTAGTAATAATATTTCCATCTCTTCCTATATTATGTGCTTTGGCTGTTGCTTCTTCTATGTCAAATTTGCTATTGAAGGTATTGGCTGTTACACTAATTTCTTTGTCATTTCTTTTTAAGATTAAGGTATTATTTTCATCAGAAAATCTACTATTGATAGCATCATTTATTTTTTCTGCTGCTTCCTTGGCTGTTAGATTTCCTACATCTATTCCTAAAATTGTAATTCCTGATAATATTTTATCATTATTTATATTTAATAGTGAAAAGATAATTGAAAATAGAAGTATTGTAAATAAAACGATAGATATTGTTATAATAGTAATTAGCTTTTTTTTGTCTTTTCTTTTTACTTCATAATTTGCTACTGGTTTAAATTGTTGTTTTGTTTCTTGTGTGTTTGGTTTTTCTTCTATCTTTTCTATTTGTGTCTTTTCTTGTCTTATTTCTTCTGTGTTTTTCACTACTTCTTCTTGTTTATTTTCTTCTTGTTTGTTAGTATCTTGATTTATCTTTTCATTCTTTTCTTCTTTCATCTTTTTCCCCTTTATACACTATATACTTTTGTATAAAATAATATTACCATATCTTTTTAAGTTTTACAATAAAATTTCAAGTAGTTTTTGTCATATTTTATAATTTTTTATCATTTTGACTAGACAAGTTTTTCTTTTTTTAATATAATGGGAGTAGAAAATTTTGGAATACGAGGTATCGGTTATGATAGGTGAAATGATTGCTTATATTCGTAAGGAAAATAAAATGACAAAAGCTAGTATTGCTAGGGGAACTAACATTAATACTGGTCATTTGACTCATATTGAAAAAGGAGAAAGAAATCCTAGTCATAAAGTGCTTAGAAATATGTGTAAAGCAATGGGAATTCCTTATCGTCCTTTGATGTATACTTATGATAAAGAGCTTACAGAAGAACATCTTTCTTATAAGGCTGTGGCTCATATTCCTTATAATAAAATTCCTAGTTTTGATTCTTTAGGTAGCCTAGTAGATTGTCCATCTAGTTTTCCTGGAGCTTCTATTGCAGTTAAAGTAAATGATACTACGATGGAACCAAAGTTAAAAAAAGATTCTTATGTTTATATTGAGTTTAATACTCCTTTAGATAATAGAGATATCGGTTTATTTTCTTATAAAAACCAATTATTGCTTCGTAGGTTTATTGTTCGTAAAGATGGTGTTGTTTTAAGGGCTGAGGACAAAGCTGTAGAGGATATTTGTTTAAATCCAAAAGAGGATTTTTATATTGTAGGTAAGGTTGTTGGTACAAATTTAGATAATAAATAATGTTTTTGTCAAAAACACTTGAATTATAAAAAATTTAATATTATAATATCGAATTAGATAAACAAGAGATAAATAAGGAGAAGTTTAAATGGAATTAGTTAAAAATGTTTTTTTTAATACAGATAAATTAGTGGAGAACTCCAAAATAAAGTTATCTTATACAGGTGCTCTTTTTGAAAATGGTTCTGAAAATGTTTTTCTTCATTATGGTTTTGGTCTTAATTGGGAAAACTTAAATGAAATTGAAATGGAAAAAACAGAACTTGGTTTTCAAGCAGAGGTAGAGCTTGCATCTTTTGAAACTTTTAACTTTTGTTTTAGAGATGCTAAAGGCTCTTGGGATAATAATGGTGGTCAAAATTATATTTTCCCTATTGAAAAGTTAGAGCTTGCTTTAGTTGCAAGTGAGCCTTTTGAAATCGCAAATCCTAGAAAGCTTAGAAAGTCTTATATTTGGAGCAAGAAGATTCGTTTAGCTATCTACAAAGTTATTACATATTTACCAAAGCTAATTTCTGGAAATTACAAAAGAAAAATTACAAATGATGAATAAATAAAAAAGATTAGAGACTTTTGTTTCTAATCTTTTTTATTATATATACCAACCGCCATTTATACCAATGATTTGTCCTGTTGTATATTTATCTTCTATTAACCATTGTACACATTTTGCAATTTCTTCTGGTTTTCCTATTCTTTGTAGTGGTATTTCTTGTTTTATTTGTTCTATTTCTTCTTTGGTATATTCTTTATTCATATCTGTATCTATCATACCTGGTGCAATTGCATTTACTCTAATGTTTGATAGTGCAAGTTCTTTTGCTAATGCTTTTGTCATTCCATTTATTGCTGCTTTTGTAGTAGAATATGCTACTTCGCATGATGCACCTGTACTTCCCCATATAGATGAGATATTAATAATACACCCTATTTGGTTTTGTATCATTGTGTTTAATGCTTCTTGTGTACAATAAAATACAGAATTTAGATTTACTTGTATCATATTATTCCATTCTTCATTTGTGATATTGGTAAATAACTGCGTTTGTGCAATCCCTGCATTATTTATAAGTACATCTATGGTTTTATACTTTTCTAATGTAAATTTGATTAATTCTTGTACTTGATTTCTTTTTGAAACATCTGCTTTAAAAATTTCTATTTTTTTGCCTTGACTTTCTAATTCCTGTTTTATTTTATAGGCTTCTTTTTCTGACTGATGATAGTTTAGTACTATTTTATAGTTATTTTTGGCTAATTTTTTTACAATTGCTGCTCCTATTCCCCTTGAGCCACCTGTTACAATGATTACTTTATTGACTATATTTTTTTCTTTGTTTTCTTCCATGATTATTGTTTGCTCCTTTATAAATTGATATTAATAAATAACAATTGGCACAATGTATTCTATCTTCTTTTGCTTTATATAAAACAAAGAACTAGGCCAGTTCTATAACCAGTCTAGTTCTAAGTTATTGGAGCCACTTATCTGATTCGAACAGATGACCTACTGATTACAAGTCAGTTGC